>CAYXBG010000091.1:0-6392 GCA_964463145.1 uncultured Acidobacteriota bacterium
GGCAATTCCAGTATTTCCGCTCGTAGCATCAAGTATTATTTTCCCGGGAGACAGCCGTCCCGACTTCTCAGCTTCACTAATGATATTCGCCGCTGCACGGTCCTTTACTGAACCTCCCGGATTAAACCATTCACACTTAGCAAAAATCCGTATCTTCTCGGATTGGAACACCTGTGTAATTTGAACTAAAGGGGTGTTCCCTATACTACACAAAAGGGCACTTTGATTAGTCCTGAGCGTTCCTGTAGGCATCATATCTCCCCTGATTCATGGGCCCCAATTTCAGCAAGGACTACCGAAAGTTCTCCCATTTTCACAACCTCTCCTATTATGAGAACCAAAGGTGCTGTCAGTGACTCTGCCTTCACTCTATCGGCGATAGATTCCAAGTCAGCAAAAACCGACTTCTGCTTTGTCGTGGTTGCCTGTTCGACAACAGCGGCGGCAGTATCACTCCTCTTACCAGCTTCGATCAGGCCATGGCAAATCCCTGATAAATGCGCATATCCCATCAGGACAATAAGCGTATCCAGCCGCACCAATGCACCATAATCCAAGTCTTCGGAATGCCCTGTGATAATAGTGCAACTTCGTGCCACCTCGCGGTGAGTGACAGGAATTCCAATACTTGCCGGTGCAGCAATAGCACTGCTAACACCAGGCACTACCTGGCAGGAGATCCCTTCACTTAGACATATTTGTAGTTCCTCTCCCCCACGTCCGAACACAAAAGGATCTCCTCCCTTAAGCCGAACCACACGCTTTCCAAGCCTTGCTTTTTCGAGCAATATTTGATTGATCTTGTCCTGTGAAGTGGCCGGGCCACCAGGTGTCTTTCCCACTGGAATAACCTCGCACCCTTCGGGGATCTGATCGAGTAATTGCAAATTGATTAGCCTATCGTGCACGACAACATCAGCTCTTTGCAGCTGTGCTAATCCTTTAACCGTAATTAGATCTGCATCTCCAGGACCCGCTCCTACCAGCGCCACCTCGCCTCTATTTGACATTTAACAATCTTTCCGAGGATTCTAGAGATATCCAAGCAGTCCTCTCGCGTACTAGTTGGTGAATAATGGAAGTGATCTCAGGATTTAACCCTATCGGATTATCAATCTGGTAAAGACGTCCTCTTTCATCTATCCAACGTAATCCGTTTTCTTCTCCATAACCCAACGATTCAATCCCACATATTTCCGCTACTTCCTCAGCGTGAAGTCCGCCGCCCAAAAGAAAAGGCACAATCAGAACCTGCTCTACATTTACTCCCTCAAGAGATTCCTGAGGAGTGGGGGTATCGGAAATGAAAGCGGGTATTACAGTACTGCTCACCTGTTGGTTTTCCAGCTCCGCAGCCGCAGCCACTGTTGTCAAAGAACTCGAGGATGAACGAGGAGTCCCGTGCCCAAGAATAACCACAGCTGTCTTATGAGGATCCCATCTAGATGTTCTTAGAATCGTCCTACATCGTTCTAATAACAAGGCTCGCATAAGATCATGACTTCCCAAAGCAGGACTCATCCACAGGTCTAGCTCAGAAGCTCTCGGATGCCTGAGAATTTGAGGTCGGAGAACCTGGTGGGTATAGTACCCCTCCGCCATAAAAACAGGCACCACCAAGGCCAAGTCACCCGACACAAGTCCAAGTACATCCTCAAAAGTCGGACTACCTTGGTGAAAAGCCAGCAGAACTTCTCCTACCCCAGGTTCATCCCTAAGTTCTCGAGCAATAGAAGCCATCAGATCGTCAACCTGACGTCCTCGAGAACCGTGAGAAGCTAAGATGACAGAAATCCTCACATTTCGGCGGCTCATTACCCCCCCACTTTCTCGCCACTTTTCACATGCAAGCCACACTCGGTTTTAGAAAGTCCAGCCCAACGACCTTCCCTGGAATAGTCACTCATAGAAGCACCCGGAACATGCTTGGTGCACTGCATACAACCTATGGAAGGATATCCCTTTTTGTGAAGTTTATTGTGAGGGACATCGTGTTCCTGTATGTATTCCCAGATCTGACTGCGTGTCCAGTCCGCCAAGGGTGAGATCTTCCAAAGCTCGTGATTATGTTCCCACTCGACCTTGCTCAAATTCTTACGATGTGAAGATTGATCTCTTCGTAGGCCCGTCAACCACACCTGAGAATCTTTCAAAACCTCCTTCATGGGAAGAACTTTACGCAAAAGACAACACACGTCGGGATCGCGTTCCCAAAGTTTTTCCCCATATCCCTCCTCTTGCTGCTGCGGAGTCAAATGAGTACCTGCATTAACGAATCTCAAATCTGGATAATGCTCCTTCATCTCATCGATCAGAGCATAAGTCTCTGGGAAGAAAAATGCTGTATCCATATAGACAACCTCGAGCTGGACCTTCAATCGAGACACCATCTCGACAAGAGCACAGCCTTCCATCCCGAAACCAGTCGACAACGTGATCTGTCCAGGCTCAAAATGTTTGAGTACGACTGCGATCAAACTTTGTGGATGGTCTAGGTGCTGGTTGTCCAGCCACTCTGGAAGGCCTTGCTTTTCCATCTCATTACCTTTTGCTTGGTTTTCCGCTCCATTGATTTCGAGTTGCAAAACTTTTGTCATGCTGTCGTCCTCGTAATTAGTCAGGTTAAGTAAGTCTCTCCAGCAGATAATTAACGTTCATTGAACCGTTTGTACTGTCCAAGACCAGCGTTAATCTTTCTGATGGGTCTTGTGAATGTTCGATTGAAAAATCAATTCCCTTAAAATGCTGTTGCAGGAAATCGGAAAGAACCGTTTCGAGTTGAGTAACATCGTCAACACTGGACGTATTAAGTCTGTCGTTTACTAGGACATCAAACTGAACATCCATAAACGCAATCGCCTCACTCTCAAGCATGGAAGCCGCAGACAGAACTGTTTTAAACACTTTGCGCAGACATTCTTGTGGCTTTATCTCCAAATCAAAGGGACGCCTGCGTACATAGGAAAAAGCCGGTTTAAACTCATCAAAACTTAGGCTGAATTGGCCCTCGTGAGCCACCAACAAAATCCCTGGACCATCTTTGACATGGCTATAGTTGTGAACATCTATTAACAGATGATCTTCAAAAACCTGCTCTTGGATCCATCTATGGAAAACGGGGATATACTCCGATACTACTAAACTCTCAGGGGGGACAATTTTCAGCCGAATCCCAAGCTTATTCCAATTCATTGGTCGGCCCCTACAATACCTTTGTCACGCTGAGAGGAAATCGGTACTGATGAATCGACCATACGGCTCTCGGCAATTTTGGCATAACATGAATGTGCCGCCTCAATAAAAAGTTGCGCCTCTTCGACCAACTGCCTCGAACCATCAGCGTGATCTTCTTCTGGCTGTGTATGTCGCCTTAATAAGTAATTAGCAAACTTCCCTTTTGCGAATCGGTCGAAAAAAATCTTGGTATCATAAAAGCGCTTCTTGAATTCCCTTACGATAGTTCCTGTTTCGTTAGGGACGTCCAAAAACTCAGTTTTAACAAGCCCTTTGGCAGCTTGAACCATGGCCTCAAAACTACTCTTACTCGCGGCTACCACATTTCCTTCATCTAGACTCACCTGAGCTTCAAACAAGAGTCTTTCGGCTTCAGCTAAATCGAAATCTATGAGCGAGACCACTTCACCCGCACATTCACCTATCCCCATATCGCCCATACTAAATTCACGAGGATCTCCCCAATCAGAATAAAACTTAGGATCCTCTTCATATGTCGGAACCTTCGTAAGGTCCTGTATCATGCCACGAAGATCCTTCTTCCCAATCCTCCCCACAAAGTCCTTGAAAGGCTCTTCGCTGACCCTGTCCTCAACATATCGACCAGTAATGCGCTCTATAACAAGTGGTATCGAACGCGAGGGTACTGAACCAATCCCCATTCCGTAAGCACCTGCATTGTCACCCCAGCTCCCACCCAATACGACTTGGAAATGAGGGACCTTACGATTGCTAACGGTTCGGCTGGTCCCATAGAAACCTAGATCTGCTACATGGTGTTGCCCACAGGAATTAAAACATCCGCTGATCTTGATTCTTAAATCAGTTACAGCCTCATCCAATTCAAGTGATTTATTGGAGAGCCTTTTCCTTATCTCAGCAGCAAGACCTCGCGATGAGGCGATCCCTAGCTTGCACGTGTCTGTACCCGGGCAAGCTGTCACATCTGCTATTGTCCCTGCCACTGGATTGGCCAATCCGATCTTGTTTAGTTCTTTGTATATCTCGAGTAGGTCCGTCAGCTCGACCCAGCGCAGAAGGATATTTTGTTCTACCGTTGTCCGCAGTTGGTCCTGGCTATAACGTCTCGCAATCTCCCCAACAGCCCGGAGCTGTGAACTAGATATATCTCCCAATGGCAGTGCAATAGCAACTGTGCCAAATCCTTGCTGCCTCTGCAAAGAAACATTAGCCTGATACCATACCTTGAACCCCGGCAACGCCTCTTCCAGATCCAATCGAACCAATTCACGAGATTCTTTTGAAAACTCACGCTCGTCTTCAGAATGGATAGACCAATCCCTGGCTTGAGGCATCTGTGCTCGTTCTTCTTTAAGTAGCCTTCGGAATTCATCAATACCCAGTTTCGCAACCAAGAATTTAAACCGAGCTCTGGACCTATTCTCTTTCTCGCCAAGACGCGCAAAAATACGTGCGATTGCTTGAGCAGTGGGAAGGAGTTCCTCTACAGGCAAAAATTCATCCAACAGTGTCGCCTGATGTGGGACTGCTCCGAGACCACCTCCAACATAGCATTCAAAGCCACGGCGCTCTATTCCGTCTTCAACACGCACCGCAGCAATAAGGCCTAGATCGTGCATTTTGGCAAGACCGCAAGCTTCACCCCTACACCCCGAAAAAGCCACTTTAAACTTACGTCCAAAATCTTGTGTATCGGGGTGTCCTAGCAAAAACTCGTGCATACCTCGGGAATAGGGTGTGACATCGAAAACCTCTCCCTGACAAACACCCGCCAGAGGACAGGCAGTAACATTACGAACACTGTTACCACAAGCTTCACGAGTTGTAATGCCCACCGAGGCCAACCTTCTCATCATCGACGGTGTGTCCTCTATATGCACAAAATGCAACTGGAAATCCTGCCGCGTTGTTATATGAGCTACTCCACCGCTGTACTCCTCTGCTAAATCAGCGAGAACATCTAGCTGATCGGGAGTCACTCCACCGAAAGGAATCTTAATACGCTGCATCCCAGGAGCATCCCAAAGAGTTTCAGGACCCTTGACAGAATCTCCGCTAGGATAGTCGAGGGTCTGCCTACGGATCCCATCGTGACGACTACCATTGTCATAACGCTGCCCATAGACACCTCTGCGCAAACGACTTTCAGCAAAGACTTTCTCATCCATCTGTCCTTGGAATCTTAGTTTGATCTGAGTCTCAAATACATCGATCTCCTTGCTCAGTTCAGAATCGATGCGCCCGTTAAGTTCTTCCTTCCAAGTTTTCATTTCGCTTCCTTTTAATTGACTAGGGTAACCGACGTTAATCTCTCAAAACGGAACTACTAAGTGCTAGTCGCAGCAGTTACTAGCCTGCGAGCCTCTCCGGAAAGGCTTGACACTACAGACTGTGCTGCACCATGGCCAACAGGAGACATTTTGTGCCAGGTTTTACGCAAAATATTTACGACCTTTTCTTCACTATGTTTCTTTAAAAATTCCTCGTATTCGATCTCCAGAAAGAGCAAACAAATGGCGTCTTCTAAAAGTTGCACTTCAGGATCCAGCTTAAGACGCACCTTCTGGACTAGCTCCTGAACCCTTTGGATAACGGATCCACCATACCCCGCAGCCTTTAGAACAATTTCCGCTTGTTCGGCATGGTGTCTGGCAAGTCTGCGCCTCCACTTCTGGTACCCAGATCGATCCATTGGGTAGGTTTTTCGGGCAATCTCCCATCTCCGGATGTGTTGGCAACGAGCCGCTAGAAGTAGTGCTTCCGAAGGGTTTTCTGAGAGCTGCTCGACCCAATACTGAAGCCGTCGATGATAGAGCAATGACCAGGCAATTTCATTGCCATCTTTCTCTATCTTACGAGGATCCTCACAGTCAATAGCTTCAAATCGCTCGAGGGCATTCTCGAAATTTTCAGATCTCACAGTACTGGAACGATTCATCTCTATTCTTCCTACTCCTCCGTTGCTATAAGAGCGATAGCTCCGTAATCAATAACTTCTCTTTTCGGATTCATTTTTTGTTCTCTTGTTTTTATGTTTTTTGTCGGTACTAGGAATTGAATCAACAAGAGTTTCAATGAAGGTATAAATTTCATTCTCTTGCCAATCGGTACAGTAGCGTTTCAAGCAAGCAGTTAATTTAACAACTGGCATGTTAAAACCTTTAATGTAGTCCCTT
>CAYXBG010000092.1:0-6341 GCA_964463145.1 uncultured Acidobacteriota bacterium
TGTCCGCGTTAAGAGTCACAGTCTAATTCTACTTAAATCTAAGCGTAGAAAGAGGAAAAGGTAACAAAAAGAGCCCTGTAAGTAAACTTGTATCTACGTTCCTCTTAGGTCTCCGTGCAGGTCTCTTAGGCCTTCGGGTGGGCCGATTTGTAGACTTTAATAAGAGTCTCAACCGAAAGATGCGTGTAGCGTTGTGTTGTCGAGAGACTGGCATGTCCCAGTAACTCTTGAATAGTTCTTAAATCCGCACCGTTGTTAAGCAGGTGAGTCGCAAATGAGTGGCGCAGCATGTGCGGGTGAGCAGCCATGGGAAGAGATGATTGGCTTACATATTGCTTCAGTAAACGTTGTATAGACCGTGTTGTGAGTCGCCCACCTCGAAGATTCAGGAAAAGGGCCTCAGGGGTTTGCAAGGTAGTTTTTTTCTGTATCAGGGCGGTTCTCATGATTAAGTAAGTACGAAGGGCTTGCCGTGCTGGTCTTCCGAAAGGAACGATTCTTTCCTTTTTTCCTTTCCCGCGGATACGGACCAGTCCTTCCCCGATGGAGAGGCTTGAGAGGTTCAGGTTGACCAGCTCCCCTACTCTCATGCCAGTTCCATATAGTAGTTCTAGGATGGCCAAGTCACGCTTACCTCGGTCAGTGGCAGCATTCGGCAACTGTAGTAGCTCTTCTACTTGTTGAATACTAAGACAGTGAGGATGTCTTTTAGGTTGCCGAGGGAGTGAGACTAGTTTGGCTGGGTTGGACTTGACTAAGCCTAGTTGGTTCATAAAGCGGAAAAACGATCGCAAGGTGGAGAGTTTTCTAGCTGTCGAGGATTTTTGGTTTCCTTTGCTGACTAGATGCCCGAGGAAATCACGTATGGTGATGTGGTCGATTACTTCTAGAGGGAGGTCCTCGTTTTTCTCTACCTGGAGATAAGATGAGAACTCACAAAGATCGCGTGAATAATTTTTCAGTGTGTGGGGAGAGTAGTTTTTTTCGAACTTGAGATGATCAAGAAAAGATTCGATGTGATTAGCCATTGGAAATTACTTTGGACGAATCTTGAGGGCTTTGATTTTCCTATGAAGTGATGTGCGGCCCATCCCGACAGTCAAAGCCGTACTGGTTATGTTCCAATTATTCTCCAGCAGGCGTTCTTGCAGGAATTTCCTTTCGAACTCTAACTTGGCTTCCTGGAAGGTTAGCGGATTTGCATCATCGATCGGGGTTGCAGCCTGGATTGCTTTAGGTAGGTGATGCAGGTGAACTTCGTTGCCCGGCTCCATGATAACGATTCGCTCAATGATATTGCGCAGCTCGCGCACATTTCCCGGCCAATGATATTCACGCAGTTTATTGACAACATCCAGCTTGATCCTTTTTGTAGGTTTGCCATTGCGCCGGGCAAAGTGAACAAGAAAATGGTCGACTAAGTCCTTGATGTCCTCACTACGTTGACGGAGAGGAGGCACTTCAAATGGGATGACGTTTAGTCGAAAAAAGAGGTCTTCCCGGAAACGCCCCTCGGAAATTTCTTTTTCCAGATTTTTATTTGTAGCTGCAATCACTCGAACATCCACCTCAACTGCAGTATCGCTACCTAAGGGATGAAAGCGTAGATCGTCGAGTACGCGCAGAACCTTAGCTTGGGTTTTCAAGCTCATATCCCCAACTTCATCCAGGAATAAAGTGCCCTCATCGGCAAGTTCAAACTTGCCTTTACGGCTTTCTGTGGCGCCTGTGAAAGCTCCTTGGGTATTGCCGAAGAGCTCACTTTCTATCAAGTCCTCAGGGATCGCTGCGCAATTAACATCTTCGAACGCCTGGTCTCGGCGTTGGCTTGACAGATGCAAGAGCCGCGACACTAGTTCTTTACCAGTGCCATTTTCCCCATAGATAAGTATCCTAGCTTCTGTTGGCCCGGCAAATTGGATCTGTTGGCGAAGAGCCTGCATTGGTACCGAGGAGCCGATCATGACTGTCTCTTGTCGCAGTAGATCTCTCAGATTCTGATTTTCAGCTTCCAACTGCCTCTGTCTCAAGGCATGCTCAAGAACGAGTAAAATTTTCTCGCCGGACAGCGGTTTTTCAATAAAATCAAAAGCGCCTAGCTTGGTGGCCCTAACAGCACTGCCAATGGTTCCATGCCCGGAGATGATGAGCACGTATTGTTGGGGTGTCTGCCTTTTTATTTCGGCAAGGACCTCTAGTCCGTTCTTTCCTGGAAGCCACACATCCAAGAAAACTAAATCGAAGGGTGTCTTTTGCAGGAGTTCCAAACACTCCTCTCCCGACCTCGCGCTAAAAACTTCGTAGCCGGCATCCTCCAGAATGCCACAAATTGAGCGGCGCACATTTTTCTCGTCGTCAACGACCAGTATTTTTACTTTCATGAGAAGACTTCAGGATTGGCCCTGGTTCCAGAAATGGGAATTTCCATGGTGAAACACATGCCATTGGGAAAGTTGGGTTCTGCCCGGATATAACCATTGTGATCGTTGATAATACGTTGGACGATAGCCAGGCCTAGCCCAGTACCCTTTTTTTTTGTTGAAAAATAGGGCAGGAAAAGATTTTCGTAATCTTCCGGTGGAATACCTCCGCCATTGTCGCGGAACTCGATCGCAACAGATTGTTTGCGAGTGTTCAGTCTTGTTGAGATTGATAGTCGACGTCCACTCTCAGTGTCTGATAACGCATCCATTGCATTATCTATCAAATTAACGAAAACCCTTCGGATTTGTTCAGGATCGACAAGAACTTTGCTGACTTGGCTATCGAAGGAGCGATCCACTTGAACGCCTTTTAAGGCTTCATCATACATTTTAAGAGTCTCATCGATTAGATGATGCAGTATTGTGTCGACGGGTTTACTGATGGGTAGCCTAGCGAAACGGGAGAACTCCTGGACCAGTGATTTCAGGTTCTGTCCTTCTGTACTAATCATCCGGACACCGTCCTCTAGAATTTCCCGAAAGTTCCCAACTGCTGTTTTGTCTGACAGTTGCAGTGTTTCGAATCGTTTAAGGATGCGCTCGGCTGAAAGCTGGATTGGGGTAAGCGGGTTCTTGATCTCGTGAGCCAACCTACGCGCGACCTCTTGCCAAGCAGCAAACTTTTCGGCTCGGATCAATTCGTTGAGCTCGTCGATCACCACAAGAAATTCTTGATTGTTCAGGAGCGGCTGCGGGCTAATGGTCACCGTAGCGGCTATGTACGTTTGAAATTCACCTCGTTCGAGAACGAGCTCTCTACGATACGAACCGTACAGTTTGGCCCGCTTCTTCATTTCCTGGAGTTGCTCCAGGAAGGTTTCTCCTACGAGTGATCCAATCTGATGCCCCACGACTTCAGAATTACTCATTTTCAAGATCCGCAGAGCTGCCTGATTGACTGTTTGTACGGTGTCTTTCTGGTCGATACTAAGTACTCCGGTGCCAATGTTTTGCAATATATGTTCTGTGTAGCTCCGTCCTTCTTGGAGTTCTGCGTTTGCAGTTCTCAATTCGGTATTTTTCTTTTCCAATTGCCGTCGACTATTGCGAATGTCACCGGCCATAGTATTGAAAGAGTCCACTAGAACACCGAGTTCATCAACTGCAGCGACGTTGACCCGATGATCTAGATTGCCTTGGGAAAGTTGATCTGCGCCCTCGGCTAAACCTTCGAGGGGGACAGTTATTTTTCGGGCGATGTAAGTGCCAAGCCAGACAAAACCGGAGATTACCATCAAGGTCGTCATTGCAAGGATCAGGAAGTAATTTAGTTGGACCTGTCTCAAGGAATCTTTGAGGTCATTGAACTTTGTGCGTGCATTTGCGGCCTCCAGCGCATTGAACTCAACGCTTTCTGGGACGACATGTTGGGCCAATACTGCTCCTACAATCTCCTGGTTGCTATTTCTGATGGGACACCCAGTCAAAATCAAATCAACATCCGCTCGCCCAATTTCATGACCTCTCCTGCGAGAATAGGCTTGACTACCTTCGAGTACCTGCTTTAAGAGGTCAGTTGTATCTTCTTCTCTCCACCGGTCCTGTAAAGTAAGGGTGCCTCGGGGATCGAAGATAGCCAGTCCCTGAATCTCGGGGAGATCTGGGGCTGACCCTTCAGGGGCCCATTGCAGTGTTGATGGATTGATGAGCGAGGCGACCAGCTGAGTTTTGTACAGTAGGAGGGATTGGTTTTGCTCGTAGTAAGTTTCGACCACTTTTTCTGAAGATGTTAGTAGTTTTTCAGATGGAGACGTGAACCAAAGTCGTAGATTGCTATTGATAAGTCCGAAAGCAACAAAGGACATTAACAGGGCTGGGAACAAAGAGAAAATTGTGAACGTGATTATCAATTTGCTTTTTATTCGCGTCCCAAGTTTCTTTGACTGATGCTCGAAATAGAGTTTGATCAAGTCTCGGGCAAGCATGAAACACAGCGCAAGAAGGAGGACAGTGTTGACGGTCCAGATAAAGGCCCATAGGTTGATGTTCTCGACGAAATCGGCGTTGCCTACAGAGCTTGGATTTAGGAAAGTAACACTGACTAGAAAAGCCAGAATGAAAGCTGATAAGCCAGCCAAGGTCCAGTAGATTTTGCGGAGCAGTGTCCCTTTTGCCATCTCGAGTATGTCCTTGAGTTCACTTCCCGACGGCAACCCTAGCCTATCAGCCTTCCGAATAGCTCTTCTGGGTGATAGTTGATGGGCTCTGATCGGTCGTGTATTGTAGCATTTTAGCTGGGTTGTTTCGCGGCACTTGTAGGTGAGCCACTTCGACCCAGAATACAGTCCGGAGTTATCTTTGCGTTTCTTTCGCCGAGCATCAGATCCAAAAGAAGAATCCGAGCCCAGTCAACAAAATGGGGAAGAAGTAACGCTGAGGATAGGTGTGGACACGGGTGGTACGTTCACCGATTTTGTCGTTGTTGACGGAAGTGAAATCTCGATTTTCAAGGTGCCATCGACCCCCAAAGCTCCAGGACTAGCAGTTTCAAAAGGACTTGAAATGATCGAGGGTGAAAACCCTCTAGTTCAACTTGGTTCAACTGTAGGTACGAATGCAGTTCTTGAGCGCAAAGGAGCGACGGTAGCCCTTTTGACCAATCAGGGCTTTGAAGATATCATCGAAATCGGTCGACAGAACCGCCCTCAGTTGTATTCATTAACTGCTTCACGCCCCCAATCTTTAGTCCCTCGGAGTCACAGAATCGGGATCAGGGAGCGCACATCCTGGAGCGGCCGAAAATTGATTGGGCTGGAGGGGAAGAGCCTAGAGTGGCTGAAAGGACGCATAGATCAGCTTCAGCCACAAAGTATTGCCGTGACTCTTTTGTATAGTTATCTAAATTCCGCTCCTGAAAAAAAAGTTGCTGAAGCATTGCAGGAACTGGATATCCCTATATCTTTGTCTCACGAGATCCTTCCGGAGTTCCGAGAGTTCGAGCGAACTTCGGCTACCGTGATTAACGCTTACTTGATGCCAATCGTTTTGTCGTATCTGCAGGGACTCGAGGATGATCCGTTAATCCAAAGCGGGAATCTTACTGTTATGCAGTCAAATGGAGGAGCCATATCTGCGGGAAGAGCTTCAAGAGAACCAATCCGTACTATCGCTTCTGGACCAGCTGCAGGTGTTGTTGGTGCGATGCAGCTGGCCCGGCGTATTGATCTTGAAAAAGTAATCACATTCGACATGGGTGGGACCTCCACAGATGTGTGCTTGTGTGATGGGCAAATACCGTTGACCAAAGAAGCTCAAATTGGAGGTTTGCCGATTCCGGTTCAGATGATTGATATTCAATCCGTCGGAGCTGGTGGTGGTTCGATAGCTAGTGTGGATCCTGGAGGATTACTGAAGGTAGGGCCCGAAAGCGCTGGAGCCGATCCAGGGCCCGTCTGTTACGGTAAAGGTGATCAGGTAACCGTTACGGATGCCAATTTATACCTTGGCCTGATTCATCCAGAATGGTTTTTAGGAGGTGAGTTTCAGCTCGCCCCCAACAGAATTGGGTCTCGTCTGAAAAGATTGGCAGATGAAATGGAAGCTACTTCAGGGACAGCCTGTGCTCCGGAAACTATAGCCTCAGGAATCCGCACCATTGTCGCCGGTCAAATGGAACGAGCAATTCGGATGTCTTCTCTTGAGAGGGGATATGACACACGTGATTTCACTCTTGTAAGCTACGGTGGTGCAGGAGGGCTGCACGTCTGTGATCTGGCGCGTACGCTCTTAATTCCTCAAATTGTGATTCCTGTCAACCCCGGAGTATTGTCTGCTTTAGGGGCTCTTGAAAGTGACGTGAAACGAGACGCCTCTCGAACGATTTTAGAAAGCTCTAAGGATTCTGATATTGACGACCTG
>CAYXBG010000093.1:0-6299 GCA_964463145.1 uncultured Acidobacteriota bacterium
GGTTGCTATGAATCAAAAACAGATCAGTGAGGCGGTACTAGAAGACACACTTGGAGCGTTACTTAAATATCGAGATGATCTTGAAATGGCGCGCGACGGAGTTGCAGCGCGGCTATTGAAAAAATGAGAGCTCGGATATTGGGAAATACTGAAAACTCTCAAGCCGACTTGTTTCTCCGGAATCTTCTACTTTTCCCTAGGTTTTTACGCTCTTCGGGATTGGTGGTGACGACAGCACAGATTTTGACTCTGGTCGAAGCCTTTTCCTCTATAGATTTCAGGAAACGTGAGGATGTCCGGTCCCTTCTCAGGGCGACCCTTATCCAACGTCACTCTGATATTAAAATGTTCAACGCACTTTTCGATCTTTTCTGGCAAGCTGTTCCATCTAATGAAACATCACTGGAACTGGGCCAGCTGATACAAAGAGCTAGAAGCGATGCCGTCGAAGCACCAAAAAATGATTCAGTCGGGGATGATGAGGACGTAGAGATGGAGGAGTTGTTGCCGACTTGGCGACGTTATAGTGCTGTCGAGCGTCTCAGATACACAGATTTCGCAAAGTTAACCGATCAGGAATTAAAAGAAGTAGAGGCGTTTCTCAAAGATCTGCGCTGGAGTCCTCCTTTACGTCTGACTCGTCGCAGTGCAAAAAGTGTGCATGGGGCGAAGATAGATATGAGGCGTACTTGGCGGGCCAGTCTAAAATCGGGTGGTTTCCCACTTAAGATTTCTCTCAAAACTCGAAAAAGGAAGTTACGCCCTGTTGTGTTGCTCTGCGATATTAGTGGGTCCATGGAATCCTACACGCGTATCCTTTTTCAGTTTGCCTTTGTATTGGGGAAAGGGCTTCCCCAGGTAGAAGCGTTTGCATTCAGTACCAGATTGACCCGTATTACTTATAGCTTGGGTCACCGGGATATGAACTTGGCTATCCAGCGTTTGACCAACTCTCTTACTGATTGGGGTAGTGGCACCCGAATAGGGGCCGCTCTTAAAGCATTTAATTTCGAATGGGGGCAGAGGGTTTTAACCAAATCTCCTATTGTGATGATTGTGAGTGATGGTTGGGATCGAGGTGATGTCGCACTTCTGGCGAGGGAAATGGGTAGACTGCGCCGAAGTTGCTATAGACTTATCTGGCTTAATCCCCTTTTAGGTTCTCCTGGATACCGTCCACTAACCAAAGGAATTTGTGGACCACTTTTTACCCGTTCACAACTTGGCTAGCCTAGAACAGCTGAAATTCGTTTTAGAGGATCTGTCTAGAATAGAGCGCTCAGGTCTAAAAGGTATATCAGATTCGGCATTCTGAGAGTAAACAGAACAATGGTTCACACTAGTGTAAAAGTAGCCCCTGGTACCGGTGTTGTTACTGGTGTCATTTTGGCAGCTGGGATTTCCAGGCGATTCGGGGAAGCCACCAAGCAATTAGAGAAATTTGATGGAGAGGCATTGCTTCGACGTGTCACTCAGCAGGCCTGTCAATCGATCTTGAGAGATGTAGTGGTAGTGGTTGGGTATAAGAAAAAGGAGATCTCTGACTCTCTGAGGGGATTAGACGTGCGCTTTTGCGAGAACATGCGGTACAAATCAGGCATCAGCGGCTCCATCCAAGTGGGTCTTGATTGCATAGAAGAGCATTCGCAGGCTGTTATGTTTTTGACAGCTGATCAGCCTTTTCTTTCTTGTGAAGTGATTGACAGAATTATAACTCGATACCAGCAGAACTTATCCCCTATTGTGGTTCCCTTTTTTATGGACACGCCAGGATCACCCGTAATTTTTGATAGAAGCATGTTTAGTGAGTTACGGGAACTTAAGGGTGAAGCTGGTGGCAGAGTATTAATAGAACGCTATCCCGCAATGGTTGATGCTGTTGTTTTGGAGAATGATTTGCCACTATTGGATATCGATACCCTGGACGACTATAAGGCTCTCGCACAAAAATTGCGTCTAAGGTCGGAGGGGAAGAATTGAGTGTGAACAAGATTCTGGCAGTTATTCAAAGTGAATGGTCAGATAAAAAGATTCCGGTTCTCGCTACAGTTGTTAGTGTCGAAGGTTCTTCCTATCGTGCTCCTGGAGCAGTCTTACTTGTAGATTCTAACCAGGCCTATCTGGGTATGATTTCTGGTGGCTGTCTGGAACCCGCAATTGTGGAAATAGCAAAAACGTTAGAAACGCGTAAAGGCATATTACGTTGGTTCGATCTAAAGGATGACTCGGTATGGGGTCTAGGAATGGGTTGTGGAGGGGTAGTAGGTGTTTATCTCGAGCCGGTTTGCCAAGATCAGAGCTGGTCTTCTTGGGTACATGCTATCGAGAAAGAGGAAGTCGTTGGAAGGGTAGTTATCTATGAGACTGACAGCCCTAGTATTCACCAAGGAAGCACTCTGATAACTTTGGATACGGGAGAGAGTATTGGCACGACTGGCAATTCTGAGTTCGATTCACGACTGAGGTCTGAGTTGAGAAATCTTATGAAACAACCAGAATCTGTTTCCAGAGACATCAAAATCGGCCCAACTCGAGTTCTGATTGACGTCGTATGGCCCCCTCCGAGGTTGGTTGTCTTCGGGGCTGGTGAAGATGCGATACCCGTAGCAAATTTAGCAGAGAAGATTGGTTTCAAGGTCTTGATTGTGGATGCCCGACAAGGACTAGCCACCCAAAAACGTTTTCCGGCCGCCAATCTTAATCATTCGACGCCGGAAGAATATTCCGGCGTCGATCTTGTAAAACAAGATTATGTAGTTATTATGCAGCATCATTTAGGGAGAGACGCTGTGGCACTTAAAACGGCCCTGGATGCTCGTGTCCATTACGTCGGCCTTCTCGGTCCTGAGAGTCGATTCGAAAAGATTAAACGACACATTGTCAATCAAGGACAAAAGCTCGATGCGAGTGATATCGCCCGTATCGATGCCCCCATTGGCCTAGACATAGGTGCTCAGGGGCCTGACGAAATAGCCCTAAGCATTGTCTCCGGTTTGGTGGCGGTTCGTGGACCGGGGAGAAAATGATTGTTTTCCGACCAAGGCAATAGCCATTCCTAGAAGGACGATGCTTCCTCCGATCCATTCCCTTGGCTGGATTTGGAAGATAAAGACCGCAGGGAAAAATGCTGATAATAGCATTTTGGAAAACGCAGTTAGCGGTGGGTTAAGAAACACCGTGAATCCCATCGAAGTAGCTGAAAAGTGTTGAAGAAGCCAGATCCACGCCAAAAAACCAGCGATGGTACATAGAACGATGAGATAGGAGAGAGCCAGCCAGCCGGCCTGATCCAGTTGTATTAATGAGTAGACGGATTCTTTTCCAGCAAAGGGCAAGAGCATTGCTCCCCCGAACCCGATACTCAACAATGTCCATAGGATCGGGGATACTTGCTTAGAAATAGCCTTAGTTGCCACTGAAAGGATGGCCCACGAGAGAGGTGCAGTTGAGACCAACACGAGGGCTAGGTTGTAGGGAATAGAAGAATTTGGACGTTCTGCAGATCCAATCGTGAGCATACCCAAGAAGGCAACGGAAAAACCGAGAAAGTGTTTTGAGCGGATTTTTTCTTGCAAAAACAGTACTGACAGAACCATCGTAAACAGAGGGTTTAAAGCGGTTGTCAGTGAGGCAACGGATGCACTTACTCCGTTTGCCTGTGCATAGGCCAGGGACAAGTTGTAACCTGGAACCATTACGAATCCACATAGGAGAAGGCGTCCCCAATGTTTAGCTATAATCTGCAAGGATTCACGGAGTCTCCAGATGAGACAGTACAGCCCACAGATAATTCCCGCTGTAACATATCTCGCTACACTGTACTCAATGTAGTCGAATCTGGCGGGAGTTCCTTCGGCTCCGACCAAAAACCCGATAGCGACAAAGCTGTTACTCCACACAATGAAAAGCGGAAGGGTCAGCGCAGCAGCAAACCACTTTCGGGAAATCGGAGAAGGTGCCGTCATGGTTTTTACAGTCTAGTCAGATTTTGTATCCGGCCTGGTCATTGTGTCACCATGGTGTAGGCTTCATCGAAAGTCAAATGAATCGTCATATTCCGTCCGGTTAGGGAGTAATTATGGTAAGCCGTTGTCTACAGATACTGAGATGATTTAAGTAAAAGAACTATGAGAGTGAAATTAAAATGACTGCCAACAAGAGAGCATCTCATCACGTTGGGATTGACCTGGGTGGAACTAACGTGAGTATGGCAGTTGTTAACGAGAATAACTGCGTGGTCAGTTGCCGTCGCAGTAAGACAAAGAAAGAATTAGGTCCCGACGGAATTCTGAAAAAAGTTGCTAAAAATGTGGTTGCTGTGATCGGAGAGGCAGGATTGGGACTTGACGATATCCTGGCCATCGGAATTGGTGTTCCCTCACCGGTGATCATCCAGAAAGGTATTGCACTGGATGCACCAAATTTAGGGTGGCGACACGTAGATGTTAGGGCCATTTTGGAACCTCTTTTGGGAATGCCTGTTTGGGTGGATAATGATGTCAATGTTGCAGTCTATGGTGAAGTAAAGGCAGGAGCAGGTAGAGGATTTACCGATGTCCTGGGTATATGGAATGGGACTGGTGTGGGTGGCGGACTAATCCTTAATGGTGAGCTATATTACGGCTGTCATGGAACCGCCGGTGAGATTGGACACACCGTAGTCTTGCCTGGCAACGGATCGAGCAGGGAAACTCTCGAGGAGGTCGCTAGCAGAACTTCGGTAGTCAAAACACTAGTCGAACGCATTCAGGAAGGCGAGTACAGCATCATTAAAGAGTTGGTTAATGGATCGCTATCGGCAATTAAATCAAAAACTCTCGCAAAGGCGGCAAAATCAGGAGATGAATTAACCGTACGAGTGTTACGCGATGCGGCTCATTCCGTTGGTATCGCAGCCGCCAACTGTGTGACGACTCTTAGTCTGTCTTGTGTCGTATTAGGGGGTGGGCTACCAACTGAGATGGGAGATCTCTGGACCGACTGGGTTAGTCAGTCGGTCTCAGTAAATGTTTTTCCTGAGGAATTAAAGACTGTGAAAGTAGTCGGAACCGAACTAGGGGACAATGCTGGAGTGATTGGAGCCGCAATCATTGCTCGAGATTGTGCGAGAAAAAGAGACTTGTAAAAGTAGGGGGGCGTTCCACGAATATCCTCTGTATCCAGATCGGAGAGTGCTGGATCTAGTATTTGGTGGATACAACTCGTGCCTAGTCTGACCGGAAAAACTCGAGCATAAGATATATGATAACCCCGGTGGCGGAAACATATAGCCAAACTGGTAATACAATGCGGGCGATCTTTTTATGGGAGGGAAATTTCTCTGACAACGCGAAATAAACTACGGTCGGAAGTGAAGGAAGTACCAACGCAGCAAGGGTAATGTGCGTAATCAAAATGAAAAAGTACACTGGGCGTACAAAGCCAGTCCCCTGAAACAATGTATCCCCGTGTAGATAGTGGTGGATTAGGTAGCCAACGAAAAAGCAAGCTGAGAAAAAAAGTGCCGAAAGCATAGACCGTCTATGTTTCTCACGTTGCCCCCTCCGGATTGCCCGGTATCCGGACACAAGAAACAGTACTGTTATCGCATTGAAGGCAGCATTGAGACCTGGGAGGAAAAGTAAGCGGTCAGAATAGTATTGGACGGGCTCCTTGTAATAAAGGAGCCACACAAGCAATAGAATGACCCCCCCACTAAAGCACAAAATCGGTATCATGATTCTGTACCCGGGCATCTCGAACCCGTTTTCTAACAAGCCTTCGGAATGGTGCGGCTTAGACCTCATTAGCTCTGAGATGTCCTTTCATGGGATGTTATATTCCATTGAAATTATGTTTGGTTAGGCCAAAGGTGGAGAAGAATCAGGGGCAGACTGCTATGCTCCTTTTCAATTCCATTATAGGCTTATGCTAAGAATATTCTCACGCATTTTTTTCCGGTAGTCCTTGAACTTTTGATTTAAAGTGGAATCGCTTCGAGATAGGATCTGAACCGCAAAGAGACCAGCGTTTTTAGCTCCTGCTTTCCCGAGAGACATGGTTGCTACCGGGACTCCTCCCGGCATCTGGGCCGTTGACAGGAGGGCATCTAGTCCTTTTAAGCTAGAACCAGACAAAGGTATTCCCAGAACGGGTAGTGTGGAGTGGGCGGCGAGGGCCCCGGCCAGATGTGCGGCCATACCGGCGGCAGCTATCAGGACCTGTATGCCACGCTCCTCAGCTTTGGCTGCATACTCTGCGGTTTCGTGTGGTGTGCGGTGTGCCGACAAAACGAGCATTTCATAGCAGACCCCGAAATC
>CAYXBG010000094.1:0-6273 GCA_964463145.1 uncultured Acidobacteriota bacterium
AAGCATTTTCGCTCCATCTCATTTTGGAATCGCGCTATAAAGTTAGCTCTTTGAGTACAGCTTCAATTATAAGTCAAACACCCTGCCATATCAAGACATAAAACATTGAGAAATAAGAACTTAGTTGAAATTGAATTTCAATTTCATTGCTATCTTACAAGGACCATATTCAATCTAATCGACACTGTTATTTTTCGAATTATCTAGAAAAAAACATGCGCGTAGACTGAGATTTTCAGTATCCTGAAACTCTCAGAACAATGAGAACATCCTGGCGAATCTCGATGTTGACACATCGACCAGCTCGGAAAGATCTGGCCATGAGTTGAGAGCTAACGATTATCGGTCAGGTCCCGGCAGTAGGCGGTATCACAGAGAAAACCATAGCTGCGCAAAAAGGGCAGGCTGTAAAACCCTGATTCCCCCGGCTGACAATAGGAAAGACTTAAAGAAGCTCCCTGCTCACCTAATCAGAAACATCGACGTCCACTTTGCAGAAAATCTCCAACAGGTGATCGGCTTGGCTTGTCGGAAATAGTCATCACCCCCAAAGAAAAACTTTAGGGTAGTGCTCAATTTTCACCTTTCAGGACTCCCCTAACTAACCAGTTAGGTCTTAGGGACGCTCAAGAATCCGACAACAAACTTTTTTCCGACTCGATTAACTAGAACTTCGTAGGGCTTTCTCAGACCTTTGACGTAAAAGTATATCGGCTCATTGATGTTGACCCTCTTTTTGTCCATCTTCCTGCCACTGACGACGATCTCCACATGGTAGCGCTGACGTTTAAAGTCTGTATTTCTCAAGCGAAGAGAAACATTTTGGATCTGCATGGAGCTGCCCTTTTTCTGTAACTCGAAATTATAGTAATCACGATCCAAAGATTTCTTCACTCCGCCGATTTCACTACTATTGGCATCCACTGCTGTCTGTAAATTGCCCAGATTGTCTCTGTTCGCTTGTACGCCTTTGCTGTTAGAGTCCGCTACATTGCGAAGTTCCCCTACCTGTCCCGAAGTCTCGGAGAGTCGATCACTAACATCGCCTAGCCCGGTCTGTACTTCGCCCAGTCCAGTCCGAAGCCCCGCTGCTGCCTGCTGCAACTCATTGACTTCCTCTTGATCCGCTTTACGAACCGCAATGGCCTGTAATTTCTCGCCTTGCTCGGCCTGATCACTACGAATATCCGAGTAAAGTTTCTTATAGCGACCAAGCTCATCTCCCTGAGCACCCAACTGTGATTGGCTATCTTCCAAAACTTTCTGCAACCCAACGATCTCCCCTTGAGATGTTTGTAGATTCTCAGAAACATCACCTAACTTTTGCTGGCTCGTTTCAAGTCTCAAGCTTAGTTCTTCCAGACGCTGCTGAGATTGGAAGAGAAAATATCCTAGAGCCCCTAGTACCAGAACGAGAATGACAGTAGCAACAACACTCCAGTTTTTAGAACCGGAGCTACCATTGCGGCTTGGCCCACTCTTGCTCTTATTAACCGAACCCATCAGTGGATCTTCATACTGTTTCACGCCATCGTCATCGCCCATATTTCCCTCCCTCGAAAGTCTGTTTTTCCGGAACTGCACTTTACCATTCTAAACATAAGTACTCCACTATAGAGAAATTATAGTTAGTAATGTTTCATCGATGCAGATAACCACCCACAGTAAGAGCCCGTAGAGAAATTCTGTATATGATAGGATCGCCCCTTTATGAGTACCCGTTCTTTGCTCTCAATCGTGTTCCTTGGACTAGGTTTACCAGCTTTCATCCTATACAGCACTTTCTTCAAAAGCGGAACCGGAGAACTCAAGCCAATTCCTGATCTCCAGAGATATCAGGCTGAGATACTGGGACTCTCCAACCAAAATTACCAGATTGAGGATGTTATAGACGAAGGCGGGGTTCTACGCGTCAATGCGTGGCTTCGCCAGTCAGCCGAGGGCGATCAAGAAATCGAAATGCAGACACTCAATCTCCTGTATGACGTCCTGAATTATACAACTAAACAATTCTCCATTAGCATTTGGATGTATCGATCCCAGCAGAAATTACGCTCGGAACTTTTAGGGCTTGCTTTTTTTCGTGCTCTTACTGGTAAAACAGTGTACAGGGACGCTAGAGCACTACAATGACACTGAAGAAAACGCCACTTCACAGCTCTCACCAGAAACTGAAGGCTAGGCTGGTTGATTTCGCCGGATGGGAAATGCCTATTCAGTATTCGGGCACACTCCCAGAACACTTAGCTGTCCGAAAAAACGCAGGCCTATTCGATATCAGTCATATGGGAGAAATTGAGGTCAAAGGCTCCAATGCCACTACCGTCGTACAGCATGTGACGTGCAATAACATAGCGACCCTGACCGAAGGACAAGCTCAGTATTCAGCACTTTTAACGCACCAGGGGACTTTTGTGGACGACGTGATTGTCTACAAATTCTCGAAATCTAACTATCTACTCTGCGTTAATGCTTCCAACACCGAAAAAGTTTTTGAGTGGATCCAGGTAAATGCTCCCAAGAAGGCTGAGATCACTAATCGAAGTAAGGATTTTGTTCAATTAGCAATTCAGGGGCCTTCTTCTCAAGAGATTCTGCAAAAAACAACTCCAACCAATCTAAGCGACCTAAACTTCTATCATTTTCGTGTCGGAAAAATCACCGGCCACCAGGCTATCATCTCAAGAACAGGCTACACTGGAGAAAAAGGCTACGAACTCTATCTATCTCCAGAAAGCGGGGCAACGATCTGGGAATCCATCTTGAGAATAGGCTTAGAACATGGCCTGCAACCGATCGGATTGGCTGCTCGTAACACTCTTCGATTAGAAATGAAATACCCTCTTTACGGTAACGACATAGATAACACCACCACCCCGTTTGAAGCCGGATTAGACTGGATCGTAAAATTAGATCAAGGAGAATTCATTGGACGGGATGCCCTTCTACAACAAAAGTCAAAAGGCATCAAACGGCAATTAGTTGGGTTCGAATTACTTGAGAGAGGGATACCACGTGACGGTTATCTGGTATATCTGGGGGGTATGGAAATTTCCAAAGTCACGAGTGGCAGCTACTCTCCCAGTCTTGGTAAGGGGATTGGCCTGACATATCTTCCAAGTGAACATGCGAAAATCGGCACTGAAATTCAAATCATGATCCGAAAAGTTACCAAAACCGCAAGGATCATCGCTACACCATTCTATAAAGGCCTGATATAGCTACCCAGGAGGAATGAGTAAATGAGTTACCCGAAAGATCTTTTATTCAGCAAAGAACATGAGTGGGTCCGACTAGAAAAAACCGTGGCCACAATAGGCATTACAGATTTTGCCCAGAACGAATTAGGAGATGTGGTATTCGTCGAAACTCGTGCTTGTGATGAAAAAATTGACTTGGGCGAGCCTATAGCCTCCCTAGAGTCAGTGAAAGCAGTATCTGACGTATACTCCCCAATCTCAGGTATCCTAAAAGAGTCTAACGAAACACTTCTCGATGCACCTGAAAAAATTAACGACTCCCCTTATGAGGATGGATGGATTGCCCGGTTAGAGATTTCCGATTCAGGACAACTCAGTGAACTTATGTCGGCTGAGGAATATGCAGCCTTTGTAGCTGAGGAATCTGATTAAATTAGTATCCCCAAGACTGTAGAGGTGAGATAATTTCCATGCCCTCTTCAATGAAAAAATCTGCTCCGGAAATTAAATCCACCGTTAAAGGATTTTCAGTCAGGCACATAGGCCCCCAGCCTGAAGAGATAGCTTCTATGCTGTCCTCGTTGAATCTCCAATCACTAGATGAACTCACGCGAAAAACAATCCCAGAATCTATATTGAACTTAGATGGACTCCATCTCAGTAAGACCTTATCGGAAGAAAAAACACTCCAATATCTGGCCAGCCTGGCCTCATCAAATCAGATTAAGAAGTCGCTAATCGGCCTAGGTTACTCTAACTGCATAACACCTCCCGTTATCCTGCGGAACGTCTTAGAAAATCCTGGTTGGTACACCTCATATACTCCTTACCAGGCAGAAATATCCCAGGGGCGGCTGGAGGCACTCCTGAACTTCCAAACCATGATCATAGACCTGACAGGTATGGAGATAGCAAATGCATCTCTCTTGGACGAAGCTACCGCAGCTGCCGAGGCCATGACATTCTGCAAAGCTATAAAAGGCAAGTCTTCTACAGGAAAAGCAGTCGCAGTGTCCCGAGGGTGCCACCCTCAGACCATCGAAATTTTAACCGCAAGAGCTGAGCCTCTCGGGATTCCGATCCACATCCTGGAGGATGATAATTCGGCGGCGAGTGAGGACTACTTTGCCGTTGTTTTGCAATATCCTGACACCCAAGGAGGAATCCAGGACTATTCCGGAATATTAAAAGAGATTCGAAATACGGGGGGAATGTCCATCCTATGCTCAGATCTCTTGAGTCTCACACTATTGAAACCCCCAGGTGAAATGGGTGCTGACGTTGTAGTAGGCAGTACTCAACGATTCGGCGTCCCTATGGGATTCGGTGGTCCTCACGCAGCCTATTTTGCAACACTCAGTCAATATCAAAGGCAGGTGCCTGGACGAATGGTTGGTGTTTCCAAAGACAACCACGGACGACCAGCATTGCGTCTCGCACTACAAACCAGAGAGCAACATATCAGGAGAGAGAAAGCTACTAGTAACATCTGCACTGCACAGGTTCTACTCGCAGTGATGGCGAGTATGTATGCTGTTTACCATGGCCCAGAAGGTCTGCAAAAAATTGCCCAACGCATTGCTAAGCTAGCAGGAAGACTGGCCAAAGGAATTGCAAACACTAGACTCTCAATAGCATCACAATATTGCTTTGATACAGTTACATTCTCAAGCGATGAGAGTGAGTGTGAGGCTATACTTGAGAAAGCCGAAACGGCCGGATACAACCTTAGGCGCACCGATATTGACACCCTAAGCATCACTCTAGATGAAACAACTTCGGAAGAAGATGTAACCACCTTACTAAGCTTGCTAGACGGATCCCACACACACTCAGTAAACGCAGAAGATTGCCCTCTTAGAATCCCGGAAGAATTACTTCGAACCTCTCAATATCTTCAACACCCAGCTTTTAATAGTTACCACTCGGAAACAGAAATGCTTCGCTACTTGCACCGACTGCAACAGCGAGATTTATCTCTGACCCATTCCATGATTCCACTTGGATCATGCACTATGAAATTGAATGCAACCTCCGAAATGATTCCTGTCACTTACCCAGGATTTTGCCACATACATCCATTTGCACCACTAAATCAGGTTCCTGGCTACTTACATCTATTAAATGAATTAGAAACAATGCTCTGTCATATCACTGGCTTCTCCGATGTTTCATTGCAGCCTAATGCTGGATCTCAGGGAGAATACGCCGGCTTATTAGTAATCCGCCGCTACTTGGAATCCAAAAATCAAGGGCACAGAAATATCTGCTTGATTCCCAGCTCAGCGCACGGCACCAATCCCGCGAGTGCTGCTATGGCAGGCCTACGGGTAATAGTCGTGGCCTGTGATTCAGACGGGAACATTGACATAAAGGATTTGCAGGACAAAGCAGAAAAATACGCTGAAAAGCTCGCTGCCCTCATGGTCACCTACCCCTCAACACATGGTGTGTTTGAGGAAGCAATCTGTGAAATCTGCGATATTGTCCACAGTTTTGGAGGCCAAGTCTACCTCGACGGTGCCAACATGAATGCCTTAGTTGGTTTATGTAAACCAGCCGATTTTGGAGCCGACGTAGCACATCTCAATCTCCATAAGACATTCTGTATCCCGCATGGTGGAGGTGGCCCTGGAATGGGACCTATCGGCGTCCAGAAACACCTAGCTCCTTTCCTTCCAGGGCACCCTTTGGTTCCCTCAGCAGGACCCGTTTCGGGGATTCCAGCCATATCAGCCGCTCCTTGGGGTAGTGCCGGAATTCTCCCTATCTCATTCGCCTATATTGCAATGATGGGGAGCGAGGGACTCAAACGTGCAACGCAAGTAGCAATTCTGAATGCAAATTACATCGCCTCTCGATTGGCGGATCACTATGAGGTTCTTTACAAAGGACGACACAACTTAGTGGCTCATGAATGCATTATAGACTTCCGCCCCTTCAGGAAAAGTGCCGGTATTACCGTTGACGATGTAGCTAAACGTCTGATGGATTTTGGGTTTCATGCGCCCACGATGTCCTGGCCTGTTCCAGGAACATTGATGATTGAACCCACTGAAAGCGAATCTAAAAA
>CAYXBG010000095.1:0-6142 GCA_964463145.1 uncultured Acidobacteriota bacterium
CTGTGCAGGGGTTTGCCATACCTCTAGCAACCGGGCTTCTAGCAAACATTTTCACTGCGACTTTTGTGTCTCGTACAATTTTTACAGCGATTCTGCAAGGTAGGCAGCCTGGTCGACTCTCAATTTAGGGAACTGAAATGGAATCACAATCCTGCATCGAGTGGAGGATTTAAGCCGTATGGACATCATAAAAAATCCTAGAGTGGAGTGGCTTAATTACCGGTGGTTATTTTTAGGAGTATCATCATTTTTCCTCTTAGCTGGTGCCATTTCTTTGGGAGGAAAGGGGCTCAACCTGGGTGTTGATTTCACGGGTGGCACTCTTGTTTTTGTGCGTTTCAAGGAACGACCAGAATTGGATAGAGTGCGTGGTGCCCTAAGTACTTCTGATCTTAATGTGGAGGGTGTTAGTCGGTTTGATCAGCCATCCAAAAATCAGATTCAGATCCGGATGGGCCGCATTTCCGACCAGAGTGAGAGTGATCTTGGGAAGGATAGTCGGGACGTTGTTGGGGTACTAAAAGAGGAATACGATAGTCAGTTCGATGGCGGAAAGATCGACCTTAACAATACAGCCCACACCGTCTTGACGGGGTGTCTGGAAAAAGCTGCTTCAGGCATTGGCTGCGATCAAAATTTAGAGGCAGTTTCACCCGAGGATAATTCTGAATTGGAAAGTTCCGTGGGGAATGAGGAGTTCGGTGTACTGGCTCGTAGAATCCTTGATTTCCGAACAGCTCGTGGCGGTATCATTTCGAATGATGCTGAACTTGAGGAGATAGGCCTATCGGCAGATCTGGTCGAGCAGATCCGCGAAAATTTCTACCTGGGCAGTTTTACGATAATTAGTGTTGAAAGTGTTGGTCCCAAGGTCGGCCGAGAATTACAGGACAAGGCTATAAATGCAATAGTTTTTTCGCTGTTGGGGGTTCTTGCTTATATCGCATACCGATTTAAGTTTATCTACGGTTTAGCAGCAATAGTGGCCCTTTTCCACGATGTGTTTATAACTTTGGGTTTATTTGCATTTTTTAACAAAGAAATTTCGTTGACTGTTATCGCTGCCTTGTTGACCTTGGTAGGGTATTCCATCAACGATACTATCGTTATTTTTGATCGCGTCCGGGAAAATGTGTTGCTGATGCGCCAGGCCGATTTTGGGGTAATTCTTAATACAAGTATAAATCAAACGTTAAACCGAACAGTGTTGACCTCGGGAATGACTTTTTTGGCGGTTCTTGCGCTTTATCTTATGGGTGGGCAAGTCCTTAATGGGTTCTCTTTCGCACTAGTTATAGGTGTCTTGGTGGGGACTTATTCCTCTATAGCGGTAGCTAGCCCAATTGTTCTCTGGTGGCAGTTGAAGAGGGCAAGATAAGACATCTCTTCGAAAGCTTCTTTTTGAAGTAGGCTGCGGGAATTTTATGAAGGTAATGACCCAGAGTGATGTACTGCTCCTGGAGGAGGCTTGACGAACTACCGAAACGGATAGTAACATCCTCGGGCTGGAGGATGTAGATACTTCCTCGAGGTAGTTTTTATTGGAAAAGAGAAGGCATCCGGATGTTCGATAATTTAATTGAGTCCACAGCCGACCAGGAATCGGTCGGAAGATCGACGTTTTTTGTGTCGATGGTTGTCCATGCTGCGATTTTGGTGGTGATCCTTGTGGTCCCACTAATTTATTATCAGGCTTTACCGCAGCAAGAATTACTAACGTTTCTTGCGCCACCACCGCCGCCGCCACCACCACCACCACCACCACCGCCGCCTGCGGCACCGGCTCCGGTTAAGAAGGTGCAGGTGGTTAAACTGGATCCCAATACGTTTCAGGCTCCGACGGAGATCCCTAAAGATATACCGCCGCCTCAGGACGACATCCCGCTTATCACGAGTGCCAACTCGGCCGCTGCGGGAGGAGTGTTCGGTGGAGTGCCGGGAGGCGTTGTGGGGGGAATACCTGGAGGTGTTCCTGGTGGAGTTATTGGGGGAATCCCTTCAGCACCACCACCACCACCACCACCACCAAAGCCGAAGGCACCCATTCGAGTTGGAGGTAATGTTCAGAACTCAAAAATTCTTAGAAGAGTGGATCCGGTTTATCCCGAGTTGGCCAAGCGTGCTCGTGTTTCTGGGATCGTACTCCTTCAAGTGGTGGTTGGTGAGACCGGTAGGGTGAAAGAGGTGAAACTCATACGTGGTCATCCCCTTTTGAATCAAGCAGCGATTGATGCGGTGAACCAGTGGCTCTATTCCCCGACGCTGCTGAATGGCGAGCCGGTTCCTGTCATCGCAACCGTGACGGTGAATTTCGTTCTAGGTTAGTAATTTAAAGAGATTTGGAATTTATAAGTTTTTGATGGGAGGTAGAGCATGAATTTAACCGAAATGTGGGAGCAGATGGGATTCCTCGCTAAAGCAGTTGTAGTTCTGCTTGGTGTGCAGTCGGTCTGGTCCATTGGTGTAATGGTAGAGCGGTGGTTGACTTACCGAGCCGCTCGCAATCAGTCACGCGAATTTGCGCCCGCAGTCGCTGAGGCCCTGAATAGTGGAAATCTGAGAGAGGCCTTAGAGATTTCGGAGCAGTACGAAAAAAGTCACCTGGCTAAGGTGGTGAGCGCGGGTCTCGTAGAGTTCCAAGCCAGTGGTGGCACTGCGAGTGGATCGGCTATGGAAGCCGTAAAGCGTGCACTCGAAAGGGCCACGGCTATTGCTATTGAAGAGTTCAAGCGGAGTCTTGGGGGGTTGGCCACTATTGGTGCAACTGCTCCATTCGTTGGTCTTTTCGGGACGACAGTAGGTATCATCAATGCGTTTGCAGGGATGAGTGCGGCAGAGGACACTGGTCTTTCTGCAGTTGCTGGTGGGATTTCTGAAGCACTGGTTGCCACAGCTTTTGGTTTGTTCGTGGCTGTGCCCGCTGTGTGGATGTACAACTACTTCACTGAGAAGATCGGATCCTATACCGTGGAGATGGATAATTCATCTTCGGAGCTGGTTGACTACTTCCTCAAAAGGAATGGTGGCGAGTAATGGGGATGAGTGGTGGTGGTGGTGGTAGCGGCGAGGTCACCTCTGACATCAACGTTACTCCAATGGCCGACATCATGCTGGTGTTGTTGATTATCTTTATGATCACGGCTCCCTTGCTGACAGAAGGAATAGTTGTCAATAAGGCGAAAGCTGCCAACCCGACGGAAGCTGTCGAAGTTGAGGCGAAAAACGTAATAGAAGTCACTCTGACAAGGAATTCGGAGATATATATCAACTCTTCGCCAACTCCCCCGGAGGATGTGGCTGAAGAGCTAATAGAACTCGCAGATCTGGCCGGAGATCTACCGCTGTTTTTGAAATCTGATGTGGCTGCCCCCTATGGGTTGGTCGTTGATATCGTTAACAAGGCGCGGGACGCGGGTGTGGAGAAGATTGGCCTCATAGTTGATGAGCAAGACAAGGCATTTTTTTAGGAGGGTTAATAGAACATGGCAATGTCCAGAAGGAGTAGTGGCCCCAACGCTGATATTAATGTAACTCCTTACATAGATATCTTGTTGGTGTTGCTGATCATTTTTATGGTGATCCAGCCCACAATTCAATACAATCTGGAGGCTCGAGTTCCCGATAAGCCGGATGAGGAAATGCCTAAGGATGTCATAGTTCAGACGGAGGCCATCGTGATCTCGGTGAACCCCGACGGGACGGTGGCGGTTAATCAGGAACCAGTGCCAATTGCTCAGCTAGGAACCCGACTCTTTGAGATATACAGTGCCAGAGCGAATAAGAATATGTTCGTGCAGGCGGATCAAAGCTTGCCTTTTGGGGATGTGATCCGAGTGATAGACATCGCCAAAGGGGCAGGGGTCGGCGACGTAGGATTGATGACAGCTACGGCTCAGTGAAGCCGGAAAAGGAGATATGGGTATGCCCCATCGTTCAAGTCGATTATTGACTCTACCTCTGTTTGCTCTTCTTGTACTTACTACTAGCTGTACAACGTACAACCAACTCAAAGCTCGAAATGAGTTGAACAAGGGGGTTAAGCAGTTTACTGCCCAGAAGTATGACATCGCTGCTGAGCATTTTGCTCTAGCGGTTGATCTGGATCCAGATCTTCTAAATGCGCGGCTATATTTAGCCACAACTTATCGTCAAGCATGGGTCCCTGGTATACGATCAACTGAAAATCTGGCTCAGGCAGACGAAGCAATTAAGGCTTTTGAAGAGGTTTTAGAGCGAGACCCTGAGAATGTTAATGCCATGGCTAATATTGCGGGTATTTATGGTGGAAATGATGACCCAGACAATGCCAAGCTCTGGTATCGGAAGCGGATGGAGGTAGAGCCAGGAAACCCCGAACCCTATTATGGGATTGGGACCATTAATTGGAAACTCTCTCATGCCATCACCGGTATGAATGGTGTGTCGGCTGGGGAAGCCGAAGAGGAAGAACGTCTCGAAGCCATCACTCTCGTTAACGAAGGCGTAAAGGCCCTTGAACAAGCATTGGAGATTGATCCGAACTATACAGATGCAATGCAGTATCTTAATTTGATGTATAGGGAGAATGCTTACTTGGCTGCAGAGGAAGAGGAGAAGGAGCGTTGGGAAAGGGAGGCGCTCAAGCTCGCAATGAAGGCTCTCGATCTGAGAAGAGCACAGGAAGAGGCTGAGGCTGAGGCTCGCCGTTCAATGTCAGGTGAAGTTTCAGAATAAGGCATTGTGCTAATTTTAGCGTTATACGGGGCGGCCGAGCAGGCCGTCCTTTTTTTTTGACAATGCCTGATGGAGTCCACTACGTTTTTCCCCTGTTATCGGCATGGGGCAAGCAATGATCAGTTACGATTCACTTTATAAGAAAGTTCAGTCGTACGCTCCCAGCGCCGATATGGTGCTTTTGAAGAAAGCCTTTGAGTTTTCAGAAGAGGCGCACCAGGGTCAGATTAGAGATTCAGGAGACCCTTACTTTTCCCACCCTTTAGAGGTTGCCAACATCCTGGCCGATATGAGACTAGATGTAGTCTGTGTTGCTGTTGGGCTTCTCCATGACGTAGTCGAGGATACGCTAACAGATATTAGTCGGATCGAAGATATATTCGGCTCTGATGTAGGGCACATTGTTGAGGGAGTCACAAAAATCAGCCAAATAAGTTTTTCTTCCAGGAGGGAAAAACAGGTTGAGAACTTTCGTAAGCTTCTGTTGGCAATGGTTGATGACATCCGTGTTGTGCTGGTGAAGTTAGCAGATCGGCTTCACAATATGAGGACTCTCCAGCATATACCATCTCAAAAACAGCGTTATATTGCCCGAGAGACACTTGATATCTACGCTCCGATTGCTTACCGGTTGGGGATTGCTAGGATCCGTGGAGAGCTTGAGGAGTTGGCTTTTCGACATCTGGAGCCTTCTTCCTATGAAAAGCTCAACAGGCAGGTCGAAAAGAAGCTCTCGCACAGTGATGAGTTTATCCGTGGTGTCATCAAGCGTATTGAGAATAATTTCCTGGATCAGGATTTCGAGATCACAGTACAGAGTCGAATTAAGAGATTGTACAGCGTTTATACAAAGATGAAACGGCAGAGGATTGAACTCGACCAAGTATATGACTTTATTGCTTTTCGTCTCATTGCGCCAAGCGTTAATGATTGTTACACCGCTCTGGGTATTGTCAACAACATGTGGAATCCTGTGCCGGGGCGCATTAAGGATTTTATTGCTATGCCGCGCCCCAATATGTATCAGTCACTCCACACCACAGTTCTTAGTCAAGGTGGGCAACCCTTCGAGATTCAGATACGTACACCAGATATGCACCAGATAGCAGAAGAAGGGATCGCGGCGCATTGGATGTACAAGGAAGGCTTGTCGCCCCGTCAGCCTGGGTCAGAGGCAAGACAGTTCGTCTGGCTTCGGCGTGTCTTGGAATGGCAAAAAGAAGTTAGTGATCCACATCATTTCCTGAGTAATCTGAAAATTGAGCTCTATCCTCGTGAAGTGTACATATTCACTCCCAAGGGAGAAGTTGTGACACTCCCTAAAGGGGCTACTTCGATTGACTTTGCCTATTCTATTCACACCGAAGTTGGAAATCATTGTATGGGGGCAAAAATAAATCATGCGGTTGTACCTTTAAATACCTGTTTA
>CAYXBG010000096.1:0-5117 GCA_964463145.1 uncultured Acidobacteriota bacterium
GGGAAGTCTCCGCGCGCCAGTGCCACTACAGAACTTCCTACATCCTCGGGAACTCCCCATCGGGCTTGGGGAATGCCACCTGAATCGATAAGGTTGTTGTATTTCTCCTGTACCGAATCGGTCATATCGCTTCGTATGATTCCCGGACGCACCTCATAGACGGGTAAATCGAACTCAGCTAATCGTGCAGCCCATGCTTGAGTTGACATCCATAGTCCAGCTTTTGAGATGCAGTACTCAGCTCTGTTGGGAGAAACCATGCTGGCAGAAACAGAGCCAATGTTGATCACGCAGCCCTGATAACTTTGATTCTTCTGCTTCTGTTGGATCATCCATCTAGCCGCCAGTTGAGTGAGGAAATGGGCTCCCTTCAGGTTAACATCGAGTACTTGGTCGAAGCTGTCTAGGCTGGATTCCAGGATATCAACCCGTGCATTTGGTGCGATACCTGCATTGTTTACAAGTAGATTGAGGTAGCCTGCTTGCTTCTTAGCTTCGTCAATTATCCTTTGGCGATCATTTTCTTTAGCGATATCAGCCTGGATGTAAATAATCTTTTTTTCTGGACCACTTAAACTTTTGAGTACTTCACTCCGTTGACTTTTGGATGCTCGGGCAGAGATGATCAAGTTGTATCCGGACTTGGCCAGAGCGGTGGATATCCCTAGTCCTATTCCTCGTGCTCCTCCCGTAACTAGAGCGAAGGGCCTCATGATACTCAACCCTTCCAAAAATTACGCGAGGTTTCCTCCGACAGTACTCGGGTTAGCTGAAGGCAAAGCTCGCGCGCGTGGTAGTCGCCCCACATAGTGGATTCTCCTCTAGCTACTCCATCGGTATCTGTCCGATCCCAGGCTTTTGGGCGATGATAGAGAGAGTGAAGGATTAGACCTTGATGGTCTGATTCCAAGCTGAGATATTGGTCTGAAAGTAAAGTTTTTGCGATGCTCAGGCCAGCCTGCCAGTACCGTTGTGCTTTTGTCGGATCTGTACAGGTGCGTCCCATCCGCAAAAGTCCTTGAGCGGCTATGGCAGCAGCAGAGCTATCAACCGGTTCCCAAGGATTAAAGGGGTCAGCAGGTTTGTTGAGGTCAATATTAGCCATGCCAGGCGCCCCCGTGTCCCAGTATGGTATGCCATCCGAGGGAGTCGAATCGATATAGTAATCACATGTGGCTTCGGCTGCCTTTTCAAAAATTTTTATTGCCTCATTGAAGGTGCCTTCTTCTGTGTTTTGTAGTGATCTAAGAAATTCTAACTGTTCAGAAAATCCGCAGAGTATCCAGCTGAGACCACGAGTCCAAGTAGTAAATGGAGAGTAGCCTTGTTGGGTGCTGGGACATCTGTAGGATCCATCATTGGTGTTGAAAATCGACTCGTGAGCAACACGTCCACGGATATCGTAATAATCGCGACCTTCACCGTAGTACACATTGTAGAGAGCAGTTACTGTTCCATGTTCAATAGCTCGTTGCAGAAGGTCAATAGAAACATCCCCTTCACCTTTCAGGCAATGTCCTAGTCTATGCCCGATAGCCAGAGCCCGAAGGCTACGTATGGTATCTGAGAAGAGAGAATGAGGGCCATTGAAGGAGTAAATGTAACCACCACCGTCCTTGATGCTGGTCCAACGATGACCCTGGACTGCAGCAGAGCATTTCAAGGCTAGTTCATAGTAACGTCTCTCCCAGTGATTTTCCGGGATTCGACCTTCGCTCATCAGTCTTAACAGGTTTCCAAAAGTGGACACATTTTGAAATCCATGATCGTGGACTCCTGTGTGAGTAAGATGCGCCGACATTTTCTCAAGACTATTTTGACGTCCAAGTGTGAGAAAGTCTGTTTCTCCCGTTGCATCGAACTGGAGGATAGCCGAGCCAAACTGGAAGCCCTGAGTCCACTCAGTCCATGGTCTTGCTGTGTAGAGGCCATCTACCGTGACGACAGGAGCCCCAGATGTTCCCGTTGATGTTTCAAGGCTTGTTATTTTTTTGGCGGAAAGATCCCAGAATAGCTCGAGGCGATTTTCTAGCTCAACGGGTTGGAGTGATTCGTCAATCTTGATCATTTCAAATACGTATTTGTGAATTAATGGCGAGGCAGCAGTGAATATTATTAGTGCTAGGGCTTTGGGTAGCCAATGGAGAGCACATTACTGATATAGCTTCGAGCCTTTTTCTCGGAATTCCGCTGACTTTTCACGCAAACCCTGATTGATCGCTTTTGTATTCTCTATGCCCTTCTTCTTTGCATATTCACGCACATCGTTAGTTATACTCATAGAACAAAACTTGGGGCCACACATGGAGCAGAAGTGAGATGTTTTAGCTCCTTCTGCAGGAAGTGTTTCGTCGTGGTAGTCCCGGGCCGTCTCGGGGTCGAGGGAAAGATTAAATTGATCTTCCCAACGAAACTCAAAACGAGCAAGGGACAATAAGTCATCACGCTGTTGAGCAGAAGGGTGTCCCTTGGCTAGATCGGCTGCATGGGCGGCGATTTTATAGGAGATTACTCCGTCTCTAACGTCTTGTTTGTTTGGAAGTCCGAGATGTTCTTTTGGGGTTACATAACAGAGCATTGCACATCCAAACCAGCCGATCATCGCCGCTCCGATGGCAGAAGTGAGGTGATCATATCCGGGTGCGATATCTGTTGTTAGTGGACCAAGAGTATAGAAAGGTGCCTCTTGGCACTCCTGCAGCTGGCGATCCATATTTTCTTTAATCAAATGCATTGGGACGTGTCCAGGCCCCTCGATCATTACTTGGACATCGTGATCCCAGGCTATTTTTGTTAATTCGCCAAGAGTCTCCAGTTCTGCAAATTGAGCTGCATCGTTGGCATCAGCTATGGCCCCAGGCCTCAGTCCATCGCCTAAGCTAAATGACACATCGTAAGCCTTCATTATTTCGCAGATCTCTTCGAAATTGGTGTACAGAAAGTTCTCGTGATGATGAGCCAAACACCATTTAGCAAGAATTGAACCTCCTCGTGAAACTATACCTGTGACACGACTGGCTGTCATGGGGACATAGGCAAGGCGTACTCCAGCGTGGATTGTGAAGTAGTCTACCCCCTGTTCGGCTTGTTCTATCAGAGTGTCTCTGAAGACTTCCCAAGTCAATTCTTCTGCAATGCCACCGACCTTTTCGAGAGCTTGGTAGATTGGAACTGTCCCTATTGGTACAGGGGAGTTTCGTACTATCCACTCCCTCGTCTCATGGATATGCCGACCAGTCGAGAGATCCATTACCGTATCAGCTCCCCATCGAATAGCCCATATCATCTTCTCTATCTCTTCTTCGATGGAAGATACTACTGCAGAGTTTCCTATATTGGCGTTGATCTTGACCAAAAAGTTCCGACCAATAACCATTGGTTCTACCTCGGGATGGTTTATATTGGCAGGCAGGATAGCTCGACCGGATGCAATTTCTTGTCTAACAAATTCAGGGGTTATTTCTTCAGGCAGGGACGCCTCAAATGATTGGCCCGGATGTCGGCGTAAGCTATCCCAGTCACTACTAAGAATCCTCTCACGAGCTAGATTTTCTCGAATTGCAGCAAACTCCATCTCAGGTGTTATGATGCCGCGCCGGGCATAGTGGATCTGACTTACAGTCGCTCCTGAAATCGATCTCAGGGGTTTTCGAGGTTTAGGGAAACGAAGATCCCCTAGGGATGAATTTTCAGTTCTTTTATTTGTGAATTTAGAAGTGAAGTTACTGAGTCTTTCTACATCACCTCGATCAACGATCCAATTTGAACGGGTTTCTTCAATGCCCTGCATTACATTAATAGGACTTTTTTTATCAGTGTAAGGCCCAGAAGTGTCATATAGGAGAAATGTCTTATCGTCGCTTAGGGTAACCTCGCGAAAAGGTGCTCGGACACCATGGAGGGGGCCTTTCCGCCAGACCTTTTTCGAGGCCGGTAATGGAGTTGTAGTAAGCACCGACTGAGGATTAAAAGGTGCAGGTTGGGCTTTACTCATCTATAAACTCCCTTAGTATCACTGAATCGTATAGTCTGTTAGTCGGGCAACTTCCATATCTTTGAAGTAGGAAGTACATTGCGGTTGAGTCTCTTGAAGTACATTCTTATTCCAACCGGATCACTTCTCCTGCAAGGAGATCCCGGTTGCATTAATAGCTGGTTTCATCACCAACAATGACGCAAGACCACCTTACCTTCGTTCGAAGAGTTAGGCAAAGCAAATTAATCATCTGGAGTGTGAGTTGTTAATGAGAACTGTTTGTTTTTTCCGGGCGCTTTTGCTTGGAACACAGAGTCTGATGAAAAGTCGGACACAAATCAGCATAATAGGTTGAGATAGCATGAGAAGTATTTTAGTGGTCATCCAAAAATCTTATTTGGCTCAATTCCTGTCTTGTGGTTTTTCCCGACGGGTTCAAACTATATCTTGTATTGGTTTGTTATTCGTTTCCGGCATAGCACAAGGAGAGTCATCAGAGGGTGGATTGAACTTGGCCCAAGTGCGGCGACATCTCCGTTTTATTTCGTCGGACGAATTAGGTGGGCGAATGGTAGGAACTCTTGGCAACCAGGTTGCAGCCCGATACATTTCGGAGCATTTTCATTCCTTTGGAGTACAGGTCGTTTCGGGAATGAAGGACTATTTCCAAGAGGTATTTTTAGAACGGGTAGATCCTCCAGAAGAAGGCTTTATTCAAATAGGTACAACGGTTTTGCGTGCAGGCACGGACTTCGTATCTCTAGGGACTACTCCGGAGGTAGGTTCTTACCAATGGGTAAAGGTTTCCCCGGAGTCGCGAGATGGTGAAGATGGAGGATACAGGAATGTGCAAGTGGATCAGAAAGTCATCATAGGATCCTTTGGTACTGGACAAGACCGGACAACAGCTCTCAAGGGAACTGCAGCTAGGGTAAGGAGAGCGGCTGAACGTGGTGCGAAAGCGCTTATAGAGATATACCAGGGAGAAAATTGGGATCGCTTAAGACAGTATCTGATGAGATCTCGGATTCGACTCCAACAAGAAGGTTCATTGCCAAGTACCCCAACTCTTCCATACTTTCTAGTTTATGGAGATTCAGTGGGGGAGGCGGCATGGCGAGAGGACACAATCATCCTAGAT
>CAYXBG010000096.1:5127-6002 GCA_964463145.1 uncultured Acidobacteriota bacterium
CCCAACATCAAAAGCCAATAGTCAACAAAAAGATCTTAATTATTCAACTATGTCGCCCTCAAACAACTTGGCCTTTGTGACATCACAAAGTAGTTCCAGCTTCTCTAGCATGTCAAATTCAAACAGTTCAAGCAATGTTGTTGGAGTCATTCCTGGTACTGACAAGAACGTATCTCGGGAATTTGTTCTGCTCGTGGCACATTATGACCATATAGGCACGTCTCTCCTGCTGCCTGGAGCAAGCCAAGATGACTACATTTTCAACGGGGCGAGGGATAACGGCATTGGTGTGGTGTCATTACTCTCAGCCGCAAGAAGTTTGAGTCATCGCCCTGCTCGGCGTCCAGTTATCGTGCTAGCGACTACAGCTGAAGAACAAGGATTGCTAGGGTCTAAATATTATATATCTACTCCGGTAGTCCCTCTCAAGGATACAATTTTTGCCTTGAATGTAGATGCTGCGGGGTTTGATTCCACTGATGCTGTGACTATTCTTGGCTTGAATCGTACGACGGCGGCATCGCAAATCAAGGAATCCTGTCTCCAGCATGGGCTTGAACCCTTGGCCGGTCCTTCTGAAATTCAATCATTGTTTACCCGGTCGGATAATTTTGTTTTTGCAAAATCTGGTATCCCGTCTCCAACGTTTACTCCCGTTATACGTTCTTTGCATGGAAAAGCTTTTCAGCACTACCATCAGCCTAGTGATGAGGTTGGAGATGATTTCAGTTTTAAATATTTACTTCGGTTTACTCAGGCCTTCTCTGCCGCAGCGAGATTGATCGCCAACAGCGACACAACAGCTCGTTGGGTTCTCGGAGATCCTTTGAGGAAGAGATCCTTTTTTGTTTATTTTCAGCAAAATAAGATGCTTC
>CAYXBG010000097.1:0-5966 GCA_964463145.1 uncultured Acidobacteriota bacterium
CGTCTTCCACTGCCCGAATAGCGTCCTCAGCTCTGGACAAAGCATAAGTTTCCACGGGAATATTATCCCAAACAGTGGACCTTTCAGAGTCCCCCATCATTTGCACGGCATGATAGAAGTGTGAGAAATCGGATCCCCAACAACCAATGATTTCTAATTGTTTCTGATTAAGGTCTCGGTGTGGATTAAATGAGACAGTGCCACTATCTGTGTACTGCCCAACAACAACTAGCCGTCCACCCTCGCGAGTCCATCACATTCCATGTACAACCGCTTCAGAATAGCCAGTAGCTTCGATCGTGATGTCGGCGCCACGCCCAAAGGTTTTCTCCAGAATCCAATCCTCTCTGGCTTCAACACTGCTAGACCCGATATCTAAAATATCCGAGGCACCTACAGCTCGAGCAGTGTTGAGACGACCTTGAGGACCTCCTATACAAAAAACATGTGAGGCTCCACTCATTTTAGCTAGGATTATAGATGCTAATCCCACTGGACCGCTCCCTAGAACCAAAACAGTGCTCCCTATTCGGATGTTAGCTAACTGATTAGCATGGAGAGCCGTTGGAAGACCACAACCTCCACGCATAAAGCGCCTTCCTGCTGCTACTGAATTAAACGCTAGGCAGTGTGTATTCGGCTTTAGATATACATAGTCTGCCCAGCCCCCAGTCAATCCGTCCTCGACCCCGTATGTAATTCCGTATACTCTTCGATTAGGACACCGAGTAGACGCTTTCGCTACTAGACAATACCAACAGGTATTACAAGTACGATGTACGTCTAAGAATGTTACTAAGGAACCTTCTTGAAGAGGTCTTCCTTCGACATCTCTGACTTCTCCTCGAATAGCCTCTAGATATCCAATAGAGACATGTCCCGGAATTATAGGATATGGAACTCCCTCCAATCGACCAGCTTGCAGATGAACATCCGTACCACACACTTCGCTTAATTCCACCCTCAGTAGCGCCGAATTCATTTCCAGATCCGGCATCGCAAAGGTCTGCAAATCAAGAGATTGCCCGGGACCTGGCATTACTATCGCGTTGACTCTACCCATATTCCAATAACAATCCTTTTATGACACAATGGCTGGGTCTCACCCTGCAGAGTGAGTAAACTTAGCTTTCCTGCTTTATGGTTTAGGAGAACAGTCTTGAAAAAAAATCTAACTTACATATTCCTTCTTGGGTTGAGCCTAAGCCTAGCCCTGGCCCATCCTCACGTTCGAAAGACAGTGTCAACAAAAATTGAAGGCACAAACATAACTATAAAGTACTACACTGCACCTGCAAATATGTCTCACGTGGAATCCGTAGCCGTGGGTGATTTTGTAAGGAGCAGTGGAAATCTGACTCTTAGCAACGATCTAGGCGAACTGAAGGCTGGAGAATACCTCATTGGTTCTATTCGCAAAGGCAAATCTGATTGGACTATGGCCTTATACTCGGGTCAGCTAGAACGAGGTGTTTTCCGAATACCAAGAGAATCTCCTGATCAGGTCAAATTGATCCACTTGAGGTCTGCTTTTTCCACCGAACACGGCACTGCTACTCATGTAAGCCTCGATCTGAGTCCAGGTTCCGGACCACTAGAAACAAGTCTTGCTGTCGTCTGGCATTTCGGGAACCTTCACCTTCAAGGTGATCTTTCGGGAAGTCTCCGATAAGCATAGTGGAGTTTATGCGGAACCTTTGGTGATTAAAGGTGCGGCTTGGGGATTATCCTATTCTGGTCAGGTGATCTCGTCACAGTAGAATAGCCCCCTTACTATTCCTGTTGAAAACAAAAAATCCCCTACCCTCTCAGATGAGAGCGTTTCTCAAGGCCTGACAGCGCTCTCCAAAAGGCGAATGGACCCTTGCCTGGCATCAATCTCCGTTCGAATTCCTAAAGGGAGAGTGAATTGGTTATCTATATGACCGATCATCGCTCCACTCCAGGCAGGAATACCTAGAGGACGAATATGATCATTCAAGACCTGCTCCAAACTCAAGGAAACTCCTCTCGCACTTTCCGAACAACCTGTACACTGCCCAAATACAAAACCTTCAATTTTTTCCAGGACACCGGCTAATTTGAGAGCTGTAAGCATTCTGTCAATGCGGTATACATCTTCACCTACATCCTCCAAAAATAGAATCGAACCTTCAAAATTCGGGAGATAGTCTGATCCGACAATGCCACACAAAACGCTCAAGTTCCCACCAAGCATAGGACCGATACTTCGGCCCTCTCGAATCGTATGTACACCATACGCTGATCGGAACTCCTCTCCAGGGACAGGTGAGTAATTCCTGAAGGTAACCTTTTCCCCCTGTATAAGTACTCGGTCAAGATACTCCTTCGAGAAAGATGTCCAGCTCGAACTCCCCAAGGGACCATGGAAAGTCACCAGGCCAGTGCGGGAATGGATTGCCATATGTAGCGCCGTGATATCACTAAACCCAAGCAAAATCTTCGGGTTATCTCTGATCAGGTCATAGTCAAGGTATTCTAAAATCCTTGCAGAGCCCCACCCTCCCCTCAGCGCAATAATACCGGCAATTCTCTTGTCAGAAAATTGTTGGTTCAGATCGAAAGCTCTATCGAGATCCTTCCCCGCAAAATACCCTCGCCTGTCAAGTAAGTGGAGCCCCAACCGTACCTTTAGCCCCAGACTCTCGATACGATTTCGGGCATCCACTACATCTTGAACTTGAAGAGTCACTCCGGCAGGATTAATTAGGGCAACTGTGTCACCTTTTTTCAGTCTTGTGGGCTTTACTAAATGTCTCTCTACTAATCCCCGCTGACCCAGAAGAAAAGACATGGATGCCATGCCGACACTAGTCAGGATAGATCTTCGGTCAATAGGTCGTGTTTTGTTGAAATCCAGGATAATCAGCCCATTCTACCAGACATAAATTAAGCTCCCTTTCTGACGGAAAACTGAGTTGGAAGTTGACAGCATTGATATACAACCTTCACCCTGTAGACACGTACTCAGAATGGCCTAGAAATTGTCTCTCACTGCTTTTCAAGAGACCACAGTGCAGTTCATTTGATGGGTGTCGGAAATATGCAAACCTTGAATGGATTCTAAAATTGTCACCATCAAATGAAAACTCACTTCGTGACATCAAATCACATTTCATTCGTATAGGTGATTGGAACTGCCACTATCTGGATGAAGGACAAGGTCATCCTGTCATAATGCTCCACGGTAATCCGTCATGGTCCTTCATGTATCGGAAGATTTTGCGCCATTTACGATCGGACTTCCGAGTTATAGTGCCAGACCACATTGGTTGTGGGTTGTCTGATAAACCAGGCCCTGGCGAATACCCCTATACCTTAGAAGCACGCATTTCAGACTTTGAAAAATTCATTGACTCTCTGAATCTCAAAGAACCCTTTTCTCTCATGGTTCACGATTGGGGAGGGATGATAGGTTGCGGGTATGCCACTCGCTATCCGGATCGGATTGCCCGCTTAATCGTCTGCAACACCGCTGCATTTCACCTCCCGAAGGGGAAATCTCTACACTGGACCTTGCGATGTATAATGAACTCTCGTCTCGTTAGCGCTTTAATCCATCATCTGAATCTATTTGCCAGAGTTGCTAGCCACGTCGGGTGCCGGATGAATCCGATGCCTAATCAGGTTCGCCGCCTCTATCTGAAACCTTATCGGAAAAAGAAAGACCGCTTATCAATTCTTCGTTTCATCCAAGACATCCCCATCTACCAAGATCACCCTACTTACCCCGTTGTAAGCCGAATTCAAAGGGGGTTAAAGAAATTGCGTAGAAAACCTATGCTTATCTGTTGGGGAGAGCGTGATTTCATTTTTGACAGAGACTTCCTTATTCAGTGGACGCGCCGCTTTCCCGGTGCAGCAGTACAACGCTTTACCCGAGGAGGACATTACATAGTCGAGGATGCCTGCGACGTTATCGGACCACTAGTCAAAAGTTTTCTACACGCACCCATACGAGATTCTTCATGAACATTCATGTGCATCTAGAGAAACGGGCTCACGATACTCCCAACCAAATAGCTCTAGTTTCTCCAAAAATCTCTCTCACATATCGGCAACTCCATCAAAGGAGTTGCCGATATGCTAACGGCCTAGCTAAGTTAGGAATCGAAAAAGGAACTCGAACAGTTGTGATGCTTAGGCCGGGACCTGATTTCCTTGCGGTCTGTTTTGCTTTGATGCGCCTCGAGGCAATTATGGTTCTCGTCGATCCCGGCATGGGAAAGTCTTACCTTGCTAAATGCCTTAGTGAATCCGCACCTCAGGCCTTTATAGGCATTCCACTCGCTCATTGTGCGCGGATTGTCCTTGGGTGGAGTACTTCCTCAATCAAGATAAATGTCTGCAGTGGTCCTCCATGGCCAGGAATCACCTCATTGCAACAAATGGTCGATTTACCTAAGCAATCAGATACTAAAGATACGGTCAACCCTTCCGACACAGCGGCCATAGCCTTCACATCCGGGAGTACCGGACCTCCAAAGGGTGTGGTGATAAGTTACGGGATTTTTGAAGCTCAGTGCCGATTACTTGGTGACGCCTTTGACATCCGTCCCGGAGAGGTCGATTTAGCAACTTTCCCGCTTTTCTCGCTTTTTGACCCAGCCCTTCAGATGACAACAGTATTCCCAAAAATGAACTTTTCTAAGCCCGGGCGAGTCCATCCTCCAAACATAATCCAAGCAATCCAGGAAAATAGAGTCACACACATGTTTGGATCGCCTGCCCTACTTCGCCGAATAGCTAATTTCACTCGTGGACAAACACTTAAACTGCCAAGCATCAAAAGAGTCTTAACAGCAGGAGCTCCGGTATCTTTGGATGTTATAGGGGATATTCAAGAACTCCTCATAGATGCTCAAGTCCATACCCCTTACGGAGCGACAGAGGCCCTCCCCATATCTTCTATTGGTAGCGATGAGCTATTCAAGCTTGAAACGGAAACCGGAAGAATAGGAGTTTGTGTTGGTCGCCCTCTTCCAGGGGTTAAGGTCCGCATAGTACCCATATCGGAAAAACCTATAGAGCGCCTCGGAGACGTCTCTACCTGTGACCTTGGAGAGATCGGAGAACTAGTAGTAGCTGGGCCAAACGTCTCTCAAAAGTACGATAAAAACCCCAATGCCAACATGTTGTCTAAAGTTCTCCTGAACGATAATCAGTTAGCTCACCGACTAGGAGACCTCGGTTACCTTGACGAAGCAGGACGCATCTGGTTTTGTGGCCGCAAAACACATCGTGTAGTAACATCGAATTCTACTCTTTTCACAGTCCCTATCGAGTCCATCTTTAATAAACATACTGCAGTCCTGCGAACAGCTCTGGTGGGAATTGGCAAGCCACCTAACCAACAGCCAATTCTCTGTGTGGAACTCAATCCAGGAAAAGGTCTCCACCGTCGGCGTATAAGAGAAGAACTCCTACAGATAGCTGGAGAGAACCCGGGCACCTCAGAAATCAAAAAAATACTTTTTCATCGTGGTTTCCCTGTTGACGTGAGACATAACTCCAAAATTTTCAGAGAGAAACTCGCGCAGTGGGCAGCACGGAAAGTCGAATAAGAACAGATGCTGGACACTGACAAGGGCCCTATATTAGTTACTGGTGGCGGAGGATTCCTAGGAAAAGAAATAGCGCGGATGCTATGTAGATTAGACCTAGAAGTCAGGAGTATATCAAGACAGTTCTATGCAGAATTGGATCAACTGGGAGTCCAACAAACCCAGAGCGATCTATCTAACTACAATACAGTGGGGAAAGCATTTGAGGGCTGTCAATTAGTCTTTCACGTGGCCGCGAAGGCGGGGATATGGGGAGACCCTTCCGATTTCTATAATTCCAATGTCATAGGAACACGTAATGTCATCAAAGGTTGCCTAGAAAATGGTGTGCGACGTCTCGTCTACACAAGTTCACCAAGTGTTGTTTTTGCAAATAAAGAT
>CAYXBG010000098.1:0-5945 GCA_964463145.1 uncultured Acidobacteriota bacterium
TCTGGGTTGATTCCGCACGAGGTGAAAGTCGAATTCGTTGGAGAACCGGTGCTCTAGATATTTGGACTGAAAGGTCGATGCAACCAGCTTTTAAAAGAAAGCAGCTTTCTAGGATTTTATAATGAATGGACAAGGTGATTAAACTCGAGACTGTCCGGCTCATCTTGTCGTATACTCGAGGGCCGAGCATTCATCCGGGACATGTTTATTTCTGAAAGAGAGAAGAATGATGGCTACAGTTTTTATACCCACTCCCTTGAGACAATTTGTTGACGGTCAGGATGCCGTCCATGCGGATGGAGCTACCGTCGATGAGGTGTTAGTCTCACTGGTAGAGCACCACACTGCTCTCAAGAATCAACTGTTTGATGACCAGGATCGGCTGCGCCGATTTGTAAACATTTATCTGAACGATGAGGACATCCGCTACCTGCAAAGGGGTGATACTACGGTTCAGGACGCTGATGAAGTTAGTATCGTTCCGGCCATAGCCGGGGGGCACTACTAGTGGCGGAGGGAGAGGACGGTCATCTAACACCGGAAGAAGCACAGCGTTACAGTCGACATTTGATACTGCCTGAAGTCGGCATAACTGGACAGGAAAAATTAAAGCAATCCAGTGTGCTCTGTGTGGGGGCAGGGGGGCTTGGATCTCCCTTGTGTCTATATTTGGCTGCTGCGGGTGTGGGGCGATTAGGGATTGTTGATTTCGACGAAGTAGATATAACTAACTTGCAACGCCAGATTCTTCATAGTACCGCCGACGTGGGTCGGCCCAAATTAGAATCGGCCAAGGAGACCTTGGAAGCTCTCAATCCCCATATCGATATCGTGCCTCACGGGGTCCGTCTGACTTCTCAAAATGCCCTGGAACTTTTTCGTGATTATGATGTCATCGCCGATGGGACAGATAACTTTGCTACACGCTATTTAGTGAATGACGCATGCATACTCAGTGGGAAACCCAATGCTTATGGGAGTATTTTCCGTTTTGAGGGACAGGCATCCGTTTTTGGTATACCTGAAGGGCCTTGCTATCGATGTCTTTATCCTGAACCACCACCACCTGGCCTAGTGCCTTCCTGTGCTGAGGGGGGAGTGCTAGGTGTCCTGCCCGGTTTGGTAGGCACAGTCCAGGCTACTGAGGTTATCAAACTTCTGCTGGGAGAGGGGAAGCCTCTAGTCGGAAGACTCATGCTTTTTGATGCGCTTGAAATGCGTTTTAGGGAGGTCCGATTGCGCCGAGATCCCAGTTGTCCTATCTGTGGGGATTCTCCGACCATTCATGAGCTTATTGATTACGATCAGTTCTGCGGGGTCGCCCCAGCAGTCGAAGAACCCGAAGAAATTGGGGAAATTACTGTCCAGGAACTCAAAGAAGAGCAGGATGCAGGTCGTGACATCCTCGTTTTGGATGTCCGTAATCCCTACGAACTGGACATTTGTCGACTAGAAGGGTCTTATCTTATTCCCTTGGGGGAATTAATGGAGCGTGTTGCTGAGCTTAACCCCAACCAGGATATTGTAGTCCACTGCAAGTCTGGCGCTCGAAGTGCTGAGGCGATCCGCCGTTTAAAAACCAGAGGGTTCGTCAAGTTGAGGAATCTTACGGGAGGAATCCTGGCCTGGGCGGACCAAATTGATCCGGCTATGCCGAAATACTAACTGTTGGTCTTGTTTTGGAGGCACATCCGATCCAGCGCCAGCGCAAGAGGTCTTTGGGTGTATTTAGGTTGGCATGAATCCCCGGGTCATCTACCCGCACTTTGAAAATTCTCTCCGGGTGTGAACGTGTGATTGATCTAGCCCCTATTGCCAGGGGTGCCCTGTCTAGATCTCGAAAGAGGCGCTGAGGGAACAGTACAGGATGCCCCCGCCGACCTCGATATTCTGGAACAATGATTCGACTAGGTACACGCCGGTGTTGTGCTCTCAGAATTTCCAAAGTATCTGGACGGACCAGTGGGTGATCAACTGCTTGTACTAAGACTCCTGATACAGTACCGAGGGTGCGCAAAGCCAATTGAATGCTGAATAGGGGCCCTTTTTCTTGATTTGTGTTTACGACTAAGCAGGACTCAGGTATTTGTGGTAATCGAATATTCGAATGTTCGGCTACCACAAGGCGAACACAAAAATTGCATTCAAGGTGATATTTAATAAGGTGCTGAAGAGCAGTCTCACCGGTGGATAGGATTAGATTCGTTTTAGGAGAGCCCATACGGGAAGAACGGCCGGCTGCCAGAATGATTGATCCTAACCGGTTTCTTCTAGTCGGTTGGTTGAGTTTCATCCTATATCTCCAGCTGTAATTACTTTTCTGGGATCTATTTTCTTGAAAGTGCATCATTAGCAACCGTGGATATGGACGACACTACTCTTTTTCAATAAGAGGGACCGCTTGAAACACGAAAACGTGCAGACTGATATAATAACCTCTCGGAGCGGGTAGAAGTAGAGTCGGTGGAACAAAAGATGGTAGTAACGATTACTGAACGTGCTGCGGAAAAGATCAAGCTAGGGCTGAAAAGGGAAGGTGTTCCTGAGGGAGGATTGCGTCTTGGAGTTAAAGGTGGCGGGTGCTCGGGGCTCAGTTATGTCATACGTTTTGAGGAGCAGAGCAATCCTGGCGACAAAGTAATCCAGGTTCACGACACGCAAGTATTTGTTGACTTGAAAAGTTCCCTTTATTTGAAGGGAATGACATTGGATTGGCAAGGCGACATGCTCCAGCAGGGTTTCACTTTTCTTAATCCTAATGCTTCAAAAACTTGTAGTTGCGGACAGTCCTTCATTGTCTAAAGGTTAGCTCCGAAAGTTTCTACCGGTTTTTCCAAAGAGGTGAATCTCTTGCCCGTAGTCTGGGTTTTTATTCAGATTTGAGAGAGTTCACTTCTAAGGAGCATAGAGACAATCTGGATCTTGTTGGATCTAGCGATCTCTGCTTCGGGTAAGCACTACAGAGACGTGATCGATCGTGTTTTTCATATCTTGCGGAAATTTGCGAGCCTCTACGTTAACCCTCTCAACCTTGGGGTCGGAAAGTGCAATACGGCAAACGTGTTCCGCGGCGCTTTCTAGTAGTGAATAGGAAGTTGTCTCGATGCCAGTTTGAATGGATGACGTAAGAGAGGCGTAGTCAACGGTCATTTCAAGAGCATCGCTATTGGAAGCTGGTTCCAGAGTGAGTTCTAATGAAACATCGATCTCAATTGGTTGAGGGTTTTCTCTCTCGCTTTCAAGAACTCCCAGCCGGACATTACAGAGGATATTCTTGATAATAATTTGGTCGAGCAATGCAGATGTCTCCGAGTGCAGATTGTGTAGCGTATACGTAAAAACCAGATCGTATCTGAGTTAGTTTAGTCTACCTAGGAATTGTGCTCCCTCCTAATAGGGGAATAGAGTTGCCCGTTAGAGTTGAGGAGTATTTGTGCCAGTTCGAGGAATCCTTGATTTGAAAATATAGTTGAAGAGCCCACGACCGTTTTACTGGTATGACAAAAGAGGTATATTCTCATTGAGGAGAGGTCGCAATGAGTCGCAACGATGTAGAGATCAAATATCTAGGTCACGGTACATTTCTTTTCCGTTCTGTAGCCGGAAGCAATGTCCTAGTAGATCCTTGGATAAAAGAGAACCCATCCTGTCCGGTTGAGGAAAAGAATATCTCTTCGCTGGATCTAATGCTGATCACTCATGGACATTTTGACCATGTTTCCGACGCGGTCGATTTAGCGGAGCGCCATGAACCACAGGTGGCATGTATTTTCGAACTTGGGCAATGGTTGGAATCTAAGGGTGTGGTTAATATCTCAGCTATGAACAAAGGTGGTTCTATTCTTTACAAGAATATTAGTGTAACTATGGTGGACGCACGTCATAGCAGTGGGTTCGTTGAAGATGATCAGATTGTTTACATGGGGGAGGCGGCAGGTTTTGTGATCGAGTTCGAGAATGGGTTTCGTGTCTACCATGCAGGCGATACTGCTGTTTTTGGAGATATGAAGCTCATCGGTGAGCTCTATCAACCTGATCTCGCAATACTTCCAATCGGAGATGTTTTTACGATGGGTCCTAAGGAAGCTGCGATGGCAGTCAAGCTCCTGGGAGTCCCCAAAATAATTCCCGGGCACTTTGCGACCTTTCCCCTCTTGACTGGCACTCCATCCGAGTTAAGGAAGCTGTTGCCTGAAACGGTAAGCCTGATCCAAATGGAACCGGGCCAATCGATATCTCAAGGTGATCTTTGATCCTGATGTTCCTTTATCCTAACCGTAGGAACTCTGTCGATCGTTAGTTGGAGAGGAAGTCGAGCGTGAAATTGTCGAAGAGCATGCACGACCAGTACGAGTCTATTTCTAAGGGTACTGGCCTTTTTGATCCCAAGGACCGTGGAGTAGTCTGGGTCAGAGGCTCAGATAGAGTCAGCTTCCTTCACGCTATGATCAGTAACGATGTTAAGGAACTGGAAATAGGGCAGGGACGGTATGGATTGTTCTTAAGCCATACTGGCCGCATTCTTTGCGACTTTGACTTCTACAAATTAGATGCCGGAATTCTGATAGATATCGATGTGTCTCTCCTAAACGACTTACTAGAAGGTCTCGGAAGATTCATTATCATGGAGGATGTCGTGTTGGAGAATGCCACTGTAAACTGGCAGCGATTGTCTCTTCAGGGACCCACCGCGGAGGAGATCGTGGAGGATCTCCTGGAGGTGGAGGCTCCTAATAGAGAGTTTGAGGTGAAGTCAGTCCAAAACGATCTTTTCTTAATCAATCGGCCTAGTCTAGCGAAGGTTGGGTACCATCTTCTGATACACCCGGATTCCGCAGAGAAGCTTGTTCAACAGATACTTAGCCAGTATGGATGTCTAGGGGCGGTCCAAATAGAAGAACCCGTTCGGGAGATATTGCGTATTGAAATGGGTTTGCCCAGGTTTGGTATAGATATGACTTCAAAGAATCACCCTCTGGAGTCCGGTCTTGAAGAGGCAATTAGTCTCACAAAGGGATGCTTTGTTGGCCAGGAAGCTGTTGCAAAGGCTGTTCATCTAGGAGGTGTCCCAAAGAAGTTGGTCAAAATCCTGTTAGAGGGGTCTGAAGTACCCGTCATAGGCTCGGACCTGTTAATAGAAGGCAACTCGGTTGGCATAGTTACCAGTGCTACCAACTCTATTTTTCACGGTGTTCCGATTGCCTTGGGATACATCAAGAGAGGGATGGCTAGAGTGGGGCAGAGAGTTCAAGTAGGTACACTCACAGATTCCCAGCAAGCCACAATTGTCACGTCATTTAAGAGGCTTTGAATAAGCCATCATAATCCGGGTCATTACCCTTAATTTTCAAGTCAACTTCTTCAGAGCGAATTAACTAAAGACGCTTAGAGTAATATTCTATTACAGAGGAAATATCGATGGGCAGGGGTACCGATTCGGGGCCGGGAAGAGAAACCATAGTGGCTGTCAATGTTTCGTCATCGAAACTCAGCCAACCCGGTCGACTCAAGGATAACTCTAACAGTGAGGTAGTAATGCGGTCCAGCTTTAGGCTTTTATTATGAGGTTGAACGGTATCACCTTCGCTAACTCGAAATGAGGCGATTGTAACTCGTTTTCCATTGACCAATATATGTCCATGATTCACTAGTTGTCGCGCAGCTGGTATTGTCGGAGCAAATCCGGAACGAAAAACGAAATTGTCGAGTCGCCTCTCTAGAAACTCCAACAACTGATCTCCTGCTGCTTTCTGGCCGCGTCTGGCTTCTGCTACCACTCGTCGGAATTGACGCTCTCCCAGGCCATAGTTAAAACGGAGCTTCTGTTTTTCCTTCAATTGCAGAGCGTAGTCAGAGAACTTGCGACGTCTGGCATTGCCATGTTCGCCAGGAGGATTTTCCCGTCTTTTTATTGATTTGCGAGAGAGACCGGGTAGATCAAGGCC
>CAYXBG010000099.1:0-5771 GCA_964463145.1 uncultured Acidobacteriota bacterium
CCCTCACTTCACCTCTGCCGGGAGGCTGGCTCTCTCGGCGGCTATCTTCCAATTTTCTCCCGGAACTCAGAGATTGCAACCTTAACCTCAGATTATTTATTCACAAAGCGGACTTCAAAAATTTCCGGCCAGAGTTTACCAGTGATTAAGAAAGTATCACTCTCCGGTCGATAGGCAATCCCGTTTAGGACGGCTTCACCCGCCCGAGATTGAAACGAAGCCAGGCTCGAGGCATCTACTGTTGCAGTCACCTGGCCACCATCGGGATCTATACGAACAATTGTATCGGTCCCCCAGACATTAGCCCAAATAGACCCTTTCGCACATTCCAACTCATTTAACCGTCCGATAGCTCTCCCTCTTAAAGTTACCTGAAGCTGTCCTGTTGCCAGAAATGTTTCGGCATCTCGAATGGTAAGTATATCGGATCCGTTGCTCATGAAAAGTTGATTACCGAGACGACACAAACCCCATCCTTCACCGCGATATTCGATCCTTTTAACTTCTTCAAAAGTCGATAGTCTATAGACCAAGGCAACATTTTCATGCCAGGTAAGTTGCAGCAATAGGTCTTCGACGCGTTCCAACCCCTCGCCAAAAAGATCTGCGGGGAGATTTCTTCTTTGGATTACTCGACCTGTTGGGAACTCCACCTTACGCAAAGATGATTCACCATATCTACCGGTGCTCTCGTATAGAAAACCATCCCACCAAATTAACCCCTGGGTATAGGCTCCAGGGTCGTGAGCGTATTGCCCCAAGATCTCAGGCACCAGTTCTTTAGGGTCTCCCGCTCTACCCCATTGAGCCCAAAAGAAAACGACGAGAACCACTGTAGAAACAAAAATTAGAAGGCTGGTTGGCCTGCGGTATGATTTGAACCCACCACGAGAGGGCCCTTCGATCGTCTTCTTTTTACGGCCTGCATACGAAATCATATAGGATTTAGCTTGAGTGGATATTGTCGGTTTCGTTAGAATGATTCTTTCACGCTTGGTGAAGCTACCAAAATAGCACGGTTGCAGAGGTTGTTCCTGTACGACTGCACTAGGGAGAGATCATGGCTCGTAGATGTCAACTTACCGGGAAAGGCCCCTTAAGCGGTAACCGTGTTTCGCACTCTCACAAGAAAACCCGGCGGCGTCAACTTCCCAACGTACAGCACAAAAGGCTTTACGTGCCAGAACTGAAGCGCTGGGTCAGAGTAAAATTATCAACCCGCGCATTGCGGACGGTCACTAAAAAGGGTCTCCTCACCTTTCTGCGAGAAGAAGGACTGACACTGAAACAAGTCTCTTCTTGATTGGTCAACACCTTTGCGTCCCGCATCCATGTTGCGCACTTGCCCCACTACATAGAGGTGACATAGCGTGAGCGATGATACCAAACCCGTCCTTCCCCTTAACTACCGCGGATTGCGTATCCTTCAAAAAGAGTTTGATCGATACCAACGAAGGGCCTTTGTCGACCGTCCTTCCCGTTTTTTTTCTCTTGAGCTATGTGGAGAGGCCGGAGAGCTCGCCAATTTCGAGAAGAAAGCATGGAAAGGCCGGACGGTTACCGAACAAGACTTTGCCGAGGAAGCGGCTGATGTTGCTATCGCACTTCTTAACTATGCCAACTCAAAACAGATAGACCTGGCCTCGGAAATGGAAAAGAAGATGAGCAAAATTGACGCCCAACGCATCGATGATCAAAAGGATCGCTAAACGCACCAATCTCACTTCTATCGCTACTGCTTAGTTGCCCGTGCCCGATTTATCAAGGAAAATCCAACAAATATTTCGTTTTCAAAAACCAGTAAACTTCCAACAGAGAGCATTTATTCGAAGTACCTCTGAATTTCCTAATTGATCTACATCGACCTCCTGGGTATATTATTAACGTTTTCCCTTGGGCCTGGTTAGAGCCCTAAGGACGCTGGTTGCCGAGTAAAAGATATGAATAAGCGATTCACAAAGAAGAAGTACTGTCCTTTTACCGCAGATCCTCAACTTGCCGAAGGCATCTCCTACAAAAACCCGGAGTTACTGAGGCGCTTCCTGGCAGATAACGGTAAAATCATCCCGCGCCGTCTTTCGGGTGTAAATGCCTTTTACCAGCGTCGTTTAACCGAAGAAATCAAACGGGCACGCCATTTGGCGATTTTACCCTACACGGCTGAGGGATCTCTTTTCGTTCGCAGGCAGCGGCGGCAAACACAACAACGCCCCTATAGATAAATCTCCTCAAGGGAAAACGGAGTTACTAGAAACATGGCTAAGAAAAGTTGGATTGCCAAGAATGCAAAGAGGAAAAGAATTGCTCTTAAATACGCCGAGAAGCGGCGCGGCTTGAAAAAAAGTCTCCGCGATCCTAACCTCACAACGCAGGAAAGAGAAAATATCGAACGCGCATTCAGGAGAATGCCCCGTGATGCTAGTAGAACTCGCAGTACTACAAGATGTGCACTGACGGGACGTTCTCGTGGATGCTACCGAAAGTTCGAACTCTCAAGAATAGCCTTTCGGGAACTAGCTTTGCGCGGTGAATTACCTGGAGTGACTAAAGCCAGCTGGTAATTGTGCAGCGCCCCTGCACTTCTTGAAAAGCTAAATTGCCTCTGGTCTCGTCTAGTGTGGAATCACCGGTCCATTCTTTATCTCGGGATTCGGTCCCCCGATCAACTTTATGCAATGGGGAATTGCCGATAATACAGCATCCAGGCACTCAGAAATCGCTTTTGGGTTTCCAGGCAAATTCAGGATCAAGCTTTCATGTCGAATTACCGCAACCTGCCTAGACAGCATGGCAGTTGGGACAACTTCAACGGAAACCTGCCGCATCCGTTCAGACATGCCAGGCAATTCCTTTTGACATACCTGAACTGTTGCTTCAGGGGTGCAGTCTCGGGGCGTCGGTCCTGTCCCTCCAGTCGTAAGTACTAAGTGACAGCCCTGGTCATCACAAAGCTGATACAGTGCGGTCTTGATATCTTCGATCTCGTCAGAAACAATCATTCGGATGATCCGTACGGGGCTGGTGAAAGCAGCCTTGAGATATCTTTCGGCGGCCGGTCCACCCCGGTCTTCATATTCGCCACTACTCGCACGATCCGATACTGTTAGCACACCAATAATCGTTTCTTCCACAAGTCGATAATACCAGAGACAGGGCCAAATCCTGTACGGACGAGTGTCTGGAATGGGTAAAGAATCCGCTTCAGGACTTAAATCTCCCACTAAGGTAATTAGGAGTATCCTGGTCCAGTATTTTTGTAGAAAATATTGCACATGATGAATTGACCAGTTTGAGAAGCCACGCATTTCTTATATAAACCACTAATAAGAAAAGGTTTAAAAAATTTAATAAACTAGTTCAATTTATAAATATACTGCAGGAGTTGATGCTATACTAAATTTATAAAACAAGTTCAATTTTTATTAAGGAATACCAGATAAACATGGCTGTGAGGACCCCAAAGGGCACTCAGACTCGGGCAAGAATACTCGAAGTCGCGCTTACTTTGTTTAAGCTGCAAGGTTACGAAAAAACGACAATGCGCAAGATAGCTCGGGAAGCAGCTGTCTCATTGGGGAGTACCTACTATTATTTCCAATCAAAAGAGCACTTGGTCCAGGCCTTTTATCGTCAACTCTACCTGGACTACGAAAAAAGTTTTCAAGCACTATTAGCTTCGAAAAGGGATCTAAAGTCCCGCCTGACAGGCTTACTGGAGGCCAAATTAGAGCTATCAGAACCTTACCATGGCTTTTCGTCTGTTATTTTCAAGGCAGCTCTTGATCCTCATAGCCCTCTTAACCCTTTCAACCCAGAATCAGAGCTCTTACGGCTGGATTCAATTAGATTAATGCGAGAAGTCTTAGAAGGCTCAAATGCAGGTGCTCGACTTAATCTGGAGAAAGAGCTTCCCATTTTACTGTGGCTCTACGAACTTGGGATAACCCTCTACTGGGCCCAGGACTACTCAGATGAACATAGGGACACATCCCATTTGTTAGACCGGACAGCTGATATCGTGTGCTGGATAGTACGCTTTTCAAATATACCTCTCATGAGGCCTTTGATTAGGTCTCTTTGCCAACTAGTCACTAATGCTCCTGATCGGAACCGGCAAGAAATCCAAACAAATACAATCTCAAACTAACCCTCTTATGGTTAATGGTCATTCATCGTGTTAGTGTGACCTTGTCTTGAGTTTTTCGGAACAGCCCAAAAATCCTCCTAGGCGCTTGGGGGCAATCCTACTATGCATTGGTCCGGGCCTGATCATAGCCGGTCAAATCGTAGGATCAGGAGAGCTCATAGCAACTACCAAAACTGGAGCAGATGCCGGGTTCTGGCTACTCTGGCTCATTGTCATTGGCTGTTTGATCAAAGTCTTCACCCAGATAGAGTTTGGTCGTTACAGCCTCACCACAGGCAAAACCACCCTTCAGGCACTAAATGAAATTCCAGGCCCCCGATTACGGGTCAACTGGATCATCTGGTATTGGTTTATTATGTTTATGGCCACTACAGCCCAACAAGGTGGCATCGTAGGCGGCGTGGGACAAGCTCTCGCTATGACAAAGCCTCTCACCGCAGAGGGGAGAGCCTTTAATCATTATCAGGACACTGTAACTCAACGAGAGGTCGTGAAAACCCTTCTCAGCCGAGCACGTGAAGAAAAAAAGCAGGGTCCTGAGAGAATGGAGATATTACGGCTCCAACAACAACTCGATTCTCTTAATGAACGGATGGAAGCTATTGGGACACCCCCTGAAGCAAATGACGATATCTTGTGGGCGATTCTTATCGCGGTGTTGACCTCATTCGCCTTGATCCTCGGCCGCTACAGTACCATTCAAACTCTATCAGCCATTCTGGTAGGAACGTTTACCTGCATCACTATCTGGAATCTCTACGCCCTTCAGAGCCTAGAGGATTGGAGAGTTTCTTTTACAGATCTGCGCAACGGTTTGAGCTTTAGGCTACCTCCGACCGATGGCTCGGGCGGGCGCTCTCCGATAGCCACAGCTCTGGCAACGTTCGGAATTATTGGCGTTGGAGCGACTGAATTAGTTAACTATCCCTACTGGTGTATTGAAAAAGGCTATGCTGCTTGGACTGGTCCACGAGAGAAGACACTGGAGTGGGGTAGACGAGCTCGAGGCTGGCTACGTGTCCTGAAATGGGATGCTTGGCTTTCATCAGTGGTATATACACTCGCCACCATAAGCTTTTATCTGCTCGGCGCTGCTGTCCTAGGGCGCACTGGATTGAGCCATTCGGGAAGTCAAATGATTCGAACGCTGTCCGAAATGTATGTGCCTGTCTTTGGACACACTGCTCAGGTCATTTTCCTATTTGGAGCAATTGCTGTCCTTTACTCAACGTTTTTTCTTGCCACAGCGGGGAATGCACGAGTGGCGGCAGACTCGCTTAGGGTAATAGGCCTAGTAGCCGATGACCAGCGGACCATTCGTTTTTGGACAAATGTTTTTTGTGGTGCTTTTCCGATTGTTTCGCTCATAGTTTACATATTCGTCCGCGCCCCTGTCGCCCTTGTTCTCGTCAGTGGCTTGACCCAAGCAATAATGCTCCCCATGCTGGCAGGAGCAGCCTTGTTTTTTCGTTATAGGAGATGTGATGAGGCTCTCAAACCGGGCAAGATTTGGGACATTCTATTGTGGATTTCAAGTTTGGGCCTTTTAGTTGCTGGTAGCTGGGCCGCCCTGAGTCATCTAGGGCCAGTGCTTGGCAAGCTCTAAAAGAAATGGGCAACTCAA
>CAYXBG010000100.1:0-5732 GCA_964463145.1 uncultured Acidobacteriota bacterium
ATACTTCGCAGCTCATGAGGAAGAGACTGGCTCTCTGTGACTTGGTCTACATCTGATCAAATTAGATTCGAGAGGGTATATCTGGGGAGAGAGCAAAAGAGATACTCGAATCTAATAAAAGAACAAGGACACACGAAAACAACATGCTCAAATATTTCAGACAGCAGGATGTGACGAGCATACTTGGAATCAAAATTGGACGGCTCAAATACTGGGATCGTATAGGGCTCGTACAACCTAGCTTGAGGGAAAATCATCGAATCTTTTACGATTTCCAGGATCTGGTTTGCCTAAGAACTGTAAACAGTTTGATAAAGAAAGGAATCCCCGCAACCCATTTAGCACGAGGTGTCGCGAAAATAACAGCTCGCATGCCGGAAGATAGAAAGGTGCTTACAGGTATACGCATCCTTTCAATCGGCAAGCGTGTCGTTGCGAGTCTAGGAGATCAACTTATCGACGGACTATCCGGCCAATATCTCCTCAATCTCGATTGGGGGCAAGTGGAAGGAGAAATCCAAGAGAAAATTGACAGCTTTCAGTCAACACGTGATGCCCAAGAATGGTTTCTGGAGGGAGTCCGTTACAATGCCAATAGTTCCACTCATGAAGATGCCATGCATGCATACCGTCAAGCCATCAGACAGGACCCTAACCATATAGAGGCCCATATAAATTTGGGGGCTCTATATTACTTGCGACGAGCCTTCAATGACTCTAAGCGCTGCTTTGAAAGAGCTTTGTCTTCTAGCCCGGAACACTCGAGGGCATTATACAATCTTGGCAATGTCTCCGATGAACTAAACGATCCTGAGATGGCTGTCGAGTACTACGAGAGAGCAGCGACCGCCGACCCTGATTTTGCCGACGCTCACTATAACCTCGCTGCTGTTGCTGAGAAGTTGGGAGAAAAGGATAAAGCTCTTAAACATTGGAGTATTTATCTTGAATCTGACACAACTAGCCTTCATGCTGAAATTGCAAGAAAGAGGATTGTCTTCCTGAGGGGAGACCTACCCGATAGCGATTAAAAACCTAGGCCATACTTTATCTAGGCAACAATTCACAAAATATTTTATGTAAAATGATTAGCCGAGCGACAGAAGATTACTTAAAAACTATTTACCTTCTGAGCGAATCAGGTGGAAGAGTTTCTACTTCCAGCTTGGCCGAAAAGCTTGATTGTTCTGCAGCCAGTGTGACCAATATGCTGCAGAAGCTAGCCTCACTGAAATTGGTTTCGTATCAACCCTATCAAGGAGTCCGTTTAACCGAGCCAGGGGAGAGAATAGCCCTAGAGGTAATCCGGCATCATCGCTTGATAGAGCTCTACCTCAAAGAAGTTCTAGGGTACAGCTGGGACAAAGTGCATGAAGAGGCTGAAAAACTCGAGCACGTAATTTCGGATGAATTTGCTGAGCGTATTGACAAAGCTCTTGGCCACCCAACACACGACCCACACGGTCATCCAATTCCAACCAAAGATGGATCTCTGAGAAGTGACCAACTACCTACCCTTTGGGAAATCCCGGAAGCAACTGATGTTGTAGTCACAAGAGTTAATGACCATGACCCTTCTGTACTACGTTATTTAGACTCACTTGGCATTTACCCTCAAGTCCGCATAGCAGTCTTAGCTAAAGCACCATTTAACGGCCCTCTAGAGGTTATGGTTGAAAAGGTCCCTCGTAGCCTCAGCGAAGAACTTGCATGCCAGATATTTGTGACGATTGAATGAATGCCCCCCTCACTCACTTACGCTTTCTCCTAAGAGCGGAACAACAATTCGGCTCTAAAATAGCAGTAATCGATGGTGTAAAGGAGTGGACCTATACCGAGTACGGAATTAGATGTCGAAAGTTAGCCACCTTATTGGAAAAGATGGGTTTGAGTCCTGGAGGAAGAGTTGCTTATCTTGCCTATAACAGCCATCACCTCCTCGAAGCCTATTACGGAGTCTGCCTAGCTGGAGGCGTCCTGGTCCCACTTAACACCAGGCTCTCAGCAGATAATATCCACTTCATTCTCCAAGACTGTGAAGCTGAATACATTTTCACAGATAAAGAATTTCTTCCTTTGCTTGGAAAATGCCCTCCCCTAGCTTCTCTCAAAGAAATCATCCCGATGGATTCTAACAGTAGAAGTACTCTGCAAAATTCAAATCAGACTGACTCATATGAACTTAGGATCGAAGACCTTCCTGAAAGTACAAACCTGGATGTGTACCAAGTCCAAGAAAATGATGTGGCTGAGATCTTCTATACTTCAGGCACCACTCACCATCCCAAAGGGGTAATGCTGACCCATCGGAATCTTTACCTGCATGGGCTAGAAACAGCTTTAGCCTATGGCACGACTGATGCAGAAGTGCAGCTACATGTCATTCCACTTTTCCATGTCAATGGATGGGGCACACCCCAATATGTAACCTGTGTCGGAGGAACTCATGTAATGCTACGGCAATTCGATCCTCAGCTAATCTTCTCCTTAATCGAGAAACATCAAATCACTGGAATGTCTCTAGTACCAACTATGGCGACTAGGTTACTTAATTCCCCAGGAACAAATTCCTACAACTTTTCTTCCATGCGCTATGTCAATATAGGTGGTGCGCCATCTACTCCTAGCCTAGTACGTCAAATAGGAGAACTTCTAGGCTGTGAGTGCTCTGCAGGATATGGGCTAACAGAGACTTCTCCGGTGCTCACAGTGGCACGACTCAAGTCTCACCTGAAATCCGATACCTCCAAAAAATATGAGCGTCTAGCAAAGGCTGGATGCCCTATACCCGGAGTCGATCTCCAGATAATTAACGCCGAAGGTCAATACTTGCCGTGGGATGGACATTCTGTCGGTGAGATAGTTGTCAGGGGCGATACCGTTGCAGCAGGATATCTTAACGCTCCTCAGGAGAATGATCGCAATTTTCGAAACAACTGGTTTCATACTGGAGATTTGGCCACAATCGACTCTGATGGTTATGTTCAGATCGTAGATCGAAAGAAAGACATCATCATTAGCGGCGGTGAAAACATCTCAACAATCGAAATTGAAAAGGTCATATTAAATCATTCAGATGTCCTGGAATGCGCCGTGGTGGCCGTACCGGACAATCATTGGGGGGAAGCCCCCAAGGCGTTAGTCGTTCTTCAACCTGAATCTTCGACCGATGAAGAATCCATACTGAAACACTGCCGCACTCACCTCAGCAGCTTCAAATGCCCCAAAAGTGTTGAATTCCGCCTAGATCTTCCCAAGGGAGGCACTGGGAAAATACTGAAACGCCTTCTACGCGAAGAGTTTTGGAAGGATAAGGACCGACGGGTACACTAAGAGTTCTTATAAATCAAAATTAGTGTGGCTATCCCCAGATAGACTATTCTAATAATCCACCTATTTTTTCTCCGAAGGTTCCTTCTCTGAGCAGGACGGGTTTGTTCGTAGTCAAATCAACAACTGTAGACGCAGTATCTGAAGCCCCCTCCCCTAGCAAAACCAAGTCAACACTGTTCAGGAAAAGTCGTGTCAGCTCTTCCTCTTCCAAGGGGGTCTTTCCACCAGAAATATTAGCACTTGTTGAGAGGATAGGCCTTCCTAATTGGGTAAGAAGTGACTGCAGAAAAGCATCCTTAGGCAACCTTAATCCTATTTTCCCTTCCACGCTAACAATTTCTTTGGGCGCCTCCCCACCTGCTTCAAAAAGAAACGTAACCGGCCCTGGCCAAAAACTTCTCAAATGTAGGAATGACTTGGGGACACTTACCACCAGACGTTTAACCCAGGTATCGTCAGGTATGAGCAAAAGAAAACCTTTAGCCGTACTCCTCCTTTTAAGTTTGCATAATCGATCGACTGCTGACCCTTGGAAGGGATCACAAGCCAAACCGTAAATCGTATCTGTTGGAGACAGGAGAATGCCTCCGTCTGAAATAATCGCTCCTGCCCTCTCAACAAGCTCGGCTTCAGGAGTTACGGGGTCAATATTGAATACTTGTGACATTGAGAATCACCCGGCAACCATGCATCCCCTTTTCGGGCAATTATTGACTATGCCGGCAAATCAATGCATGTTAGGTGACCTGGAGAATACCACTAATAAAGAGAACTCTCTGAAAAATGAAATACAAACTCCCCCTCATTGTTCTCTGCCTTATTATTTCCTGTGGGCCGGGCCAGGAACCAGAGGAAGTGGTCAATGTCTATAGTCATCGCCACTACACAGCCGACCGACCTCTTTTTAAGAAATTTGAGGCCTCAACAGGAATTCAAGTCAACATACTTAAGGCGGGTGCTGATGAACTAATCAACAGACTCGAATTAGAAGGCGAGAATTCTCCAGCAGATTTACTCATAACAGTCGATGCCGCACGGCTCCACCGTGCCAAAGTGAAAGGGCTTTTACAATCTGTATCCAGCTCGACTCTTAATACCGCAGTGCCCGAACATTTCCGAGATCAAGAAAACACCTGGTTTGGCTTGACCAGTAGAGCACGAATTATTGCCTACTCTAAAGAACGTGTCGATCCTACCGACTTAGGAACCTATGAGGATTTAACAAACCCCAAGTGGCACGGCAAAATACTCGTCCGTTCATCAGCCAACGTTTACAACCAATCTCTTCTGGCCTCCATTATTGCCGCAAAAGGAGCCGACGCTGCTAGGTCTTGGGCCGCTGGGGTGGTTAAAAACATGGCTCGCACACCTAAAGGAAACGATCGGGATCAAATAAGGGCCATTAATGACGGCATAGGAGATATTGCTCTCGTGAACAGTTACTACATAGGATCACTGGCCAATTCCTCCGATCCTGCTGATAGAGAGGTCGCCCAAGCAGTCGGCATTCATTTCCCAAATCAGACAGACCGAGGAACGCATGTAAATGTCAGCGGTGCAGCTGTTACTGCAAATGCACCGAATAAATATAACGCCATTCTATTGATAGAATTCCTCACAAGCATTGAAAGTCAACATGTATATGCTCAGAATAATTATGAGTATCCTGTTCGACAGGACACCTCCCTAGCTTCGATTTTAGCTTCCTGGGGAGAATTCAAATCAGATCCTTTACCCCTGTCCAATCTGGGTAAATACAACGCATCGGCTGTGGCTTTATTCGATGAAGTAGATTGGCGATGATACTTCATCGAATATTGGGAATGGTTTTCCGGAGTTGAAAACCTGGCTTAAAAAGAAGTGCCCCACTCGATGGGAGATAGGCCTTCTTGTTTTAGGATTGGGAGTCCTTGCACCTCTTATTGTCGTCGTCTCGGGCCTGTACACAGACGGGAGCGGATCCTCCTGGGTCCGCACTCTCGAAAACTTGGTACCGAGATACGCTAGCCAAACCTTGGCTCTCTGCTCAGGAGTTGCCATATGCACACTACTAGTAGGCAGCATAACGGCTTGGCTAATATCATTCTACAAATTTCCAGGTAGATCTTTCTTTCGTTGGGCCATCATCTTACCCTTAACAATCCCCACCTACTTAGCAGCTTTTGCTTATAGAGATTTCTTCAGCTCATCCGGAGTAATACCGGGCATCTTCCGCGACTACGGAATAACTCTAGGGGCCAATGAATTCCTAGATGTCATGAATATTTGGGGTGCCATATTCATCTTTTCATCCGTCCTTTATCCCTATGTTTACCTGACCATGAAAGCCTCTTTTTCTTCAGATGTTGCGCCGTATTTCAATACTTCCAGGCTCTTTGGTTTGAGCGGAACTCAAGTAC
>CAYXBG010000101.1:0-5687 GCA_964463145.1 uncultured Acidobacteriota bacterium
GTGAAATCCCGATCAGCCCCGTAATGTTGGGGAAGAACCACCAGGTGCCCAATGATAAATGGTAGTTCGTGAGTTGCGCCAGGTTTGAAGTTAAAACGTACGATGTCATCGTCAACCGTGAGGACCTCCTGCACGTTGCCAGATCAAACAAAATTGCACAATATCCAAAATTCTGTAAAGAAACCTGCCTCTTACACTGAGTGTAACTACATTACCTCTTTTAGATACTCCGCGCTACGGCGTACGGAGTCAGCAACCGACATAACACCTTGAAAGGATTGGTGTACCGTCACAAACCCCTTGTAATTAATGGCATTAAGTCCATCAAAAACAACCGAGCTATCTACGCCTCCGGCTTCCCAAAGACCAATGTGGTCGACCCCGACCATCCCTTTTACCCAAGTTTCGAGATTGTCTTCAGCATTTGGATTGAGTCGATGGTTCTGGATGTAAACGTTAAATATTGATTCACCCAGCCTTTCAATTGTCCTAGGGCCATAGTCCTCGTCTACCACCATCCAGTTGGCCGGCTCATAAATAATGCCGAAGTTGCTCCTGGAAATTTCCCTGAGTACTTGCAACGATCCTTCCACCGTCTCGAAAAGGCTGGCATTGTGTGACTGATGAGCAAGCCGAATCCCTCTTTCCGCAGCTTCGTCGCTAGCTCGCTGGGCCCAGACTATATCCTCGGATTTTTTCATACAGACCCGGATCAAATCAGCTCCGAGGTTTTCAGTTAGGTCTAGGTACGGGGTAATATTGCGTAGGCCTTCCGGGCCCTCCTCACCATTGGTCGGTACTGCAAAATCTCCCGTCACCATCGATACCCGCATGCCAGCTTCGGAAATTTTTTTGTTCAATTCCCGGACCTGATCAATGGGTGTTTGAATTCCTGCTTGCGAGGCTCTCATGCAAAGCGCCTTATAACCATGGTTCTTAGCAAGAGTTATCAATTCGTCGATGCCCATCGACGACTCCTTTTTGTTGAAAAAAGATTCGGCTACTCTAACCGACATGGAGAGCTTCATTTCATCTGCCATCCTATTCATGAAAACATCCATCTATTCGAAAAAATCCATGCCCTATTTGAGCTCACGGCCCGGAACTGTAAGCCAAAGATAATTTTTCGAAGTATAACTTACCTGCTAACTTATTTTCTTTTCCGTAGTGTTATGAGAATACCGGCAAGTGTACGGCACGGTAAAACCTCTGTAAAATCTAAGGAGCAATTAGTTGCACACCAACATTGGGTGTTTTCCAGAAGGTTTGTTGGACGTATACTCATAGATGGCAGCTGAATGCCTTCAGAAAATGTATTGAGGAGACTTCAGTATCTCCTAATGAGAAACAGTTCCAACCGGAGAAAAATTTTGAGAGTCATCGGTATTATCCCTGCCCGATGGCATTCCAGTCGGCTCGAGGGAAAAGTCCTAGCGGAAATTAATGGGAAGCCTATGGTGCAGCACGTCTACGAACGCTGTTGTCAGGCAAGCTTACTGAGTGAAATTTTGATTGCGACCGACGATGTCCGCGTCAAAGCTGCCGCTCTTGGCTTCGGGGCGCCTGTCGTTCTAACTAGTTCTGATCACCAGTCTGGCACCGACAGAGTAGCGGAAGTGGCTCGTTCTCTCGACTGTGATGTCATAGTAAACATTCAAGGTGACGAGCCCTTGCTCAATCCAGTTATGATAAATGAAGTGATTGCACCCCTAGGAGAATTCCCCGAAGTGGAGTTCAGCACCCTTAAACAAAGAATCTTCAATGAAGAAGAATTGGAAAATCCAGGGGTAGTCAAAGTAGTAGTAGACGTAGATAACTACGCCCTTTACTTCTCAAGATCCTTGATACCCTGCCGCCCGCCCGATGGCTCAGTAGAGGCTTTTGAGCACATTGGGATTTATGCATACCGACCAACCTGCCTAGCCAGGTTAGCCCAACTGAAACCAACCCCTCTAGAAAAGACTGAACGATTGGAACAACTCAGGGCTTTGGAAAACGGGATCCGCCTCTACGTAGTGGAGTCTGGATGCCGTGTTAAAGGGGTGTCAGTAGACACACAAGACGATTTGGAAGAAGTCCGTCGAATGATGAAAGAGGACTAGCCATTCTTAAGAGGATTCTTTCTCTAGTATCCCAGCGAAAAACACTGATGAGACCTACCTCTAGCGAAATTGAAAAGTGGCGACACCAAATAGATGAACATTCTTTGCTGCGGCTGGACCGAGCAGCCGAGAGAATAATTGAAGCTAAACAGAGTGGTAAGTCCCTGGTAGTGGTAACGGGGAGTGGTCCTAATCTTCACGAAGGAATCTCTACTCTGATCGCTGGCCTAATCCACCAGGGCATCGTTGACGGTGTAATTACCAGTTCTGCGGTAATTTCCCACGAAATGGCTGGGGCTCTAGATCGAGTCCATAGAGTCCATCTGGAAAATCCCCTACGGTTTGGAATCAACCCCGACTTGCTGCCCAGGGAAGGAGGTTTCGAAATCAGTCAACTATCCAGAGATCAACGTCACTTTTTGGAAAAAGAACTGGATATCGATTGGGAGCTTTACGATCAACTCAATAAGCTTCCAGGAGACTACTTAATCAAAGCAGCTGGAAATATGGGCTGGCCTCTAGGATTAAGAACTGAGCGAATAGCGCAGGAAGCTTTAAAGTTAGCCGTGCGAGACAAAAAGCCTCTCGAGGCCATCGTCGGGCATGGCTGCGATCCCTGGACTATGGTCGGAGCCGGAGCCCAGAATAAAATCCCAGTGCTTGTTTCGATTCCTCAAATGGTGGGGGGAGGCACAGTTGGATTAGCCATCGGCGACTCTATTCCTATTAGCCATCGCTCCCGATTGATCGCTCGACTGTTGGCTAAAGCAGATGTCATCATAGAATCAGCCGTAGCCCTAGCTCAAGAAATCCACGATGGCCCTTTCGAGACTTACACTGGACACGGTATATGGAGTGGGTGGCAGGGAGAGGAAACTTTCAGCTTAAAAGAGAAAATGCTCGTCAGGATCGATATGGATCCCATCCTAGAGCGCGCTTGGCTCCAGCAACGGGAAAACTTGGCGATACAGACTGCAATCGATCGAGGAATTCCCAAAGCCAAAAGTACAGGGCTGCCATTTCGAATGGAAATGTCAGGGTTTGCCCGGCTCGAGCAAAGTCTCCCAATAGTCTCTGATATAGGACTAGCCTGGCCTGTTCTCGCTAGACGTCTCGAAAAGGGACTGGGCTTCGATCTTGGGTTCGTTCCGAGCCCCCAGGAAACTCAGTCAGGCGAAAACATGCGGAACTGGATTGCGGCTAATGTACAACCCCTAGATCGTCAAAATATGCTGACTCAGAATAAATAAAAGTTTGACTCCATGGGATCAATACTACGAGTGCAGCCGATCGACAGCAGAATCACCCTTCTGCCCAGGAATTCTAACCTTGAAATTGGACTAAATTAAGGCCTTGTGGACAACCTCTCCAGCCACATCAGTCAAACGGAATTCACGGCCCTGGTGCCTATATGTCAACCGAGTGTGATCAAAGCCTAGGCAATGGAGAATAGTGGCATGAAGGTCATGGATGTGGACTTCGTCCTCGACCACCTCAAGGCCAAAATCGTCGGTTTTTCCGATCACCTGGCCACCCTGAATTCCACCACCTGCCATCCACATTGAAAAGGCATTGGGATGGTGATCGCGGCCTGGATTCACCGCCACTTCGGTAGCTTGCCCCATTGGTGTGCGCCCAAACTCACCCCCCCATATAACCAATGTCTCGTCCAGTAATCCCCTTTGCTTCAGATCTTTCAGCAGAGCCGCAGCAGGTTGGTCTGTAATCTCGCAATTTTCCTTCAGTTTTTCATTCAGGTTTTCGTGATGGTCCCAGCTAGCATGAGCCAACATAACAAAGCGAACGCCACGTTCCACCAAGCGTCGAGCCATTAAACAGTTCCGAGCATAATCCTTCATAGGCTCTTGACCCACTCCGTACATTTCCATCGTTGCGGGAGATTCGTCTGAGAAATCTAATATTTTGGGGGCTTCTGCCTGCATTCGAAAGGCCAATTCATATGCTGCCATCCTAGACGCTATCTCACGATCGCCGGTCGCTAGGTATCGCTCCATATTCAAATCATTAATGGCCTTTAGCCTGGCAGCCTGGGATTCGATATTGAATCCTTCAGGATTCGACAGGTACGGTATTGGTTCCTCTCCAGATCTAAATGGCACACCCGAATAGTGAGTCGGCAGAAAACCACTAGCCCAATTACTCACACCCCCACTGGTGCCTCTTCCAGAAGGCAAAACAACAAAGCCAGGCAAATCCTGACCCTCGCTACCGAGTCCATAGATACTCCAAGCCCCTAACGTGGGACGACCGACCAAAGGAGAGCCTGTCTGCAGGAAAGATTGCCCAGGATGGTGATTCACTGCTTCGGTCACCATAGACCTGATTAAGCAGATATCATCAGCGTGCTGGCTAAGATGTGGCAAATAATCTGATATTTCCATGCCACTCTGCCCATAGCGCTTGAAAACACGGGGGCTAGCAAAAACTTGCGCGTCTGGTTTGATGAAAGCCAGCTGAAGATCCTTGGTCATGGAAGGAGGAAGCGGCGTTCCATGCCAACGATGTAATTCCGGTTTGGGGTCGAATAAGTCTAGTTGACTAGGAGCTCCTGCCTGGAAGAGGAAAATGACATTTTTTGCCTTACCGGGGAAGTGAGATATTCTAGGGGCCAGTGGGTTCGACCCTTCTGAAACTTGGCTTGCCAGTCCTTCCTGCATCAGTAATTGACCTAGGGCAATAGAGCCCACACCTCCCGCACAGGTCTGGAAAAAATCTCGGCGCGTAAGAATCGATAAAAGCTTTTTATTGTCCAAAATTTATTCCCTTGTGATGAACTCATCCAGGTTAAGCAAGATACTGCTAACCCCTACCCAGGCAGCCGCCCTACTGGGGCCAATACCTTCAACAATCATAGGGAACAGCTGAGCTACTTCTCCCTCTGTAATAGTAGCTGCCTGCTCATCGACATAACGTCTTAGTCGCTGACGTTCAATAGTGTTTGGCGTCCGGCCTAAAGAGAGTTGGAAAGCATAGTTGAGGCGCTTATCAAAGCTATCATTTCCCGAATTTAAAATACGGTAAGTCAGTGTTTGAGCAGCCTCTATAAAGACAGGGTCATTGAGAAGATTCAGAGCCTGCAAAGGACTGTTGGACACCTCTCTCCTACAGGAAGTTAATGTAGTATCAGGAATATCAAAATTCTGGAGGAAAGGGTACATCGCGGTCCGCTGACGATGGATATAGAGTCCACGCCGGTAACGTTCGGAGCCATAGGTTTCGGGCCACTTTCCCGAGCCTGCATAAGTGACTTCCTTCGTCCCTTTAGGTTGGGGAGGTCGAACGCTTGCCCCTCCTATAGTCCGCTCCAACAGACCACTTACAGAAAGCGCAGCATCGCGGATCAGCTCAGCCTTTAGACGCAACCGGGCCTGCCTTGCTAGAAATTTATTGGACGGATCTCGTTGCACCAGATCGGGGTCTTGTTTCGAGGATTGACGATAGGTAGCCGACGTGACAATTTTACGGATGATTTTCTTGACTCGCCAGTCAGATTCCATGAAATCCGTCGCTAACCAGTCTAACAACTGAGGATGGGAGGGAGGAGATCCTCGAGTACCGAAATCG
>CAYXBG010000102.1:0-5602 GCA_964463145.1 uncultured Acidobacteriota bacterium
ACCAGCAATCGTTCCGAGGCGGCAGTGGGCTACGCCACTATGGATGGAGACACATCTGGCGGACTAAGCCCTATTGCAGGCATCGACAAGGCCTTTTTATGCCGATGGCTCCGTTGGGCAGAAAAAGAAGGCCCCGCCGGGTTGGAAAGTTTCAGTGCACTCGGACCTGTAAATAATCAAGAACCCAGTGCTGAACTCCGGCCTAAAGAACATTGCCAGACAGATGAAGAGGACTTAATGCCGTATTCCCTTCTAGACGCAATAGAAAGAGCCGCTATAAGGGATAAGAAAGATCCTCTTGAGGTTTTCAGTCTAATGGAGCTTCGTTTTCCAGCGTACGGATCTGAGCAACTTGCCAGATGGATTGAACGGTTTTTCATTCTCTGGTCTCGGAATCAATGGAAACGTGAACGTTACGCACCATCCTTCCATCTTGATGACGAGAACTTGGATCCTAAAACCTGGTGTCGATTCCCAATTCTTTCAGGGGGATTCAAAAGAGAACTAGGGAAACTAAATAAGTTGATCAACGACTGAGTATTTTTACTGACAACTCCTGAATGGCTTTTATTAGGTGTTTTCATTTGGAATTCTATAGTTAGCCAGGCAGAATCCGTTCTATGGAAGATTGGCAAGCCTATATCCTGTTGCTCATTGCTGGAACTATCGCCGGGACTATCAATGTTATAGCTGGAGGAGGCTCATTCCTCACCTTGCCGCTCCTTATTTTTTTAGGTTTTCCAGCTTCTGTCGCAAACGGAACCAACCGCGTCGCAATCCTCTTACAAAACACCGCAGCTATATGGAGCTTCAACAAGGAAAAAGTCCTTGATTGGAAGTCCATCTGGTGGGCATCAGTACCAGCAGGGCTGGGATCCATCATAGGCAGTGTACTCACATTTTGGATCGATGATGCAGATTTTGAAAAAATCCTAGCTGTTCTAATGGTAGTAATTACTCTCTGGTCTCTCTGGAATCCATCTTCAATCTCGGGGAAACTCTCAAAAAACAGTTCTAGGTCATTGCTTATTTTGGGTTTCAGTTTCTTCCTTATAGGGATATACGGCGGCTTCATACAGGCTGGAGTTGGATTCTTTCTGTTAGCCGCCACTTCTATGGCTGGGCTGAATCTCGTTAAAGGTAATGCGGTCAAAGTCCTCACTGGGCAAGTCTTTACAATAATTTCCTTAGTCATATTTGCCATGCAGGGAAAAGTCGTCCTGGAGGCCGGTTTAATCTTAGGCGTCGGGACTATGGCAGGAGGATTATTAGGAGCTCGATTGACTGTTCGAAAGGGAGATGCTTGGGTCCGCCGATTCGTCACGGCAACTATTATTATATTTGCCGTGCTGCTCTGGGTTAAATAAAAATCCAACCAAAGCCTAACGACAGTTAAGACTTTTTGGGAAATACCACGGGGAAAGCGCCCTGGATGAACTTGGCCAGTTTTATCACGCCCACTTCATCATGCGGGCAACCCGTAATTTGAATACCTACCGGAAGTCCTCGAGAATCAACACCACAGGGTACTGACAGGACCGGCAATCCAGGCAAACTTGTTAAGAATGTAGGAGCAATCCAATCTATGTATGTCTCCATTTCATTTCCGTTGATTGACTCCGGGTAATTCTTTTCTACTAAAAAAGGAGGCACGGCTACTGTAGGAGTCAAGAGGAACTGATTCTTCTGCAAGATCTTAATGAACGTTTTCCGGATTCTAGACCTTGTACGCTCAGCCTCCCCTAAGGCTTTTGAGTCTTGCCCCAACCCAAAACGAATATTCCCTGCTAGGTTGGGTCCAAAATTTTCCAAATGCTCAAGACGCCCGAGATGATGAGCAAGCATCCAGTGGCCTCGAAGTGCTGCAAAGGCATCTCGCCCTCCGGATAAATCCAAATTTGTTTCAGTGACCCTGGCACCTGAATCCTCTAACATTGCAACACACTTACGGCAAGAGTTTTCAATATCGGAATCAACCCCAATACCAGAAATATCAGGGCAATAGGCAAGGCTTATCTTTCTAAAAGAAATATCCCCTGCACACTCATCCACGAAATCCTTTTGCGGCACACAACCACTGATAGGACAATCTGGGCTTGGCCCGGCCAGTGCCTCTAAAACAAAAGGCAGGTCATCCACATCTCTAACCATTGGACCAGTTACCTGCAGAGTGTCCCATAAATAATCAGATGGAGACGTTGGAATGAGCCCTGGTGATGGTCGCAGCCCAACTACACCGCAAAACGCCGCAGGAATCCTTAAAGATCCCCCTAAATCGGTCCCTTCGGCAATGCCAAACATACCCGTTGCAAGGCCGGCCGCGCCTCCACCGGTCGATCCTCCAGAAGTCAACTCGCTATTCCATGGGTTTCGTGTAGAGCCAAAAACTTCGTTGTATGTGTTTGCTCCGGCCGCAAATTCCGAAGCATTTGTTTTCCCCAAAATAATTGCACCGGCACGACGAAAACGTGAAACAACCAAGGCATCCTGTGTAGGCACATAATCGGTATAAACCAGGCTGCCATATGTTGTGCGCATCCCCCTAACAGGAGTAACCTCTTTGATCCCAACCGGGATACCATGCAAGATTCCTAGATCTTCTTGCCGCATTATTGCCGATTCAGCTTCACGCGCATCATTGAGGAGATCTGTAGATAGAGTTACTACAGCATTAACCTCTGAATTCCATTCCTCGATTTGCGCTAAACAAGCCTTCGCCAACTCCACTGGAGATATTTCACGAGCCTTCAGTAACTCTCTCAATTTCTTCACTGGTAATAATGTGACTTCAGACCATTTACTCATGTTCCCATCCACGAATACGACCAGACTTATTCTTCAAAAAAAGCATTACCTTCATACTCCCTAAGATTTATTGGAATGAGCATGAATTTCATCTCTCATCAGATTACCTTCCATGATATCTCTAACAATAGCTACCTTATTGAGCTTGCCCATCGAATTCCTAGAAAGGCTTTCCACAACCACAAGTCGAGTAGGGATCTTGTATGGAGCAATTCGTTTTTTAGCCCAACGACGTAATTCTCTTAAGGATCTCAATCTGCTCGATGCTTCAGTGAAAACAGCACATACACGCTCTCCCCATTCTCCATCTAACGTACCCACGACACAGAACTCCCGAATGTCAGGATGGGCAAGCAAGGCATTCTCTACTTCCAGGGCTGAAATCTTAAAGCCACCTGTTTTAATAATATCAACCGAATATCGACCCAAGATTCTCCAATACCCTTTCTCCACAATTGCAGAGTCTCCGGTGCGGAACCAACCGTTTCGAAAAGCTGCGTGGGTTTCCTTTTCATTCTCCCAATATCGAGAAAAAACCGTGGACCCAAAGACTTCAATCTCGCCCGATTGTCCTTCGCCTGATATAACCTCACCTTCATCGTCGACCAATCTTACTTGGACTCCAGGTAAAGGCTGCCCAACCGTACCAGCTCGTCTTTCACCACACAGTGGATTTGATAAGGCCATTCCAATCTCCGTCATCCCATAACGCTCGAGAAGAGAGTAACCACTGATAGACTCCCATTCTTTGAAGACTCTTTCCGGAAGAGCAGCAGAGCCGGAAACCACTAAGCGAATCTTCCCTGAGGCTTGAGACAGGACTTCCTTCTCCTCTGGCTCTTGTTTTTTCCAATACTGGATTAACCGAACAAACATTGTGGGGACCGCCATCAAAACCGTAATTTGACCAGTTTTCAGATATTCCCAGACCAACTTGGGATCGAACCGTTCAAGAAACTGACAACTAGCACCGATCCACAATGGACAACATAATGCATTCACAATTCCATGGACATGATGAAGGGGAAGAACGTGAAGTATTCGGTCATTTGATGTCCATCCCCAGGCTGAGACAAGTATCTCTATCTGTTGCTGGATATTATCGTGTGTCAGTACTACTCCCTTGGGAATGCCCGTAGTTCCACTGGTATAAAGGATGAGAGCATCCTCACTCGTGTCCCTACCGTCAAGTTGAACTGCATCAGTAGGATGGATACACTGAAGCTTATCGATATCAAGTATTTGCGCCTTGTTAGATCCTCTTTCACCTAGCTCACTCTCAAGCTCTGGATCTACAATTATTATCTCGGCACCAGAATCCTCTACCACTCTATTATGCTCTGGGTATGGATGGGTTGGGCTGAGAGGAACAGCCACTCCGCCAACCAACCACACCGCCCACTGACAACAAATATAGTTCGCTCCGGGAGGTAGAAGAAAGGCTACTCTTCTGCCTTGGAAATCAGCTTTCTCCCGTAAAAAAGCAGCAGCCATCTGACGCGCTTTCAAAACCAGGCTATCGTAATCAACTCTTACATCATTCCCGATTATCGCCAGCCGATCCCCGTGTGCTTCAGCACGCAACACACAGGAGGATCTGGAAGTTTTCAAGAAAGGTTCCTTAGAAAGAAGAGGCTCCCTACTGTCTCTCAATAGATCTCCGCACAGATCGAACGTGTTCTAAAGAATCCGCTCATTGCAAATCGAGCCACCAATACAGCTCATAAACTGGTCAACACTGACAATTCAAGAAGTCAGGCGGTGATCTCCGAAATAGGATCAGGAGAGGAATGCAGGTGAGTTAATTTCCAGTTCCCATCCTCTTTTTCGTAAATTTCTGTCCAGCGACCATTCTCTCTAAATAGTTCTCCCTCGAGGCCATATGCTAGAAGATATTGAGAAGTAACCCAGGCAATTTCGTCTTTCACTTCGATCTGTATATTAGACGTGAAAAATGTCAGCTCCTCCAATCTTGAGAAATACCTCTGCAGGGTATTCTCAAAAGTTTTAAAGTCTGAAAAGCGGGGAGGTGGGAAAGTACTAAAAACAATGGCGTTTTCAGAATAGATTTCCTGTAATCCTGCTAGACTTTTCTGCTCCCACGCTTTCACGTGACGCCGGTGTATGTCTAACAAATTGTCTCTTGGATTATTTCGCATAAGTCCTGCGGGTTCATGATTTTAGCAGATATCGACTACCCACTTCAATCTTCATTGAATCCATGACGTGAGCAAGTTCACTAAGAAAGATTCTTCAGAACTTGCTCAACCATAGCGCTAGTCGAAATAGCCTCGCTCTCTTCTTTAACAAGATCTGCCGTACGATGTCCGGAGTCTAGTGTACTGTCCACCGCTGTCTCAATCTCAAGAGCGATGTCATCACGACCTAAGGAGTGACGGAACAAAAGAGCCAGGGAGTAGATTGTAGCCAAGGGATTAGCCTTTCCTTCTCCCGCTATGTCCGGGGCGGAACCATGCACCGGCTCGTACATTCCTATTCGAGCCCCTTCACGAAGCCCTCCTAGGCTTGCCGAAGGGAGCATCCCTATAGATCCCGTCAGCATAGCTCCTTCATCACTTAGTATGTCACCAAACATATTACTGCAAAGGAGTACATCAAATTGTCTCGGATTACCGATTAACTGCATCGCACAGTTATCGACTAGAATGTGCTTCAACTCTACATCCGGATAATCTAGTGACACTCGAGTAACTACATCGCGCCACAATTGAGAACTCTCCATGACATTCGACTTATCAACATTTGTAACCAGTCGTCGTCGCTTCCTGCTTGATTC
>CAYXBG010000103.1:0-5569 GCA_964463145.1 uncultured Acidobacteriota bacterium
AATACCGTGAGAGACTTGATGGAAGTCAGAGAATTCATGTTCAAACTTGCGAGTAATCGAATCCGGGTCAGATCCGCGCATTCCTGCGAACCACCTGCGGCTACGTATCACTTCATCAACATTACGTAGGTCTCTCTCGTCGTAATGCGGCCATTTGGGGAATGTTTTTTTTCGGACCTTCTCCCCACCCTTCAGTGCTAATTCAGCCATGATGGTTTCATTCTACCCATTAGTTTACAGACAGGAAATGGCAGATTTCTCCACGACGGTGTAGAGGGTGATCTGTTTGTAGTATCTGAGGGGTTAGTATCTTTGTAGTCTTGACGTGATTCCGGTGTGCTGAGAAAATACAAAAGAGTCCTATACAAGCCCTGGTCAGATTTTCACATCTTCTCAATATGAACCTCGCTACAATTCTGACGATTGTTCGAATCTTACTTGTTCCCGTTTTTGTTCTGCTGATTCTTGAGGGACAGAATAATAAGGCATTAGTAGTTTTTGTTGTTGCTGGAGGGACGGATTTATTGGATGGTTGGATAGCACGAAAGTGGGAGCAGCAGAGTTCCTTGGGTACAATGCTGGATCCACTTGCAGATAAATTCCTCCTAGTGAGTTCATTGCTTGTGCTAACTTGGCCTGGAGAAACTACTCTAGCGCGGATCCCCTTCTGGCTGACAATTGTAGCAATAGGTCGCGACCTACTACTCGTAGCGGGGGCAGTAGCAGTCAATTGGTTAAGAGGGACTCATACATTTCCGCCTTCTCGGTGGGGTAAGTGGGCTACATTTTCCCAACTCGTGAGTGTGTTCTCTGTACTCCTAATCAACGCAGGTTACAACTTTCCTATTCCCTCGACCCCGATCTTTGTAATGGCTCTCGCTTTAACTGTAATATCCGGTTTACACTATCTGACTCGGGCGCTACATCTAGGAGATTTCGTTAGCAGAAGATCCTGAATTACAATTGTACAAAGGGTTTTCCCGTATTGAGGGGTGAGAGCATGAGTGATTCTAATATCGAAGTAACGGTGGATGAGTCGGTAGCTACGCTCAAGTTCACAAGGCCGAAGGTCTTAAATGCATTAAATCGAGCTACGCTAGAACAGTTACAGATAGCCATTGCCGAATTACGAGAAAATGAATCAGTTCTTGCTCTTATAGTGACAGGAGATGGCGATAGGTCGTTCGTAGCTGGTGCGGATATTGAGGAACTGAGCAATCTTGATCCAATTCAAGCCCGGGAGTTTTCGACTTTTGGACAGTCAATTTTTACATCCCTTGAACGTTTCCCTAAACCAGTAGTAGCAGCTATCAACGGGTTTTGCCTAGGAGGTGGATGCGAACTAGCCATGGCCTGTCACGTCCGATTTGCCTCAACCAATGCCTTATTTGGTCAACCCGAAGTCAAGTTGGGGATCATTCCAGGATATGGGGGATCGCAGCGACTTCCCAGACTGATCGGCATGGGCAGGGCTTTAGAGCTCGTACTGAGTGGTGAGATGATCGGCGCTGAAGAGGCTTGGAGGATTGGACTAGTAAATCAGGTTGTCGAGCCGGAGATGCTGATGGATACTGCCCGAAATTTTTGCCAAAAGGTTCTGAGTAATGGCCCTCTAGCTCTTCGATATGCGATCGACACAATTTTGGAGGGTCAGGATATACCGTCCAGAGAAGCAATGCTTTTTGAGGCAAGTTCCTTCGGGCTATGTGCGGCCTCTGAGGATATGAAAGAGGGAATCAAGGCTTTTCTCGAGAAAAGGAAAGCCAACTTCAAGGGGAAGTAAATATTGCAAGAAGGAAGAGCCGGTGATGCCAAAGATCTTGACCTAAGCTTCAGTAGTTTGAAAATTGCTATTGTGGTGAGTCGGTTTAATGAACAGATTACGGAGGCCCTCTTGAAGGGGGCTCTCAAGGTACTCAAGCGTAATGGTGTTCAAGATTCCCATATCCACATTTCTAATGTACCAGGAAGTTTTGAGTTACCGGTTGCTGCACAAATCATAATCCGTGCGCAGAAACCGGATGCGGTGGTCTGTTTGGGTGCACTCATTCGCGGTGAGACGGATCATTACCGTTATTTATCTGCTGAGGTCAGTCGTGGGATAGGTCAAGTAGCACTTTCTAATGAGCTGCCTGTGGTTTTTGGGGTTTTAACAACCGATAATTTGGAGCAAGCACAGGAAAGGGCCGGTGGTTTGCACGGAAACAAGGGAGAGGAAGCTGCAATGACTGCACTCCATATGATTTCTTTGCGTCAGAATGTTTCCGGCTAGTATGAAAAAGTTCTGTGTATCGCATTTTGATTAGAGTTTTTTGTTAAATGGGAAGTCGTCGAAAGAGTCGAGAGTATGCACTGCAGTTGCTTTTCCAGAGCGACTTCTTGGAGACTGCCGGGGAGGATGATCTTTTTTGGATAGGACGGTCTAACGATGAAAAAACACGAGAGTTCGCACGGGTTCTTTACAGAAGTTACATCGACAATCAAGAAAGTATTGATAGACTGATCCAGCGACATTCCAAGCACTGGCGTATCGAACGGATGGCAACAGTGGATCGGAATATTCTTAGAATGGCTATAAGTGAGTTCCTGGTTTCTTCTACACCCTGTGCCGTAGTGATCAACGAAGCGATTGAGATCGCAAGAGAATATAGTGGCGAAGAATCTACAGAATTTGTAAATGGAGTTCTAGATGCCGTTATGGGAGAGCTTAACCAAGAGGAACTCCTGAATGGATAATACTTCGACAGACCCAGTTGTACAGCGGTATCAAAAGCTGCGGGAGATCCGAGAACTTGGTCACGATCCATATACTCATAATTACCAGCGAACGCATGAGATAGAAGAGCTAGTTCGATTGTTTTCCGACATGTCTGCTGAGGAGTTGAATACTGAGCATGTGCAGGTCAAAACGGCCGGCCGTCTGATGTCAATGCGCGGCCACGGTAAGGTGGGCTTTGCGCATGTTGTTGGGCAAGGGGCCCGCATTCAGATGTATGTGAGAAAGGATAGAATTGGAGAGGCTAACTATCAGCTCTTCAAGCTCTTAGATGTTGGCGATATTATTGGAATTGAAGGCCACATTTCACGAACTAAGACGGGTGAACTGACGATCTTTGTGGATCATTTAGACATTTTGTCTAAATCACTTTTGCCCTTGCCCGAAAAGTGGCATGGTCTGACCGACGTTGAGGCACGATTCCGGCAACGGTATTTGGACCTGATAGCAAATCCGGAAGTTAGAGAAGTTTTTATCCGGCGCAGTAAGATCATCCGTGAGCTGCGAGGGTTTCTAGAGGAGAAAGGTTTCCTAGAAGTGGAAACTCCGATGATGCATTCTCTCGCTGGAGGTGCGACTGCCAGGCCCTTTAAAACCTTTCATGAAGCACTGGGCATTCCACTTTACCTCAGGATCGCTCCTGAACTTCACCTTAAAAGACTTACGGTTGGTGGGCTAGACCGGATATATGAGATCAACCGTAATTTTCGTAACGAGGGAATCTCCACACAGCATAATCCTGAATTTACTATGCTGGAGTTTTATATGGCCTACTCAGATTACCGTGACCTGATGGAGCTCAGCGAGGAGATGCTTGGTCACGTAGCGAAAAAGGTGACTGGATCCGTCCAGGTGGAATTTGGTGAGCATGTTTTAGATTTTGGTAACTTTCAGAAATACACCATGTGTGAAGCGATCTTGCATTATTGGCCCGATGATAAAAAGCCCGATGGGGAACAGCTGCAGGACCGGGGGGCTCTGGCTACACTCCTTGAGGGATTAGGTAGGACGGTACCTCCTGACAAAGAATGGGGGCACCTACTTGAGGAGCTCTTTGAAATTGTTGCTGAGTCTAAATTGATTCAACCTACATTTATCTATGACTACCCTGTTGAACTCTCTCCTCTTTCCAAGACACGTAAATCCGACCCTCGCTTTGTAGAAAGATTCGAACTCTACATAGGTGGATTTGAAATCGCCAACGCTTATAGTGAATTGAACGATCCAGAGGAGCAAGAGGACAGATTTAAAGAGCAGGTGGTACAGCGTGAAAAGGGTGAACAGGAAGCACATGTAATGGATATGGACTACGTACGGGCCTTGCGTTACGGTATGCCTCCGACGGGTGGAGAGGGTGTAGGTATAGATCGTTTGACAATGTTGTTGACCAACCGCCAGTCGATTAGGGAAGTTATTTTTTTCCCTCAACTGAGACCAGAGGAAGGGCGGCAGAAGGAGGAACAGAAATTTCCATCGGTTCCTCAGGATGATTGATGAATGCCGTTTGAGCTCTTTGTAGCCATTCGTTATCTGCTTGCTCGACGGGGGCAACCCATGATGTCCCTGGTCTCGGTAATTTCGATACTCGGAGTGGCCGCGGGTGTGATGGCACTCATCATTGCATTAGCCCTCAACAGTGGCTTCCAAAATGAGTTCAAGGAAAAAATCCTTTCCGCAACAGCTCACGTTACCCTACTCCAATCGCAGGGATCCTCAATCAAAAACTACGGACAGCTATCCGCACAATTAGTAAATATTGAGAATGTTAAATCCGTAGCACCCACAATTTATGGCCAGGTACTTCTCCAGAGTGATTTGGGTCGAAAGAAGGGGATCTATCTGCGTGGTGTTGACCCCTCTCGTGCTGATTTCCTGGGGGACCTCTTGGAGCAAATTGTAGAAGGAGACGCCGCTTCTTTTGGTGTTAATGCCAATCTTCCAGAGATTATTGTGGGGCAGGACCTCGCTGAGTCTCTTGGACTTTTAGTGGGTGATCGCGTCCGGGCTGTTGGGCTCAAAGGTGAGTTAGCACCTTTTCCTATAGGTCGTTCCGTGCGATACAGGACATTTCATGTAGTTGGAATCTTTAAGTCTGGGCTTTGGGAATACGATGCGCATTGGGCATTAGTTCCTCTTTCTGAAGCACAACGCTTCGAGGGAATGAAGTCAGATCAGGTTTCGGTATTGGAGTTCCGGTTGAATGATGTTGACAGAGCTCAGGAAACGGCGAACAGGATAAAACAACTTTCGGGATCAGGCTTCATAACTCGTACCTGGATGGAACTCAACCGTCCCTTGTTCTCAGCTTTGCAGTTGGAGAAACTAGCACTTTTTATGGCTATTGGTCTTATTGTGCTGGTTGCGTCTCTAAGCATCATTATCACTCTAATGATGATGGTTATGGAAAAAGTGAAAGACATTGCAGTCATAAATGCGATGGGAGGGCTCCCTTCGACAATAAGCAGGATTTTTATGTTGAAAGGCCTGATTATAGGTGCCACAGGCACGGTTATCGGAGCCACAGTTGGGAGCCTTCTCGTTTGGTATCTTAATACCCAGAAAATAATCGCCCTGGATAAACAGGTCTACGCGATCTCTTATGTGCCATTTGATCTCCGTATTACTGACGTAGCCTTAGTTTCTTTCCTGGCTCTCGTAGTCAGTTTTCTTGCAACGATTTACCCGGCAGTAAGTGCGTCACGTCTCAATCCGGTGGAAGGACTGCGGTATGAGTGACCTCTTAATGGTTGAGTCTGTTACCAAGACCTTTCCTTCTGGGGATTCCACTTTGGT
>CAYXBG010000104.1:0-5482 GCA_964463145.1 uncultured Acidobacteriota bacterium
TGGAGGTTCGAGTGACTCGCTATCTGTGTTCGCCGCTATTACAGAAAGGGAACTACCTCCCTGAAAGAACTGCACCCCAAGCACGCTCAGCATGGCCAGCAAAAAGATCAGACTTACCTTTTTCATACTGACTAAGATACCGAAACCGGACCGATCGTTGCAATACTCTCCCGCTGCAAAACAACAAAAACAGAATCGAGTTCAATCCAGGACTCTCTAATCGGCACCCCGCTGGACTAAAATAAGCTCTTCTTGCTCCCACTGCCATGGAGACACTGAACCAGCCTGCAACAATTCATCCAATAAATACTCATCAGAGAAACCGAGAAGGACGCAAAGTCGTATTAGAGAGTTGTAACATTACAAGAAATCAGATGGCTATCGAGTTGATTTATCTAAGCGACAACTGACAACCAATGGGAAATGCATGTTTAAGCAAATTCTTGTAGCCGAAACAAACCGAACCGTATGGAGTTTTTATGCCTAAGAAGATTTCATCATCTCTACTGTATCTCATCCTGTTCGTTCTACCCCTCAAGGGTCTGGGCCAGACATCTTCACACGATTCAACCCAAGATTTCCAGGTCCCTGAGTCTTATGTCGAGCGTATGCAGAAAAAATCAAATGTTCTCGAATTGAGCCTGAAGGAATCCATTCGTATGGCACTCTCCAATAACCTGGAGATCGAAATCGAAAACTTCAATGAGGAGTTAAACAAGGAACAAGTGTTAAAGATTAAGGGTCATTACGACCCCACTATGAGCTTCACAGTGGGATGGACCGCCCGGGAAACCCCGACTACCAGCACTCTTCAAGCTGGACGCGGCATAACTGTGAACGAACTCGATGGGTTCACTTTCGATTCTAGCCTTGTTCAAAACGTTGGTGGCGGCGGCACCCTGAATCTAAACTTTCAAAACGGTCGCAACTTCACCAACAGTCTTTTTCAGTTTATTAATCCCCGCTACGATTCCAGTTTCAATATAAGTTTCACCCAGCCGTTGTGGAGGGGATTCTTCCAAAACGGCACCCGTAGACAGATCCAGATTTTAAATCTTGACACCAAAATTAGTGATACTCAATTCAAGCAGAGAGTAGTTGAGGTTATTCAACAGCTACAGAACCAATACTGGGAATTGGTATATGCCGTAGCCAACTATGAAACCCAACGAAAATCGGTTGAGCTAGCCATAATTCAATATCAGGACAACAAAAAAAGAGTTGATATCGGTGTTATGGCACCCATTGAAATAACAAGCTCTAAAGCCGAAGTGGCCCGGCGAGATCAAACTCTAATCCAATCAGAGGTTCAGATTATTAACGCTCAGAATGGACTCAAGAGATTGCTTGCATCCGACCCTCAGGCTTCGATTTGGGATCTAATAATCATCCCAACTGACAGTCCTCGATTGAGAAATGTCAGTTCCACACTTCGCCAATCTCTCGATACTGCTCTCCGCAATAGACCAGAGCTACAACGCATACAGCTTCAGATAGAGCAAAATGAGATCAATAGAAAATTCTACACAATGGAGGGAAAACCTAACGTAAATCTACGTACTAACTTTGGAACTGTAGGTGCAGCAGGACAGGTCTTCCAAACACTTATGCTCGATTTTGATGGAGATGGTATCCCAGATGCCTCCGGTGGCAAGACCCCTAATACTAGCGATCCTCGATACGGGAACTTTTCCACCGCCTGGGGACAGCTCGCCCACTTCGATTTCCACAACTGGGGACTTTTTCTCGATGTCCAAATTCCTATCCGCAACAGAGCTAATGCGGCAGACCTCGCCACGGTAGCAATTCGACAAAGACAATTCGAAAGTACTATGAAAAACCAGCAACACTTGATCATTGTCGAGGTCAGAAATGCTTACGAAACTATCACTACCAGGAAAAAAAGTATGGAAGCTGCCCGCCTGGCTCGACAGCTGGCAGAAGAACAACTAGACGGTGAAACAAAGCGTTTCCAGGCTGGACTTTCAACAAATTTCGAGGTGCTCCGGTTTCAAAGGGATCTTGCTGAGAATCAGGTTAGTGAACTAAGGGCAGAGGTCGATTACGAGTTGGCGGTAACAGCACTACATAGAGCCATGAATACAATAGTTGAAGAACAAGACATCATACTGGCCAAGGAGGTCAACTAATAGACTTGTCAATCAGGCCATTCTTATGACCTCTATCTGTCGTCACATCATACATTGCCTCCTAACCTCCTTTGGCCTCTCGGTCTATAAGGAACACTGAGGACCTCATGAACCTATTCGACCTTCTGGCAATTTTAATTACACTTTCCGCGTTGTTCAGCTACATCAACCACCGTCATATGCGGCTTCCAACAGGAATCGGACTGATTCTGATAGCAATCTCGTTGTCCTTGGCTCTAACCTTACTTGCTCACTTTGGGATCGAAGTAGATGAACAGGCTCGTCGCATCGTTTCAAGCATTGATCTAAGTCGTGCCCTCTTGGGAGGAATGCTTAGTTTCCTTCTATTCGCAGGAGCCTTACATGTCGACTTGGGGCATCTTCTGGCAAATAAATGGACAATTTCAATCCTAGCTACTTTTGGGGTAACAGTATCAGCCTTACTCATAGGTCTAGTGCTCTGGTGGTTGGTAGGTTTCTTCGGTTTTCAGATCCCCTTCCTCTATTGCTTTCTATTCGGAGCTCTTATCTCTCCCACTGATCCTGTTGCTGTACTCTCTATCTTGAAATCTGCTGGAGCTCGACCTAGTCTTGAAGCGAAAATTTGCGGAGAATCGCTTTTCAATGATGGGATTGGCGTTGTTCTCTTCGCACTCCTATTCGAATCTCTTCAGAGTCCTAATGGTCTTCAAGTTACAGATTTCTTATTCCTGTTCGTGAAGGAAGCAGGAGGAGGATTGGTCATGGGCCTTTTGGGCGGATACATTTGCTACCGAATGTTAAAGAGTGTTGACAGCTATAAAGTTGAAGTGCTCATTACCCTGGGCTTGGTAACGGGTGGGTACGCTGCCGCAATGCACCTACATACTTCGGGGCCGATCTTTGTCGTCGTATCAGGACTGATGATTGGAAACCGAGGTCGCCAATTGGCGATGTCCGAAAAAACCCGCCAACACCTAGACAATTTCTGGGAAATGGTTGATGAAGTCTTGAACGCAGTACTTTTCGTTTTGATCGGGCTTGAGATTCTGACTCTACAACTAAACCTCAATATCATCCTTTTGAGCCTACTCGTTATACCTACTGTTTTGGCTACCCGATTCTTCACGGTGAGCATACCCATATCTTTCATGAGACTGTTCCGAGATTTCAGCCCAGGAGCCATCAGGATACTGACCTGGGGCGGTCTACGTGGTGGAATTTCGGTGGCTCTGGCATTGTCTCTACCAAACGGCCCCGAAAGGGACCTTCTACTTCCCCTGACCTACTGTGTCGTAGTTTTCGCAATTGTAGTACAAGGGCTGACCATTGGGCCGCTTATCCGAAGAATTGAGAATCAACATGATATTTAACCGCAATTCCACCCCCTGACAAACCTACCCAGACAGGTGCTGAGCCGATAAGAGATTCGTATTCTATTTACTATTGGGTTTATTCACTCGAAAAGATTTTGAGTTCGGAGTCGGGGGACTGCCTGCTGAATACACAGTGGAGAATCAACAGACACCTTGTTAACAGCTTTGTTAACCGGGGTCATCGTCATTTTGACCTCAGGAAATGGGAGAAACAGGTTCTGTAAGGAAAGTTGATCCGATTCTTCGTTCAACCAAATAGACTGTGAATCCGCATCAAGAATGACCGGCATTCGGTTATGAATTTCTCCAACAAGCATATTGGGGGGGGTTGTGAGGATGGTGAAGGTTTGGACTGGCCTGTGCCCCGGAGAGATCCCAAAGTCCCAAAGTCCGGCAAACGCAAAAAGTCCCAGATCAGGGACGGCGAAGTAATATGGTTCCTTAACCCTTGATTTTCTTCGCCACTCGAAAAACCCATCCGCGGGAACAAGACAACGCCGACTCTCGAATGCTTCTCTGAAAGGTCTTTTCCTGTCTACTGTCTCCGCGCGCGCGTTGATCAACCGAGATCGGGGAGGGCTGCTCTGATTCCAGTTGGGGATGAGCCCCCATTCCATGAAATTTGAGATCCTTCGACCTTCGGAACCGGCTGTAATAGTTAACGCTTTCTGGGAGGGTGCGATATTGTACCTCGTCTCTATAGGCACATTTTCGTCCAGGCCAAAGAACTCTTCCACTTCATCAGTTTGGATCAGAGTAAAACGTCCACACATGATTTAACACTCTATACCCTTGAATGCCCTGGTACTTTTCAGGGAAGCTCGTCAAATGTTATGGCAGTATCTACTTCGTACCGCTGAAATTTTTCGTACGTAATATACATACGGACGTGCACTGATCGAGATCCTCCCTGGAAAGGACCCCCAAATCGCAGATGATCATCTGCACCTGTCCAGGTCGGAAACCACAATCCATCCTCGACCTCTTCTCGAATCGTCTCGAACTCGGGGAATTTATTATTACGCGCATCAGGGACAATTTTGCCTTGGGTCATAACTATGAGAAAGCCCTGATCTTCGACGTAAATCTTACCCATAAAGTACCTTTCTCCTCGGCGCATTCTTTTAGGTTTGACGTGAAACACGTAGGTGTTCAACTCATCAACCCTCTCTTCTCCTATGTAGACAATTCGATAACTATTAAGATGCTCCTTGGTGAGCATGAATGGCTGCATGCCCACTGCATCTTCGAGATCCTCACGGGAGACCCTTAAGGTTGCTAGCTTCCCACGATCGTAGGTCTTGCGAACATTTCTCTCCCCAGACTTTGAGAAAAAAACCTCGAACCGAACAAGGCGTTCACCTTTTACAGTGCCCGCCTTCCCCAGCTCCTGAAAACGGATAGTCTGAATGTAGGTGTAGTGTTGGAATTCTTCCAGAAGACGTGTTTCAGCCTCCACAAAACGATCAATAATCTCCTGAGAGTCGGTGGCCGTCTGAGCCAACACTGGGAACCCAGTGAGCGTGCCAAAAAACCATATTAAAACTCTCATGAGAAATTCATCCTTTCTGGTTCTCCAAGAGATCATGGACTTCCTTCAGAGTAGGAATACCGCCTCTTGCTCCACGCCTTCTACAAGAAAGGGCCCCGGCCGCATTAGAGAATCGTAGACATCGCCATACATTCCACCCCTGCAAAATCGAATAGATAAATGCCCCGTGAAAAATATCCCCTGCTCCAATACTATCCACTGCAGATATTCTAAAGCTGGGCACTTCGACGACTTCTCCTCCCCAAACTGCAGCACATCCTCTCCAATCCCTTGTGACTGCCGTGAAACCTTCGGTAGTAGCTGCCACACCCAAAACCGCCTCTTTCCAGTTTTGTTCTCCTGTGAATTCCCGCGCAAAATTCTCAGTTGGCAAAACAAAATCTGCCAACGCAAGCAGTTCAGACGTCTTGCTCTGAACCCTGTCG
>CAYXBG010000105.1:0-5454 GCA_964463145.1 uncultured Acidobacteriota bacterium
CGGCATGTTCAATGATCACACCAGCTGGTATGTCACCCGATATGGCAATATCCCAGCGGCTGTCGAAAGGGCCATTGAAGAGATGCGGCTACCCCAATTTATTATGATTCATCCAGCGGGAGACAATGGCTATTATACTGATTCTGCAGATGGTCGCGCCTTATACGAGGAGGCTTTCCAACAGGATTTACTTCGTGAAGCGGAAGCTAATTTCCGAATTTCTAGAGATCGTGAGGGCCGAGCTATTGGCGGCACTTCAATGGGTGGTTATGGGGCTCTCAAGCTGGCTTTTAAGTATCCCCATATGTATGGAGCGGTAGCTGCAAGCTCGCCGATAGTGTTGACAGGCAAGAATCCGTTTCGACAATTGAAATGGGACGGATCAGATCGTCGCGCACAGTTTTTTAGTGGCCTGATTGCGCGAGTCTACGGAGAGCCTGTGGACCTAAAGCATTGGGATAATAACCGGTTAGACGCTTTGGCCGGAAATGATTTGATGGGCTTAAACGTCCTGATGCTTTACGGGACAGCGGACAGGTACAATAGAATGATTCCGATGGAAGCTGGGATTCGAAAACTGAATGCTCTGCTCGAGGCCAAGGGCGTGGCATCTGATCTGCGTGTTTACGAAGGCGAGGCGCATGGCTGGAGTCTTGTGATGGAGCACTTGCGAGAAATTCTTGAATTCCTGACTGCCAGGTTTCCCAAGAATCAAAAGGTCACGGTAAAGGCTGATAGCTAAGCAACTTAAGGGTTGTTAGGCCTCTTAGGCCTAGATAAAATAGCCACTTTAGTCCGAAAGCAGTTCGGGTTCCTCTATGGTTCTTATCATCTCGTTCAAGAACTGGGCACCTACCATCCCATCTACTACTCTATGGTCCAGCGAGAGGCTTAGATTCATCACTTCTCGGACTACCACTTCCCCGCCGCACACCATCGGCCTCGATAGAATTTTGTGTACTCCTAGAATGGCGACCTCAGGGTAGTTAATGATAGGCGTAGCAAAGATTCCGCCAAGTGCTCCCAAGCTAGTTATTGTGAAGGTCCCCCCTTTTAAATCAGCTAGTTGCACCTTTCCGGACTTAGCTTGAGCCGAGAGGTCCTCAAGCTCACGTCCGAGTTCAATGAGGGTCTTCTGGTCCGCAGACTTCAGGACAGGCACCAACAATCCTTTATCCGTAGCCGTAGCAATTCCTATATTGTAGGTTGTTTTCAGCTCAATGATTTGGTGTTCCTCGTCCAGCATAGCGTTCAGAAGAGGGTATTGCTTTAGAGCTAAGACGCAAGCCTTGACTAGAAAAGGAAGAAAACTGAGATGTGTTTCTGAAGAAGTAGTGTTAAGGCTATCACGTAGAGCCGATAACTTGGTGACATCCACTTCATCGACATAAGTGTAATGGGGAGCAAAACGCTTGGCGGCCACCATGTGGTCCCCGATTTTTTTGCGGAGCCCCCTATAGGGTAAACGGTTGTTATCCACATTTTTCTCTAAATGTGTGGATTTCTCATTGGGCTCGGCGGAGACAGTTGCCTTTTCCACGTCTTGACGGGTAATGCGCCCTTTGGCACCAGAACCTTGCAGGGTTGCGAGGTCTATCCCCGCTCTTCGGGCTAGTTGTCGGACGGCCGGTGTGGCTATTGATTTCTCTTTGCTAGGCGGAAGCGGAACAGGATCCATTGCTAGGGATTTTCCGGTCTTGTTTGGTGGAGATGCAGGTACTGCCAGTGGCGGTTCTTGGTGAGTCCCTTCAATTACTACAAGTGTAGTACCAACAGCAACAACATCCCCCTCAGCTCCGACAATACTCAGCACGGCTCCTGCTACTGGTGAAGGAATTTCAACAGTAGCCTTATCGGTCATGATTTCGACCATTATTTGATCTTCCTCAATGACTTCACCAGCCTGGATCAGCCATTGCACTATTTCCCCTTCAACAACGCCTTCGCCAAGATCGGGTAACTTAAATTCGTACGGCATTGTTTTTGAAAATTCTCAGAAAGATAAACTGTTTTGAGCTGCCTGAATAATTCGGCCAGTAGTTGGGAGATAATGATTTTCGTGAGAGTAGGGAAACGGCGTATCAAATCCAGTGACTCGATACACTGGTGCCTCAAGGTGGACGAGGGCTTTCTCGCTTATAGTAGCGGCCAATTCAGCGCCAAAGCCACAAGTTTTCGGTGCTTCATGCACTACAATTGCCCTCCCCGTTTTGCATACGGAATGTATAACGGTCTCCACATCATAAGGAATTAGGGTGCGCAGGTCGATAATCTCCATTGAGAGTCCATACTCATTCTCAGCTTGTTTTGCTGCCCTGAGGGCCAGAGGCACCATTGCTCCATAAGAAACCACGGTAATATCGGTGCCTTCGCGTACAGTATCTGCCGTGCCGAGGTCAATGGTATAAGACTTGTCTGGCACCTCGCCCCGGGAGGCTCTATAAAGACGCTTCGGTTCCATGAAAAGAACGGGATTATCGTCTCTTAGGGACGCAGTAAGCAGGCCCTTTGCGTCGTAAGGATTGGAGGGGATTACTACCTTAACCCCGGCCGTGTGGGCAAAATAGGCTTCCGGGCTCTGAGAGTGGTAATGGCCTCCTCGGATGCCTCCTCCAAAGGGAGTCCGAATTACCATGGGACACGTAATACATCCACCTGAACGATAACGCATTTTGGAAAGCTCGTTCACTACTTGATCAAAGGCTGGGTAAATGAAATCAGCAAACTGAATCTCGGGAACTGGTTTTAGGCCATAAATGGCCATTCCGATAGCTGTTCCGATAATGCCAGTTTCGGACAGAGGCGTATCAAACACACGCTCCTCACCAAACTCCTCCTGAAGCCCTTGAGTGGCCCGAAAGACACCTCCGAAGTGACCTACGTCCTCTCCAAACACAACCACCTTGCTATTAAGACGCATCTCTTCTCTTATTGCAGAGTTAATGGCTTGGAGAAGGTTTAGTTCGGGCATTTTGATAGTTCTATCTCAGGCTTTTTGCTTGATAGTCATAGCATCCAGAGAACGTTCAAGTTCTGCCTGCTGCTCCCTAAGATTCCACGGTTGATCATCAAACACATCGGTAAAAATTGTATCAATCGGAGGTGGGCCATGCGCTTCAGCTTCACGAATGGCAGATAAAATCGCATCCTTTATCTCTGTTTCCAGAGCACGGTCCTTTTTTTCATTCCAATGGCCTTCTGAAATCAGGTATAGGCGCAGTCGTTTCAAGGGATCCCGGTCTTCCCAAAGGCGCACTTCCTTATCGTCTCGATAGGATCTTGGGTCGTCTGACGTTGAGTGTCCGGTGAGTCTATAGGTATAAGCTTCGATAAAAACCGGGCCATGACCTTGGCGAGCGTGCTCTGCTGCGTCACGCGTTGCATTGTAAACGGCGAGCGCGTCATTGCCGTCCACACGAACCCCTTCGAAACCGTACGCTGCCGCCTTTGATGCTAATGATGGGTTAGCTGTTTGCCGATCGACTGGAACTGATATTGCCCACTGATTATTTCGGCAAAGAAAAATAACAGGTGCATTCAAACTCCCTGCAAAGTTTGCTGCTGCGTGAAAGTCCCCTGTCGAGGTGCTTCCATCGCCAAAATAGACAAGCGCGATATCCTTTTTCCCGGTGAGCTTTGCGCCAAGTGCTAAACCTGTAGCGTGCGGTATCTGTGTGCCTACTGGGCTGGAAACTGATGCGTAGTGCAGGTGAGGCAGGGCGTAATGATTGGGCATCTGTCGACCCTTAAAAGTATCCTGATCGTTTCCGAAAAGTTGGTTACACAATTCCTGCAGTGTAAAGCCGCGCAAAAGGGCAGCCCCCAGCTCTCTATAACAAGGTACGATCCAGTCGGTTTCTTCCAGTGCGGCAGCGCTCCCTATAATTGAGGCTTCTTCACCAATAGATGCAACATAGAAAGCGATCCGACCCTGTCGCTGCAGTTTGATCATTCTTTCGTCAATGCGGCGGTTGAGCAGCATCAGACGGTATAACTCAAGAATTTCTTTGGGCTCCAGGCCTGGGACAGACTGCCCTTTCTGGACAATTCCTTCAGCACTGAGCACCTGAAGCATCAAATTTGACATCAAAGTAATTATATCTTTGGCCAATCGAAGTTCACAAGTTGAGAGCCTCCGGTCATGCTTCTGGGCCAAGCATTTTGTCGCTCTGGACATTGGAATCAGTAAGAAAGGTCGAGCGGGTAGCCTTGAAAGGACATCGCAGTCAGTGGTGCTGGTCCGCAAAAACCTCTTAATTCTCCGAGGTGATCTCCAGTCTAGAACAAGAAGGATAGATGAAAATCGGTCTTGGTAACTCTTGTTGCGTTCTGGAATCCTTTTAATACTACATATGTAGCTGTCTTGGCACTTCACTGGAAAGGATTTCGTACTATAAATATAGTGTGAAGTCTCAGGGGGAATGAAAATCTGTCGTAGATTTTGCGCCTTATCACAAGGCGATAGAAAAATATAAACTTATTTATATCAGTAGTTTAAGATAATATATTCTTTTAAGTTAAAAGCGTTAAAGGCCTGTTGCCTGCGTCCAAACTTTATGCCCGCAGAACGCAGTTTCTGTGCTATTATGTTGCCATGAGACTTAGGAGCGCTTCAGCAGGCCTTGGTAGTCGCCCTTTCCCTGAGTCTCGATCTGAGCGAAACCTAGCTGTAGCCATTCTGCGACAAGCGTGGCATGAAGCGGTTATGGATTTGAGGTCGGTGAAGGAGACCTCAAGAAGTGATTACCGGGTCCTCCAAAAAAAGGCGATCGAATGGATCAGTACTGACGAGGACGGTTTTCCCTATTGGTGCAAGTTGGCCGAGGTGGACCATCAGGCGGTCCGGCAGCGGCTTTGCGATGCAGTTAAACGCCACCTCAGCGCCTGAAGCTCTCGATAATATCCTATTCTCGGCTGCCGGTTATAGTTCTGTTACAGGTTGGGCTAGTCCTCGATGTCGGTCCCGGGGGGCTATGTTATCGCCTCATCGATCATTGCAGTGAGCTCCTGAAGTTCTGGAAAACGGCCCTCTGCAAGTTTGGAAAAAAGAAGAGTGTCGTTCAGGCTGACTTCAAATCGTCCTCCTACCGAAGGGACGAGTGTTACAGAAGTCATTTTTTTTCTATATTTTAGAAGTAATTCTAGCGCCATCCAGGCAGCTCTTGGAGTGTAGGTTCAATCGTCGCAGTAGATAATTGTAAGACAACTTTTCTTGGACAAAGAGGACTCCTTCGCGAGGATAGCAATTCGGGTGCTCAGTTCAATAGAGTCCAAGCTTAGCCGGAACTGATGGGCAAGTCTAGCCCTGAAAAATGCCTAATCTGGGACCATCTGAAAAAGGGTCTCTTTAAATCCTTTGCCCGACCGAGCTTGCTTAGTCTATAATCTGCAGTCTTCAGGCGGGGTCGTAGTTCAGTTGGTTAGAACGCCGGCCTGTCACGCCGGAGGTCGCGA
>CAYXBG010000106.1:0-5377 GCA_964463145.1 uncultured Acidobacteriota bacterium
TTTTTCTTGAAGTTCATAGTGTTAATTCTACGAACCCAGAACTGTTCAGGGAATTTTGAGTATACCTTAAAGGGTTCTCACATTTTTCGATTCGGGTGGGCTTAGTGAATTTCGAAGACATGTAGTCGGTTGCTTTTTTCTGACGTGACAAAAGCCAACCGTCCATCTAATGAGAGCTCGATGTCGACTGGCTTTTGCCCAACCGAGAATCTGCCGATTTTTTTTAAGTCTGAATCCAGGATTGCAACGGAGTTGTCTCCCGATTCCACTATGAAGATCCGTCCTCTTCCATCTATTGCGATCGAGAATGGTTTCGATCCAACCCTGATACGTTGAGTTTCTTCCAGGTCGAGTAAGTCTAAGACTGAAAGGTCATTAGTCGACCCATTGGTTACATACAACGTATAACCATCAGGAGAAATCGCCACGCCATTAGGTTTTACTCCCACCGGTATCTGTTTCAAGATCTTGCGTTCGTTGGTGTCGAGGACCCAGATGTCATTGGACCCAGCACAGGCCATGTAGACAAAATCTCCCAGAAGAGAAACAGTTCCAGCTATTGGAGCAATGCCTATCTGGACCTCTGCCAGGATACGGTGAGTGGAGGTATCGATGATATCTATTTTCCCATATTTACCCTTCCCCCAGTTGGCCACATAGATATGCAATCCACTGGGAGACACAATAAGATTTGTTGGTCGACCTCCCACTTTTATGTCGTCCAGGACCCGATGAGTAGTAGTTGAAATCACCTTGACAAGGCCGTTACTACGGTTCGCCACAAATATCTTGTCACCGGACGGAGAAGCTATGATACCTAGGGGTTCATAGCCACCATAAAACGTCGCGACATTTTTACGACTGATGACATCCACGGCCGATATTTCGTTGGATGCGTAGTTGGTTACGTAGAGTAAGCGGCCATCAGAACTCAGGGTGGAGAATTGAGGTGCTTTTCCTGTTTTCACCTTTTCGAGTGGCCTCACATTGATGGTTTCAGCAGTGGCCACTTCTGTGTAGTTAGAAACCAGAAGACAAGCCAGAGTGAGGATATTGATAGCACTGAATTTCATGTCCGACTCCTTTTCGAATCGATCCGTCTACGTCGACAGGCTAGGACAGTATTTTTCATTAAATGGGCGATTGTCATTGGCCCCACACCTCCCGGTACTGGTGTCAGTGCACCTGCTATGCCTATCACTTGTGATGGGTTGACATCACCCGTCAAGCAGTACCCCTGTTTATCAAAGGATTCTCGTCTTTTCGTATCTTGGCCGTAGAGGAGTTCTAATTCTTCGAGGTTTTGGATACTGTTCATTCCTACATCTATAACAGTAGCCCCCGGTTTGACGAAGTCTCCCGTGACGAGGCCTGTCTTTCCAACAGCTGAAATAAGAATATCAGCCTCGCGGCAGATTCCAGGCAGGTCTTGGCTTCTTGAGTGGCAAATTGTAACCGTGCAATGCTCTTGCAGCAGTAATAGTGCCATGGGTTTTCCCACAATATTACTTCGGCCAATTATTATAGCCTGCTGGCCACTCATTGGTACATTCTCTCTACGTAGGATCTCCAATATCCCCATAGGTGTGCACGGCACTAGAACAGGCTTACCTATACAAAGACGGCCTACATTTGTAGGGTGGAAGCCGTCTACGTCCTTGGCAGGAATAATGGACCGAAGGATCTTGCCGGCATCAATATGACTAGGCAGGGGAAGCTGCACGAGAATACCGTCGATGTGATCGGCACGGTTAAGTTTCCCTATTTGTTTTAAGAGCTCGGGGGTTTGCGTCTCAGAAGGTAAGTTGACTTGCTCAGAATGTATGCCCAGGTCGGTGCTCGACTGGGTCTTGTTGCGCACATACACTTGAGAAGCTGAATTGTCGCCGACCAAAATTACTGCGAGACCTGGCTGGATGCCTTTAGCAATCAGTTCAGAGACCTCCTGGCCGACCTCTTCCTTTAATCGGGCTGCGATGGCCTTCCCGTCAATTAGGCGTGTTTCCACTTGAGTTGACATGCATAGATCTTAACAGACAACCGAATTTCTGATGATTCATTCTAGGGCTATTGCTGGGGTGAATGTCGGGGTTTTCCCAGTTCAGGGCTGATAGATCGATCGATACGCGTGGTAATTACCTAAAACCTTGAGGACGTAGAGCTTTGTTTCCCTGAAGCCGATATTTGAAACGAAAATCGAAGGGTCACGAGTGGAACTTGTAATCTCCAACCATCGAAGGACATTTCCGCTGCCGGCATTGTAGGCTGCTACAGCTTTCTCTGGAGAATTATTATGACGGTCTATAAGTTTTCTTAGGTAATGAGCACCAAGACGAATTGATATTTCTGGACGATAAAGATCTGAGGCATCCAGGTTGGGAAGGCCGACCTCTAGAGCCAATTGCTTTGCAGTACCTAGCATAAATTGCATAAGCCCTCGAGCAGAAGCAGAGGATTTCGCTTTTGGATCAAACCGGCTCTCTTGATGAATGACAGCTAACAGTAGATAGGGGTCAATATCCTTTTCTTCGGAAGCCTTTTTGACTAGCTTCCAGAAATGACGTGGATAGATCAGGCGCTGTATGGCTGCAGGGAGATGATCGGAAGAGATTCCTGAAAAGTGGGATTTTTTTAGCCTTTCTGCAGCTAAAAGAGATTGTTTTGGTAGGTTCCCAATTGCTGAGTAGTAGGCCAGATTGAATAGGTAGTCATTCGGACTCGCGAATGCCTTTCTGCCTATACGTCTGATCTCGATTGAGGCCTCAGCTTCTAGCCCCAAGAAAAGAAGTTCACGTACTTTATCCAGTGAAGAATCACGAGTTTGTGCAGTGGATTTAGTAGGGGGTTCCCATAGGAAAGCACGAGGTCCAATAAGGCGATCTTCCCAATTAAATGGAATGGCAGAATTATATTTGCGGGCAGAGGAAAGCTGGTGTCTTGAAAGCGCACTGAAGTAGTTAGGGTTTCCATAGGCACTGGTGGTAAATGCCTGCTCTGCTAATTTGGGTTCGTTTTCAGATTGATGGCATACACCTTTGAGGTAAAAGATTTCTTCTCGGGTTACTCCTGATGTCCTCGAGGGTAGACCTGAAGAATCTATTTTTAGGAGAGTTTGAAGTTCTCGGAGAGCTGTTCTATATTTTTTTTGGTCTACATAAAGACGCGCTAGGTAGTACCGCAACTCGAGCTGGTTTGGTCCATCGGTAACGCTAAGAGCCGCTCTCACAGTTTTTTCTGCGAGGTCGTCACGACCAAGCCAGCGTTGACTATCTGCGAGGTTCAGATAGCTTCTCTGGGCGTGCTTACTATTGTAATGATTTTCAAGAAGCTCCTCATATTCTTTTGCTGCCTCGGTATAGATTTTCAATCTTAATGCTGTATTTCCGGCCTGATATTTGCAGTAGATACCCCAGTCTGACGTGGGATAACGTGTGTAAATGTCTCTATAGGATTGCAAGGCACGGGAAAGTTGACCATCCAAAGCATAAGTCCGCGCTTGTAGGTAGTGGTACTCGGGAGCAGAAATACTTTTTGGGTAGTGTTCAAGTAGATACGTCAGATGTTCTCTGGTGCGCTTGGCCTGTCGGTTGTTCATGAACACCATAGTTCTGATGCGGATGCTTGACTCAGACGAGAGAGATAATGGTTGTAGTTGATACAGGTCGTTTGCGGCCGATAGTGCAACATCGTCTCTTTGATTTAGTTCGATAAGTGTTTTTAGATCGGTAATTGCTTCGGATGGGGCTTGTCTTACGAGGTGTATTCGGGCATGGCGTAGAGCTGCTTGCCTTGATATAGGGTTACGTTTCAGATGCCACACTTTGTTGTACCAATTTAAGGCCTCATCCAATTGCTTGTCTTTTTCTAAAAGTGTCGCATACCGAAAGGCTATTTCTTGCCATTTGTGGTGTTCTGGGAACTCTCTCAGGAAAGATTTTAGATAGTCCTGCTGTTTTTCTAGGGGTGTCCCAACAACATTATTTAGCAGCGTTAAGAAAGCAAGGTCTCTTAGAGGAGATTTTTGCCTGATAAGAATCCTAAGCAGCTTATTTGCTTTTTGTTGTTTCCCTGTCTGTGTGAGTAAATGGGCTTTCAGGAAATCAAGATGGTTTAACTGGTAAGCCTGAGGGTGTCTCTCTTTGATATTTTCAAGCTGTTTAATGATTTCGGTAGTGGCTCCTGCACCATTTAAGTGGCGCACTCGTTCCATGGGATCTCCATTGAAAGATGCCATGGTTAATAGAAGAAGGGGGACCATCTGTTCATTATAGGGGAGGGGGCCGGCAGAGTTTTTCTTATGGAATCCACCCCGAAACTAGGGATAGATCTTGTTCAAAAGACGCGGGAATGGAATTGTTTCTCGTACATGGTTAAGGCCAGAAATCCAAGAGACGACCCGTTCTATTCCCATACCAAATCCTGAGTGAGGGACGCTTCCGTAGCGGCGCAGATCGGTGTACCAACGGAAAGCCTCCTCGGGTAGATCATGTTCCTGAATACGCTCTTTCAGAAGATCCAATTCATGAATCCTCTGGCTACCACCGATGATTTCGCCGTAGCCCTCAGAGGCAAGCATGTCCATACACAGTGCTCGGGTAGGTTTTTCAGGATCTGGCTCCATATAGAAAGCTTTTATTTGGGTTGGATAACGATGAATGATGACGGGGCGGTCAAAATGCTTAGAAAGAATGGTTTCATCGCTGCCACCAAAATCTGATCCTCGGGCCGTTTCTGTCCCATATTTTTCGAGGATATCAAAGGCATCATCGTAGCTGATCCGTGGAAAAGGAGGTCTTACTCTTTTGAGTGCTTCTAGGTCTCTTTGGAGAAGAGCGAGCTCTTGTTGGCAGCGTTCGATTACAGTCTGGACTATGTACGATACATAGTCCTCTGCCAGGGACATAATGTCGTCCAATTCTGCGAAGGCCACCTCGGGCTCTACCATCCAGAACTCCATCAAGTGGCGTCTAGTTTTTGATTTTTCGGCTCTAAATGTAGGGCCGAAACAATATGTTTTCCCTACTGAAGCACAAATAGCCTCGTTGTACAGTTGACCGCTTTGCGTTAAGAACGCATGCTCTCCAAAGTAGTCAACTTCAAACAATGTAGTTGTACCCTCGCAGGCCGCTGGTGTAAGGATTGGAGTGTCGGCTAGGATGAACCCCCGATCGTCAAGATATTTACGGGCTGTATGAATTATATCGCTGCGAATTTTAAGAAGGGCGCGCTGACGAGATGATCTGAGCCAGAGGTGTCGATTCTCCATTAATTAGTTATTACGCCTCTAAGGGGCAAGAAGAAGATTTTAATACTTTTTGTATAGGTAGTGATAGTAAGAAGCATGATGAAACGGTATTGTCCAAACAATATGCAGACT
>CAYXBG010000107.1:0-5345 GCA_964463145.1 uncultured Acidobacteriota bacterium
TCTCTCAGATGCTTTCGATGCGCCCGAATCACTTCGTCCTGAATTTCCCAGTTAATCACCCCTCCATAGGGATGCCCTGGCTCTCTCCCTCGTTGCAACATCAAAATCTCTCGTTTAAAGCCCACATCTCCCACAGCGCTGAGTCTCATCCACATATCCACATCACTGCATGCCCCATACTCGGGATCAAACGAGCCGAACTTTTCCAGGGCACTCCCGCGGATCATGCTCATTCCACTTACAGGACACGGCAGCTGCGTTAACATCAACTTGAGCCAGTCATCTCCCTTAATCAGCTCGGGAAAATCGGGAAGGTATGGGTTCATTCCCGAAAATACCCCATGAGCCCTTCTGTCAGGCAGAGGGTTGCATTCGTGATCACAGGCTTGCCGTCCTGGATTCACAAACAAGATAGAAGGGTTTCGATCTAGAATGTCCGCCATCTTTTCGATCATCGTCGGGAAATAGACATCATGGTCGTGACATGTCTGGATATATTCCCCTCTGGACAATTCTATCCCTTTGTTCAGAACTAGGGTGACACCACCTTTCCTCTCTGGCTTATAGTAGAGAACACGCTTGTCGGACTTCACGAGAGACTCAGCCACCTCTTTTGTGTGATCTGTCGATTGATCATCCACAATGATAAGTTCTAGATCCTTCAATGTCTGATCTAAAATCATTTGGGCCGTTTCTTTAAGGTAATCCGCTCTGTTGAACGTTGGCATGACAACACTCACTTTGGGGTTACCCTTCCGGTTTTCCATAAAATTTTTCGGGTACATATTTTCCCCATTACTGAAAGTTCGCCATCTTAATACTTTAGAGGAAAAGTGAATATCAAAAAGATTTCCCTCCTTCCGGCGGATCAAATCATGACTTTTCTTTCAGCGATTCCATAAGCTCCATCCATCGCCTCCTAGCAATCTTATGACTATAACGATCTTCAAAAGCCCGACGACCGGCTTCCCCCATCTCAGCACTCCGGCCAGGATGGGTAATGGCCTCGATTATCGCTTGCCTAACCTCCAATGGATTGTGTCGACACACCCACCCGACTCTGAGCTCTTCAATTTCCTGGTACAAATCCGCCCCTTCCCCGCCAACCAATAGGACCGGCTTACCGGCTGCCAAAGCGGCAGCGTACTTCGAAGGGACCAAAAGACCCGCCACCTCATCTCGCATAGTTATCAGGTGTAAATTAACAGCGTTATAAAGTTGATTGAGCCTTTCTCGGGGCTGGTACTCCATGAAACGCACGTTCGGTAACTCAATTGCGTCGGTTTTCACTGCCTCTAACCGTGGACCACCACCGACAAAGAGGAATATCACACCCACTCTTTCCTCGGCTAACTTTTTAGCGGCATCTATGACAGCATCAAATCGGTGTGCCATGCCTAAATTACCTGAATAAAGAACGACAAACTGGTCTTCAATGCCGTGCTCCGTCCGGAAAACTCTGCCTGCCTCAGAATCCGGTCGAATTGCATCACCATTAGCCCAGTTGGGGATCACTCTAATCTGGCAGGATCCACGCTTAGAAAGCTGTCCAGACATAGCTTTATCCAAAGCTACCACTCGATCGGCACGAGAAAGAATAAACCTAGACAGCCTGGAAAGAATGCGAGTCAAGAAAGACCCCTTCGGGAGCTGCCCTACCGCTACCGCAACGTCTGGATAAAGATCCTCAACTTTGTAAACAAACCGGCTGCCTCGAAATTTCCCAATGAGTCCGATTAGTGCTACGAGTGGTGGCGTCGAAAGACATACTGTTACGTCGGCCCTTTTCGAGAAAAGTAAGGCCAAGGAAGCGGTCACAAGGAAAGTCAAATAATCACTGAGGCGACACCATCGGCTTCCGCGTCCCAGATTAGTGCACCAGAGACGCCGAATGTGCACCCCCTGCCACTGCTCGAGCCTGGGCAAAGAACGCTTTCTCTCAGGAGCATAGCTTCCTCTCCCGGATAGGACATGCACCTCATGACCACCTGCAGCAAGATCACTAGCTAGGTCGGCCAGAAGTTGAGCCGTTGCAGCCATGTCGGGATAAAAGTACTGATTGACAAGAACTATTCTCATATAGAACCAGTTAATGACTCCCCATCAGTGACATTTCAAAGAGATTGGAAATCCTCCGATATACTTCGTATCTGTAGTCCAATCTCCTCAAGTTGATCAAGTTCTAAGTATGAGTCACAGGGGTACTTGTATCCCACTTCCAATGACTCGACTGGATCAATGAGTCCTTTATCAAATCCAAACGCTTCACATAACTTCAGACCAAAATCATGATATGTAACCCTATCTCTGGTCCCAATGTTTATGACTCCCCGGTATTCTCGCCCAATCAATTTCTCCATATAGTCGAGTAACCCGGCGGCAGTAATGGGGTTGAAGTAGTAGTTCGTGAGTAATGAAACAGGACATCTTTCTTCGAGACTTCTAAATAACCAGTGATCTTTATTGTAGAAAGCAGTTCTTAGAACCAGCCCAGGGACAAATTGTTCCGAGGCCAGTTTCATCTTCCCATATTCGTTCACGGGATTCACGGCATAATTTGATGAAAAATGGACCATATAAGCCCCTATTTCGCCAGCAACCTTCGCTATGTTTTTAACGCCGGAAACATTAACCTTCCATGTTTCCAGGATATGATTCTCACAATAATTCAAGTCCGTCATTGCTGCACAATTGATGATTATCTTTGGCCGAGACTCACATATCTCTGATATGCGATTTATGTCCGTAATGTCGCAATCCTCTCTGGGGACAGCATTAATGTTCTGCCAGCGTCTTTTAATCTCACGAGCAAGCCGCCCCCCAGCTCCAAGTAGCAGCACATCGTGCGAATCGAAACAAATTAGCGGGTTCGAATCTACCATCGCACTAATCACCAATCACACGGATTTCCGGTAACGGCACAATAAAACTGCCGCCTCCAGCAAGAAACTTTTTCTCTTTACTGACAATTTCTCTTTCATAGTTCCACGCTGTCATTAATGCATAGTCGGGAGGAGATTCAGAAAATACCTCCGGAGGAACAATGGGGATGTTCATCCCCGGCACAAGTTTTCCAAACCGGAGGGGTGACATATCTGAAATGTAATCTATCCGGTCTGAGCCAAGACGACAGTAGTTAAGTAGGATCGTTGCGCGACCTGCCGCACCGTAGGCAGACACTCGATGACCTGAGCTTCTAAGGTCTTTCACCAGCCCCGATATCTCGGCCCTACGCAAACGCACTTGCCCGACAAAACGCTCGATATCCCAGTCACCTTCCTCTTTGATCATCCTCTTCACTCTAGTTGACACTTCTCTGCTCAAACCCTCACGAGTTGCAGTCACGTGGATCGAACCTGCATGGATGGGGATCCGTTCGACATCCACAATAGTCAGGCCGTGGAAGGACAACAAGTGTTTAAGTGAAGTCAGAGAATGGTAGCAAATGTGTTCATGGTAAACGGTATCGAATTGAACTAGTTCGAGGAGATCTCCCTGGTAGTGAACCTCAAAAACAAACAACCCTTCGTCTTCCAAAAGGGTTGTAACGCCATCCAGTATCCCATGCAAATCATGAGTATGAGCAAAAACATTGTTGCCTGTTACAATTCTTGCTGCTCCATATTCAGACCTAATCCTTTCAGCTACGGATTTACCAAAGTATTCTTTGAACAAGGGCCAACCTTGTTTCCGACTAGCTGCCTCGGCTACATCTGATGGGTCTACCCCGACAACTTTGGCCCCTGCTTTGAGTAAAGGGCGCAACAAAACACCATCGTTGCATCCAAACTCCACTACCAACTCACTCACCGCTTCCCCAAGATCCACTAACTCCTTCCCAACACGCGAAAAATGCTCGACAAGAGTATTTGTCGTACTAGATGAATAGGAATAGCGCCCAAAGATAATCTGCGGCTCAACGGTATCGAGAACTTGCATGAGGGTACAATTGTTACACCGAGCCAAGCGCAATGGGTACGCTGCCTGCACATCCACTTCTTCCGGACGCAAAAACCCCCCCGCCAAGGGCATCTGACCAAAATCAATCAGAAGATCTAGAAGCTCTGAACCACAAGCCAAGCAGGTGTGACGTGTTGAAACGACCAATGCTTTCTCCTCGTCTATTTGATTTAATCTGATACCGCACGGTACCGGAAGCTATCCAGTCGCAGACTGTTGAATTTTATTTCCGACAATCGCATTTGATTGAGTAATAGAGCAGAAAGGCAGGTTCCTGAGCATCTCGAATACAGATCTCAATCGAGATATCCTGCCCCTACAAGAAGTTCTGTTAGTTCTTCTATCGAAAGAAGATTTTCTCCGCTGGTATATTCGGATGTGCGTACAGGCTCAAAATCACGATTGGATTTAACTATCGGCAGTATCGTGTTGATAACATAGTACCCGTTTCGTTCAGATGTTCTAAAACACTCTTCTTCGCTGAGCAGAATTTCGTCGATTTTCTCGCCAGGCCGGATACCGATTTCCTCTATTTCAATATCTCTAGACCCTATCATTGCACTCGCTATATCTATAATACGGGCACTGGGCACTTGCGGTACGAGTATCTCCCCTCGCTGACCTGATTTTAGCGCTTCGAAAACCACATCCACCGCCTGGTCCAGAGTAAGCAAAAATCGGGTCATGTTTGGCGATGTAATTGTAATAGGGCCGCCCGCCTCAACCTGTTTTTTGAAATGTGGAATCACCGAACCTCGACTCGCTATTACGTTGCCGTATCGTACTGCCATAAAGTCGGTATCAGGCACATCCGCGTTGCCCGCCAAAAGCAACCTCTCTTGTAGAGCTTTTGTCATTCCCATCACATTGACAGGTTTACAGGCTTTATCGGTGGAGATCGTTACCACCTTCTGAATAGGCAGCCCGTGTTCACGGATACCACGAACAATGTTGTAAGGGCCGACAATATTGGTGCGCACTGCCTCATAGGGGAAAAACTCACATTGAGGCACTTGCTTGAGAGCTGCCGCGTTTATCACCACATCAGCTCTTCGCAATACAGGTAACAATGTGTCGTATAGACGTATATCTCCTATATGAAATTCTAATAAATCCTCGGTAGCAAAGTTTCTTATGTCCTCACCAGCATCTTTCGCCTGATACCATTGGTGTCGCATGTTGTACTGCTTGAGTTCGTCTCGCGAAAAAACCAAAAGTTTGCGGGGCTTACCCATTTCCCCTGTCATTATCCGCCGGACAATTGCATTCCCTAAAGAACCAGTACCTCCCGTTATTAGGACCGTCAACCCATCAAAGTTCATACCTCTATCTCCCTCCCAGCACCAACAATCTGGCTAGAATCATTCCCTGCTAAATGGCTCGCG
>CAYXBG010000108.1:0-5304 GCA_964463145.1 uncultured Acidobacteriota bacterium
TGATATCGAGTCGACCACCGGTAGAGACAAGGATACTGAAAGAGACTTTACCGATAGTGCGCAGTATCGTTGTTAATCCAGAAACTGTTCAGTTGCGGGTGCACACCCAGGGTACAGTAACCCCGCGCACGCAGACTGCCCTCGCATCGGAAATTCCTGGAAAAATTATCTATGTGGCACCTTCCTTTAACAAGGGAGGTTTTTTTGAGAAAGGTGATATTTTCTTGAGATTAGATCCAGGAGACTATGAGCTTGCCTTGGTTCGGGCTAAAGCCGTTGTAGCTCAGGCTGAACTGAGAATTCAGCAAGAGGAAACTGAATCTAATCTAGCTTTGCTCGAATGGAGAGCATTAGGGGAAGGTACTCCTAGTTCCCTTCTTCGACGCGAACCTCAACTTGCAGAGGCTAGAGCTTTTCTCGAAGCTTCCGAGGCTGAATTGAAGCAAGCTCAACGAAACCTAGAGAGAACTGTCATTAAAGCTCCATTCGCTGGTAGGGTTCGTCAGAAAAGTGTAGACATAGGGCAATTTGTAGGTACCGGCACTCCTCTGGCTGTTATCTATTCGGTTGATTTTGCAGAGATAAGATTACCCTTGCCGGATGATGAGCTTGCCTTCCTTGAACTTCCTTTGAGCTATAGAGGTTCTTCTCAAAGCATCCGGAAATCACCAGTTACTATTAGAGCGAGATTCGGTAGAGCCGATTTTTCCTGGTCTGGCAAGATAGTTCGTACTGAAGCTGAAATAGATCCTCGAACTCGAGTCATATATGCGGTTGCTCAGGTAAAAGATCCGTATGCCAGAGGTCTAAACCCTAAGCGTCCCCCTCTAGCCGTGGGGTTATTCGTTAATGCGGAGCTTCACGGTCGGACCGTAGAAGACATCTTCAGAATACCTCGCTCGGCACTTAGAGATGATGAGAAAGTAGCCATTATAGACGCCGAAAATCGTATACGGTTACGTACTGTAAATGTTCTGAAAGTAGAAGGAGAATCGCTACTAATAGAGGAGGGACTGGAGAAAGGGGAAAAAATTTCCCTTAGTAGCGTGGAGGATTTGACTGAAGGGATGGCTGTCAACGTGTATCAGGAAGTACAAGGGGCATCATGAATGGGCCTATTGCCTGGTTTGTCGAGAATCGTGTAGCAGCTAATTTGCTAATGCTCTCAATACTCGGTGCAGGAGTATTGGCCGTACCCAAAATCAAGCGCGAGATCTTTCCAGAATTCGATCCAGAATTGATCAGCATAACAGTTCCCTATCTGGGGGCAGCTCCCGAAGAAGTTGAGGATGGGATCTGTACCAGAGTAGAGGAATCTATCCAGGGCCTAGTAGGCGTCAAGACCATCACCTCTAATGCAGCTGAAGGTATAGCTGTTGTTATGGTCGAGGTTATAGAAGGGGCCGATCCCAAGGAATTAGTCAACGATATCAAAAATCGTGTAGATGCTATTCCTTCTCTACCAGATGAATCGGAAACACCAATAGTTCAGAGGGTCGTTGTCAAGAGGCAAGTAATCAATATAGCAGTAAGTGGGCTGGCACCGGAAAAAACCCTGAAACGCATAGGAGAGCAAGTCAGAGATGAAGTAGCAGCTCTGCCAGGTATTACGCAAGCGGAATTAGTCAATGCTCGGCCTTATGAAGTTTCCGTTGAAATATCAGAGGACGCGCTTCGCAGATATGCATTAACTTTTGACGGTGTCACTCAGGCTATTCGTAGGAGTTCTCTCGATCTTCCAGGTGGATCGATCCGCACCGCATCGGGTGAAATACTTCTACGTAGTGAGGGGCAGGCATACGTGGGGCGTGATTTTGAACGACTAGTCCTTCTGACTCACTCGGATGGAACTCGGATTAGTCTGGGTGACATAGCTACCGTTGTAGATGGTTTTTCAGATAGTGATGAAAGCTCTCGCTTTGATGGTCAGCCTTCTGTTCTCGTTCAAGTATTTCGAGTTGGGAATCAAAGTGCCATTGAGGTAGCGGAGCAAGTACATCAATACTTGACTGAGGCCAACACTAGAGTTCCTGAAGGAATCCAGTTGACGGCTTGGCAGGACGATTCTGAAGTACTGGTCAGTAGACTCGATCTTCTAATGCGAAACGGAAAAGTAGGGTTAGTTCTTGTAATACTGTCCTTGACACTCTTTCTACGGCTTGGCCTAGCTTTCTGGGCATCACTAGGTATACCTATTTCTTTTTTAGGGGCGTTGATGTTGATGCCTTCTTTGGAGGTCTCAATAAATCTAGTTTCGCTTTTTGCTTTCATCGTTGTCCTAGGGATTGTGGTCGATGATGCCATCATCGTGGGAGAAAATATTCACCGCCATGTGGAATCTGGAATCCCCTTAAAAGAGGCAGCCGTCCGAGGAGCAAGAGGAGTACTAGTTCCAGTTGTTTTTGCAGTTTTAACAACTATAGTTGCGTTCGCCCCGATGCTTTTTATAAAGGGGGCATTTGGACAGATTTTCAGGCCGATCCCTTTAGTTGTGATTCCCACTCTTATCTTTTCATTAGTGGAAAGCCTATATATTTTACCTGCACATCTGTCACATTTACGAACTAAGCCGCTCACTCGTATAGGTCGGCTTTGGAATCAATTTCAAGCTGCAATAGCTGACCTGTTAATCTCTTTCCGGCAGCGCTTCTATGTCCCTCTGCTAGATGTCGCACTCCAGTGGAGGTATTTGACAATAGCAACTGGGGTCGCGACATTAGCCCTATCACTGGGGATCTGGTTCGGGGGGTGGTTGAAGTTCAGTTTCCTGCCTGAACTTGAGGCTGATAACGTAGTCGCTCTTTTAACAATGCCTCAAGGAACTCCTAAAGAAGTTACTGCAGGGGTTCTTCTCCATCTCGAAAAATCTGCTGAAGAAGTGAGGGAACAAGTGGAGTCTAATGGGGAAAGTGTTTTCCGTCACATTCTGACTTCGATTGGGACTCAACCAATACAGGCACGACAAGGCCCCACTGCCGGGAATTTAGTGGGAGGATCAGGTTCCCATTTGGGAGAGATTAATATCCAATTGGCCTCTTCTGAGGAAAGGAATTTTTCAAGCAAAGATGTGGCTGATTTATGGCGCAAGAAAACTGGCCCTGTGCCTGATGCCTTAGAATTGACTTTCACTTCCAGCCTGATTCATTCAGGCGAAGATATAAATATCCGTCTCACAAGTCCTAGCTTAGAGACCTTAGAGGTGGCGGCAACTAATCTGAAGGCACAGTTAGTTCAGTATGGAGGTGTTTCGGACATTACTGATTCTTTAAGAGAAGGAAAAAAAGAGGTTAAATTGAAAGTGCTACCAGCAGCTGAAACACTGGGGGTCACGCTTTTTGACCTTTCTCGCCAGGTTCGTCAAGCTTTTTACGGTGAAGAAGCCCAACGCATACAACGTGGGCCCGAAGAAGTGAAAGTCATGGTCAGGTATCCCACAAAAGAGAGGCGATCCTTGAATAGCCTGGAACAGATGCGTGTACGCAATCCTGAAGGAGATGAGATACCATTTTCGATGGTTGCAGTTTCTGAGTTAGGGAGAGGGCCAGAGTCAATAAATCGTGTAGATCGCCAGAGAGCCGTAACCATTACAGCCAATGTAGATGAGACTAGAAACAATGCAAATGAAATCATTGCAGATCTACAAATGGACTACCTGCCAAGGCTTTCTCAGGAATATATTGGACTCAAGTATTCATTTGAGGGGGAGCAAAAGAACCAACGGGAAATGTTATTGAGCCTTCGAGAGGGATTCACCGTGGCTATACTTTTGATTTTTGCCCTTCTAGCCATTCCACTTCGATCTTATATTCAACCTCTCATCATTATGTCTGTGATTCCTTTCGGTTTCGTTGGGGCAATTATAGGTCATCTGATTATGGGGATTGACCTTACGATTATATCGCTTTTCGGGATCGTAGCGCTGGCTGGCGTAGTTGTTAATGATAGTCTTGTTCTCGTCAATCACATCAATCGACGACGGAAAGAAGGTTGTTTGTTGCAGGATTCTGTTAGAGATGCTGGCCAGTCTCGTTTCCGGCCTATCCTCCTAACGTCTGTTACTACCTTTTTAGGTCTTACCCCTCTGATAATCGAAAAGAGTATCCAGGCGCAGTTCCTTATCCCTATGGCGGTATCTTTAGCATTTGGTGTTCTATTTGCGACTGTTATAGTTCTACTCTTGTTACCAGCTTCCTATCTGATTATGGAGGATGTATTGAGCTTGCCAGACAGGATTTTTTCAAGAAAAAGATCTGTATAACGTGACTATATTCCCGAGTTGGAAGAGATTTAACAGTTAGGCACTTGCAACTGTGGAGTAGACCCGGAATAATCTGCCGAAGATGTTAAGGCATGTACTAAAAAACGACATATGAATTCGCTAAAGATCGTTCCTTATATTTTTTTAATGGCAATTCTGGTAGGTATCTCCTCCTGTATTCCTTCTTCGGAAGATCAATCTGGTGAGGATATGCAGAAAACACCATTAGAGGGTGGGGCGAAAACTGGAGAAGAGGAAGTGACAGATATGGAAACTGAAGACCTGGGCCCCGACAAAGAGGATGACAGATCTTTTCTCTTCGATCCCCTTAAACTCGACAGTAAGAGTCCGGACAAGTTTAGAGTTCTTTTTAATACTACTAAAGGGCCAATAACTATAGACGTTACTCGTGCGTGGTCTCCAAAGGGCGCGGACAGGTTTCACGGCCTAGTGGCCGAGGGATATTTTACGAACATAGCCTTCTTTCGAGTTATAGAAGGGTTTATGGCTCAGTTCGGCATTCACGCAGATCCCAAAGTGAATAGGATCATGATGGATGCTAACATTCAAGATGATCCAGTCATGACGAGAAATGCAAGAGGCTCAATTACTTTCGCTAAAACGGGTTTACCAAATAGTCGATCTGTTCAATTCTTTATTAATTTTGAAGACAACTTCGGTTTGGACAACCAGGGATTCTCACCTTTTGGAAAAGTCAGTTCCGGTATGGAGGTTGTGAATTCTCTGTATTCAGGATACGGGGAAGGCGCTCCTCGAGGTTATGGACCTGACCAAGGGCGAATTCAGGCAGAGGGAAATTCGTATTTGAAGGATGCTTTTCCTCTCCTTGATTATATTGAAAGTGCGGTCGTACTCGATTAAGACAAGAGTCCTAAAAGGTTATTAGCTAGGCTGCATACTGTTTCCAGGGCCACTTATTTGCAGCTAGAAGCTCTCTGGGCTTTGATTTCCTCCAAAGAATAAAAAGTCCCTCGCCAGGTAATGCCCCCCTTAAAAGTAGCAAGTAATGCAGCCCTCCAGAATAT
>CAYXBG010000109.1:0-5264 GCA_964463145.1 uncultured Acidobacteriota bacterium
CTGATAGGCACGATAGACTGAGTTCGATTTGGGGGTAATAGCCAAATCTACCGCTAACTGAGTAAGAGTTAGTGCTCCTTCCGGTAGGCCTATAAGCTGAAATGCTTCCAAGGCTGAGATGGCTCTTGTTACGGCATAAGGATCGGCTAAGCCGATGTCTTCTGAGGCGAAACGTACCATCCTTCGTGCAATGTAGAGAGGGTCTTCTCCGGCTTCTAACATACGGACTAACCAATAAATGGATGCATCTGGATCACTATTGCGCAGTGATTTGTGGAGGGCGGAAATAAGGTTGAAGTGTTCTTCGCCAGCCCGATCATAGAGCAATGTCCGGTGTTGCAGGGTCTCCTGTACCATCTTGGCTGTGATCCTGTTAGAAGAAGAGGCATTAGAGAGAACTCCCTCGATTTGCTCTAGTGCGTTCAATGCGGTCCGAGCATCCCCGTTCGCAAATTCAACAATTACTTGCAGAGCTTCTTCAGGGAAATTAGTGTGGCTACTTCCCAGCCCCTTATCAGGATCCTTAAGAGATCTGACAAGAATTCTCATTAGGTCTATCTCAGATAGACGCTCCAACACTACTACCCGACACCGAGATAGAAGAGGGGCAATAACCTGGAAAGAAGGGTTCTCTGTGGTAGCCCCCACCAAAGTGATTTTACCGTTCTCTACGTGTGGTAAGAAGGCGTCTTGTTGTGCCTTATTGAATCGGTGGATCTCGTCAACAAAAAGGATAGTTCTTTTGGAAAAGGCGCGCTCTTGATAGGTGGCATTTTCCACTACTTTTTTTACTTCTTTGACTCCTGCCATTACGGCACTAAGGGATGTGAAGTGTGAATCCGTCATGTTTGCAATAATTCTCGCTAGGGTTGTTTTCCCAACTCCTGGAGGCCCCCAGAGAATAAGTGAAGGGATCTGATCTTTCTGAATGGCTTGATACAGGAAAGTCTCTTTGCCTAATAGTGCTTCCTGTCCAAGAATGTCTTCTAGGACGAGAGGGCGCATCCTTTCGGCTAGAGGAGAGTGTGCTGAAGGATTTGTATTTTCAGGGTTCGAAAAAAGGTCAGATTTCATGATGTGTTGCCCTGCGGTAGATGTGATACATCAATATTGATCCTGCAACTGCAGCATTAATGCTATCGACTCCTGGCTGAGTCGGAATGGAGATCTTTCGCTCACTGGCTGCAATTGCACTAGGGCTCAGACCGGCACCTTCATTACCAACTAAAAAAGCAGTAGGATTTTCGGGGGAAACAGAAAAAATGTCTGTTTCTGAAGAGGGTGCCAGAGCGAGGAGATTGTAGCCGTGTTTACGTAGTGCATTGAGATTAATTTTTTCCAAAAATGGAACCCGGAAGAGAGCGCCACTGGAAGCACGTACGGCCTTAGAGTTATAGACTGAAACCGATCCTGGGCTTGTCACTATGGTGAATAGACCGGTTGCCTGTGCTGTTCGGAAAAGAGTTCCAAGATTGCCAGGGTCCTGAAGTGTTTCCAGGTAGAGAATCCTTTGAGTGACGTGCTCCCACGTGTAAACAGGCTTCTGAAAGAAGGCAACGATTTCTCCTCCGTCAACAACTTTAGACAACCTTTTGAGTAGTGAGGCAGAAAGTCGAACATTTTTTTTGCTTCGAGGTAGGAGAGTCTTTACTAATGGGGTCTCGTATGAATGCAGTAGAAGATCAATTTGGATCTTTTGGCTTATGTCGGCTATCGCTTTGGGGTTTTCAAGCGCAATCCAAGGACAGTCAGTATTTTCTGGGGTAGACGTGAAAGAACGCCATCTTTGGTATTGGGGGTTTCTGGCGCTGGTTATTTCAAGAGTTTTCATGAATTCAAGCACGCTAACATCTTAGCCTCGGTAACAGCCAGATTTACTAGCCCATGGTCCCGATTGGGGAGTAGGTGCCTGCATATGGTTAGTGTTGGAATCCCTTCTGATATTTTTTTAGTTTTTCCACCGTGAACCCAGGTTCTCGAATCATTGTCATTAAAGCTTCTTCTTCTCTCTGGATTTTTCTGGCTGCGGCTGCCACGCGAGATGAGATGTTATGCGGAACAGTGAGGACACCATCCACATCTCCGTGGACAAGATCTCCTGGAGTTACGTGCATTCCGTCAACGATTACGTCGCATCCAATATCACAAATAACAGCATTGCCGTGTGACACTACCATGCCTGGACAGAAGTAATGGAATCCTAATTTGTGTACGGCAGGCTGATCACGGAGCCCAGCATCAGTGACACAGCCAACAGCTCCGAGTGCCAGAGCCGTGGTGGCCATCACCTCACCCATATGACAAGAGTGACTCAGTTTATTCCCAACATCTTGAATGACCAGAACGGCAGGTTTGGGCGCTTTTTCTATGGCCTTCCAGAGTTCGTTTAGTCCAGGATTTGGCCGATCCTCGGTTGTGCTATCAGCTGTGCAAGTGACAGCGTACCCTAGCATACTACCCATTTCGGGGAACATACATTTGACTCCAAGGCCGGCATACCCTGAAACCCGTGGGCGGACTTGAAAGGTCTCGATGGCGTTAGAGATAGTAGCACTGTCAATATTTTGGAGTTCTTTAAATTGATCAGGAGTGAGTATTTCGTGCATTGAAGACCTTTCTCGGAAAGTGATCACTATTCTTCAGGCCGGAGCATTTCCGATCGAAAGGAACCGGCAATTGCGCTAATATTGCCACTATACAGGTTAAGGACCAAATAATTGTTATTGAGAATCCTTGTAGGCTTATGAGAAGTATACAAACCGATACATTCCCCTCCCCCAAGTATATGGAAGATACGGGACGCCAGCCCTGGTTAGTTCTGAAGTTTGGGGGTACCAGTGTCTCCTCTTTGAAGAATTGGGAGACAATCGTAGATCTTATTGAAGAAAGACTTCTGGTTGGCTATAGACCATTGGTAGTCCATTCTGCTCTCTCTGGAGTATCTAATTTTTTGGAGTCGACCCTACAGAGAAGGGATGGTCAGGGAACCGAAGAGTGTTTCCAAAATCTTTTATCCGTACATACAGAATTAGCAAAGGAAATGGGATTGGAAGGATTGGATTTTCTGAAGCCTGAAATTTCCAAGTTAGAAAAACTATTTTCTGGTTTGGATTCTGTGAATGTAGTTGATTCTCAGTTGCAAGCAGATGTTATGGCAGTTGGTGAACTTCTTTCTACTCGATTAGGAGCTGCCTTTCTAGAGACCCGCGGTCTTCAGGTCAACTGGATGGATGCCCGTACATTACTGCGTAGTGTAGATCTCCCTGAAACTGGCGAGCAGGCCCATTTTCTTTCTGCTAGATGTGAATTTACACCTGACACTATTCTGCAGGAAGAACTTTGTCAGTCGAAGGGAACGATTATCACTCAGGGTTTCATTGCTAGTGACCAGCAGGGACGGGGGGTACTTCTAGGTAGAGGTGGATCTGATACGTCAGCTGCTTATCTGGCAGCTAAACTGCAGGCTTTGGGACTCGAAATATGGACCGACGTCCCTGGTATCTTTAGTGCAGATCCTCGTTCTGTCTCTGGTACTCGTCACCTTAGGGCCCTCAGTTATCAAGAGGCACAAGAGATTGCTTCTACTGGATCTGCGGTATTACACCCTCGATGTATTAGACCGGTCTATCAGGAGAAGATACCACTTAGGGTGCGTTCTACTGCGAGACCTGAACTTCCAGGAACACTAATCAGCTCAGATCCGGGGAGTGATGTGCCTCTGGTTAAAGCCATAGCCGGACGCACGGGGGTTACTCTTATTTCAATGGAGACACTCGGGATGTGGCACGAGGCTGGGTTTCTAGCGTCTGCTTTTGAGTGTTTTAGTGATTTGGGTCTTTCGGTTGATCTGGTGTCGACGTCGGAAAGTAACGTGACGTTAACTCTAGACCCAAGACTGGATAATCCGGACGATGCAGTACTGGAGAGACTGAGAACTCTCCTAGGTAAATTATGTAGAGTTCGGATCATCCGAGATGTTGAGGTGGTTAGTCTAATAGGCCAGAAGATCCGTGCCATACTTCATAGGTTGGGGCCTGCCTTGGAGTTATTCGAGGAATATAGGATTCATCTTGTTAGTCAGTCCGCAAGCGATCTTAATCTCAGCTTTGTAGTGGAGAATGGGCAGTCACAACGACTGATCGCTAACCTCCATCCTGCACTTGTCCAGGAAGCGACTGACGAGGACGTCTTTGGCCATACCTGGGAAGAGATAGAGCAAGGGGCGTCTGGGATACTTAGTACGGAAACGCCTTGGTGGCAACAAAAACGTGAACAATTGTTAGAGATAGCCGAAAGTGCTTCTGAAGCATATGTATATGATCTGGATACCGTCAGAAAGGCCGTTGATGGACTCAAGGGCATGAATTCGGTAGGCCAGGTTTATTACGCAATTAAGGCTAACTCACATCCCGAGATTCTGCGAACCGTTTTTGATTTAGGAGTTAACTTGGAATGTGTTTCTCTGGGAGAAATACAACACGTCCTCGATCTTTTCCCTGATATCAACCCGAACCGAATTTTGTTTACGCCCAATTTTGCTCCTCGCAGAGAGTACGAAGAGAGTTTAGCCAAAGGAGTATGGGTAACGTTAGATAATCTGCACCCTTTGCGCTATTGGGGGGACATGCTGTCCGGTCAAGAGATTTTCCTTAGATTGGATACGGGACAGGGACGAGGTCATCATCGGCATGTAAGGACAGCAGGGGTCCACTCGAAGTTCGGGATACCCTTGTTCGAGCTCGACGAGGCACGAGAACTTGTTGAGAAGTGTGGAGCCAGAGTTGTCGGACTGCATGCCCACACTGGGAGCGGTATCCTACAAGCTGGGAATTGGAAAGAGGTTGGAGAGAAACTGGTGAAGGCTGCCAGGCAGTTTCCGAATGTCCGGTTTTTAGATCTAGGTGGTGGATTGGGCGTTCCTGACAAGGTGAATCAGCAGGGTCTAGATCTGCAGGCTCTGGACGATCATCTAACACGAATTAGGGAGTTGTCGGGTCAGTATGAGTTGTGGCTCGAGCCAGGCCGTTATTTAGTGGCTGAAGCTGGTATTCTTTTGACGCATGTGACACAAATCAAAGGCAAGGGAAGTGTTCGATATGTCGGTGTGAGTACGGGGATGAACTCACTCATTAGGCCCGCTTTATATGGGGCCTATCACGACATCTTGAATCTTAGCCGTATTGATGAGCCTTCCAGGGAGGTAGTTAGTATTGTAGGGCCTATTTGTGAGAGCGCAGATTTTTCAGGAAAATCTAGAAGCCTGG
>CAYXBG010000110.1:0-5253 GCA_964463145.1 uncultured Acidobacteriota bacterium
CCTATCCCATCCCCTTCAATGAAGGGGATTCTCGGGTTATCAGGTACCAGAATTTTTTCTGCGCTGTAAACTATTTTTTCACTCACCATACCTGCCCCTCAGATTTTGATCCGTACCAATCAATGACGTCTATTTCACCTAAGAAGAGGCCAGGTTACGCGGACCGCCTGAGCTAGTCAAATGAGAGATGGACGTGAACTAACTTCGTCCCAGTAAAAGGAACCCTCCGCAGTTAAGCGGGCCATCCCCTCAAGGACTATCGGACTGCCTGGTTGCCAACTGACAAGTTGTTCCCCAGTGAATGTTTCCACCGTAACGGGAGAATTCACTAAGCCTAAACGAATAGCCGTTACGGCTGCCCCCGAAGATCCAGTACCCGAGGAGAGAGTTGGGCCTACGCCTCGTTCCCATATCCTGATAAATAGGCGTTGGCTATCTACAACACTCACGAAGCTAACATTAGTCCTTTGAGGAAAAAACTCATGATGCTCGAGAGCTTTTCCTAGCCTCTCAAAAGTCTCATCATCAGGAAGTTCATCAACCATAATTGCACACTGGGGGTTGCCCAGGGATAGTGCATTTACTTTCACCATTTCATCTCCGACCTCTAGGGGAGTTTGCGAGACCGGCCCTTCCCCTTCCGCCAAGCACGGCACAGAGTCAGGTTCGAAACGTGGCTCTCCAATTTCCGATCTATAATGCCATGTCCGATTATCTGATTGATCTATCAACTGAAAAATCTTCTTGCCGCCAGAGGCGTGGAGAAAAATACTGGAGGAGGAACTCAATCCGCTGCGATGTATCTGAGCTGCTGCACATCGACACCCATTCCCCGACATTCCAGCCTCGCTGCCGTCTTGATTGAAAATCCGGAGTTCAAAATCGGATTCAGCTACCTTTTCAATGATGACACACCCGTCGGCGCCAAATCCGAAATGAGGAGAACAAACTCGTAGAGAAAACTCTCCAAGATCCGTAGATTTAAGCCCCGTCGATGAGACCAACACAAAATCGTTGCCGTATCCATGCCATTTCGAGAAGTCGATCCTCATCATGTTCCTCAATCAAATGCTTTATCTGGTTCTGATTCTAAATCTCTCCCATTTACCTTATATCCTACCAACCTGAGAAGACTCTCTTAATCTTTTCTATTCCGTATTCGATAACTGATCTCTAATAACATCGGTTAATTTTGTCTCTACGAAATCCCTTATCTCCTTCAACCTCTCACGAGTTTCTGCCTCAAAACGCAGCACTAGAGCAGGCTCAGTATTCGAAGCTCGGACCAGTGCCCATCCATCCTCAAAAACAATTCGAATCCCATCAATAGTCACAGTCTCATAAAGAGCCGAGAAGAACACCTGGAGCTCTTCAACTATCTGCAATTTACAATCTTCGGGAATATCAATTCTAATCTCAGGCGTACTGTACAGTTTTGGCAGATCAGCCAATTGCTCTCCGACGCCCTTTCCGCTATCGGCAAGGATTTTCAAGAGCCTTGCTCCAGCAAAAGTGGCATCATCAAATCCAAAGTAACCCTCTGAAAAGAAGATATGTCCGCTCATCTCACCAGCCAAAGCAGCTCCAGTTTCCTTCATTTTCGCTTTAATCAATGAATGCCCTGTTCTCCACATCAATCCCCTTCCACCATTGGCCTCGATATCGTTGTAAAGATTCATAGAACATTTAACCTCTCCTATTACTGTGGCCCCAGGATTCCTAGCCAGAACATCTCGGCTGAATAGAACCATTAACTGGTCGCCCCAGACAATATTACCTTTCTCATCTATCACACCGATCCTATCTCCATCACCATCAAAAGCGATGCCCAAATCTGCCCGGCGAGATTTAACTTCCTGAATCAACTCCTGAAGGTTTTCTGTTACTGTAGGATCTGGGTGATGGTTCGGGAAACCACCATCTAATTCGCAGTAAAGTTCAAATACTTGACAGCCCAAATTCCGGTAAATACTAGGGGCTAACTGACCGGCCATTCCATTGCCGGCATCCACTACAACCCTTAACCTACTACCTAAAAGCCCGACTCTTTCTTGGACCATCTTTTCGTAAGCCGGGAGTATGTCTCTTTTCTGTTCACAACCAACTCCTTCCTCGAAATCTTGTGTCCTAGATAATTCCCAGATTTCTTGAATCTGCCTTCCATAGATAGTTGATTTACCAGAAGCTATTTTCACTCCATTATAGTCTCCAGGATTGTGACTTGCGGTAACCATAACCCCACCGTCTACATCCTTGAAATGGTGCAAAGAGAAATACATTAGAGGAGTCGCCACTGCCCCCAAATGGACCACATCCAAACCACTTTTTAGAAGTCCTTTTGATATACCTCCTGCAATCCGAGGAGAACTAAGTCGACAATCTTTTCCAAGAACCACACGCCGCGATCCCTCTCGCCTCAAAAAAGTCCCTATGGCCCTACCAAGCTCGTAAGGCGCAGGATCAAGTAAATGACTTTCCGCCAAGCCTCTTATGTCATATTCTCTAAAAATCTCCCGTGAGATATTCATCTATCTCCCTCATCTTCAAGTAGATCTCTCTTGAAATTCTCAATAATTTCAACGGGAGTAGGATCTTCGTTGTTAAGAACTGCTGCATATACAGAGACGAAATCTCCTAACAAAACAAAGGACCATAACCTTTCTGGCCAGCTCTCACCTGGAACCCATATCTCCTCCTTCCTACCTGTCTCAGCCTCTAGAACATTTGCTGTAAGCTTAAGGCGTTTCTGAACCCCGAGACTGTCCGACTTATCTCGGAAGAAAACCGGATAGAATTCCCCCAATACATTTTCGGGATACTTCCAACCCACGATCTCGTTATGGTTCATTTCTGGTAATTCACCAAAAAAAGATAATTGTTTTCCATTTTCAGCAAACTGGCCACACCAGCGCCTGGCCACTGGACCGAGATGACCCGCACTACCATAAAATACCGCAAGATGCCCTTGGACCTTTTCAGCAATCTGCTTGGCCACATTCTGATTAGTAGCCAATGCTGGTACTAATTGCCCTGAAAAAGCATCCAGTGAGTCTGCAATTCCAATCAGGTCTTGCTTAGGGGCCACCTGCAACTTGTTCAAAATCTCTAACGTCAATCCACAGGAATAGCCAAGAGTAGAACGAGGAGGATAGCCGGCTGGTACTCTGAATATCGGAATACCCAAACGACTACTTTCGACGGCTAGTCTGCCACCAGAAGTCAGGGTTAAAATTTTACATCCCTTCGAGAGTGCTTGATCCAGACAACTGAGTGTTTCCTCAGTGTTTCCAGAATAGCTACTCAAAATGACCAACGACTCCAGATCAATAGCACTTTGGATTCGGTAATCACGATTGACCTCAAAAGGCACTCTCAGTTCTTCTCCAAGGTGAGCCCTCACGAGATCTCCTCCAATGGCAGATCCTCCAACCCCACAAAATACTACCCGCTTCACATCTCCATAGTTGGACACATCCCAAGCTACTTGGGATAGAATTTTGGGAACCTCCCGAAATTGACAATGGAGATCCCTGATTTTTCCTATAAGATCAGACTTGTCCAAACTTAATATCTGATCAACGTTATCAAGTCCCACTGGATAGGCTACCTTTCATATATAAACGTTAAGAATCAACGGTCGATTAGACCTAAGTGTATTTTGGATTAAGCGTTTCCACGAGCGCTTTAACCTCTTGGGTTCGATCTGCCGGACAGATCAGTAGCCCATTTGGGGTCTCCACAACCACTAAATTCTCAACCCCAATCAAAGCTATAAACTTTCCTTCGCGACTATATGCTAAGCAATCCTGAGCGTCCAGTACTGCGAAATCTGTATTAGAGGAGTTACCGTGCTCATCTTTGGGAAGCAACTCTCGGACTGCATTCCAATCACCTACATCACTCCACCCAAAGTCACAAGGTATAGTCGTAACTCGAGAGGATTTCTCCAACACACCGTAGTCAATCGAAACTGAATCTAGAACCCGAAAAGCCTCGCGAGCGGAAACAAGATCGTCCCAATTTGAAGCTACCGTTCTGAGAGCAGTTCCTAGCTGAGGTAATGACTGATCAATTTCTTCTAAAATCTTTGAAGCTTTCCAAAGAAAAATGCCACTGTTCCATAAATACCGATTGTCTCCCATAAAATTCTCAGCCCGGTCCAAGGTGGGTTTCTCAATGAAACTGTCCACTCTGAAAGAATCTAGATTCCCAATTTTCTCAAGCAGTTCCCCCCGCTTAATGTATCCATACCCGGTTGCGGGACTCTTCGGGAGCATCCCGAAGGTTACCAACCAACCCTCATCAGCCAATCTCCGACCAGCCTGTAGTGCACCATGGAAACTAACTCTTTTTTCTACAGCATGATCAGCAGGCAGGAAGGCACATACAGAATCTCCGTAAAAATCCTTCAAGTATTGGGCCGCCAGGCCTATACAAGCTGCCGTGCTCCGAGCCAATGGCTCCACTATTACCTGTTCCTTTGAGAACTCTGGCAACTGATCTCGTACCCTATGTACATACTCCTCACTACAAACTATGAAGATATCTGAGATCTTAATTTCCGGTAAAAGTCTGGCTACTGTCTCCTGGATCATGGTTTTTTGTCCTACGATCTCTAGAAACTGCTTGGGATTCGCTCTCCGACTAGCTGGCCAGAATCTCGTCCCCTGGCCACCCGCCATTATTACTACTCTCATCACTTTTCACTCCATATTTTTGTCTTGTTAAAGTGAGTCATCTCACGGAAAAATCGTGAAGCCACATTCCTGATATCATCTGATTCGATTGAGTGGAGGGTAGCTAGGTATTCTTCTTGAAAATTCACTTTTTCACCGGCCAACAAATTGCGAGCCAAATCTAGTAGATATCCTCCACCATCCTCTGCTCTCCGATAGAATTCGTTAATCGTTCGAGCAACACTCACGTAGATCTCATCCTTCGTGATGCGAGCATCTCCTAGGTACGCAAGTCGTTCCGCCCAAGCATCATCTTCATCTAATCCAGTGTCAAACCTCTTCTGGATTAGAATTACGCCTGCATCGTTGAAGGAGGAATTGATGATTCGAATGCCTGCAGGAAACTCCGCTTCTCCTGGTTTATATTCCCGGCTCCCTTTCAGTTCGACTAGATTCTTAATGACATCTAAAATCCAATCATCACGAGTTCCTCTCGCCGGACCTCGAATTGCCCCAATGGCCATACTTTTAAGCGGTTTCAAGAGTAAAGGAGCGTCTTCCGAATTCTTAGGAGGAT
>CAYXBG010000111.1:0-5179 GCA_964463145.1 uncultured Acidobacteriota bacterium
CACGACTTCTCGGAAAAGCCTCATCTCCTGCATTAGCCTTAATTCTGACATCGACAGCTAATCGAGAGTGCACCTTTAATTAATTCCCTAACTCTCCCAAACCCGTGGACTCGATGCAAGCCTAGGACTCACAAACATCCACTCCATTCCCAGTCGCTTCGAAATAAATTGTCTTGAGGTTTTCTGATTAGATAATTGGAACTGGTAGAAAATTGAGGGTTCCCAGTAATAGGACTATTTTGTCATAGTCTTGAATTGGTCCTGAGGTGAAATCGAACTAAATTCCGTCAATTCCTCGAATTCACGATAGCGAGAATAGACTTCCTGGAAGTTGAGACGCCTTAGACGATCTAGGGAGAAATCTTCTACGTTGAAGCTTGCCATAACAGAACCGAACACGATCGCCTTGCGCATGGCTGCCATATCGACACAATCCGTAGCAGCGAGATATCCCATGAATCCTCCAGCAAATGTATCGCCAGCACCTGTAGGGTCGCACACTTCCTTGAGTGGATAGGCAGGCACCCCGAAAACCGAAAGTCCATCGGCTGTTTTTTGGTACAGACAGGCGCCATATTCACCTAGTTTCACCACTAACGCACTTGGCCCATAAGAGAGTATCTTATGGGCGGCTGCTACGAGGGTCGTTTCTTCAGCCAATTGTCGGGCTTCCCCGTCATTGATCAGAAGTATGTCCACTAACCCTAATACTTGGAGTACCGAATCTCGAGCACTCTCAATCCAGTAATTCATGGTATCAGCCGCAACTATGCGTGGGCTTTTGACTTGTGAGAGCACCGATTGCTGTAACCTAGGGTCAATATTCCCCAGAAAAACATATTGGTGGTTCTGATGTTCTTCCGGGATCATGGGTTGGAAATTAGCCAAAACGTTGAGCTGAGTGTCGAGTGTCTTGGCCTGATTGAAATTTTCTGTATAGTCACCTGTCCAGCGAAACGTCTCTCCTTCAAGATACTGAAGGCCTTGTAGGTCAATATCTCGAGATTCCAGAAATTCATGGTCTTTTCGGGAAAAGTCTTTACCCACGCAGGCAACCAGAGACGTATCGGTGAAAAAACTGGCAGAAACACTGAAGTGAGTTGCTGAGCCACCCAAAATATTGGAAGCTTTTGCATTTTTCGTTATTACTGAGTCATATGCTACCGAACCGACTACCAGTATCTTTGACATGCTGTTTTCCTATTTTTCTTTTTAAAGAAACCGACCTCAAGCCTAAGCTATGAGATGTATTTGCCGATGATGGGTTGCAAAGCTTTCTTGGTCTCGGGTGGGATATTTTCTGGAGATGTGACGATGGCGGTTGCTAGGGCTTGATGGCACCTACAGGAATAATTTTGGGGTAAGCCTCGGATTGCTGCGCGGATCAGGTTTTTTGCGTTACTGCTGTTCTGGTTCAGATAACCGATCAACATTTTGACTGTCACAGGATCTTCTTCTTCGTGCCAGCAGTCATAATCGGTGACCATAGCGATAGTTAGGTAGCATATTTCTGCTTCTCGGGACAGCTTAGCTTCTTGAAGATTAGTCATCCCTATAAGTTCTGCACCCCAGCTCCTGTAAAGATGAGATTCGGCCCTTGTAGAAAAGGCAGGTCCTTCCATGCATACGTACGTCCCTCCCTTCTTGATAGGGAATCCAATTCCAGTACTTGCTTTCTCCACGACGTCGGCAAGCTGAGAGCAAAGAGGGTCTGCAAATCCTATGTGAGCCACGACCCCATTACCGAAGAAAGTCGAAACCCGTTGGCGTGTTCTATCAATGAATTGGTCCGGAAGAACGAAATCAAGCGGTTTATGTTCCGATTTCAGCGAGCCTACAGCACTTGCTGAGAAAATAGAGCTTACTCCTAAGGATTTAAATCCATAGATGTTCGCTCGGAAATTAAGTTCCGTTGGCATAATCGTGTGTGCTTGACCATGGCGGGCTAAGAAGGCGACGCGGCGGCCTTCCAAGGTGCCGAGTAGATAACTGTCACTGGGGTCGCCAAAGGGAGTATTGATTCGTATTTCTTTTCTATCTTCGAGCCCGGTCATCTCATAAAGACCGCTTCCGCCAATGATACCGATATCTGCCTGACTCATTCTAACCCTCCTTTGTCAGAACGCCGGGGTCCGTTTCTGCGCCAGGCACCCAGACGTGAGAGCGTACCTTATATGTTCCTTGATCTTCCATCAAGTACCCGACAGGCTTGTTTAGATCATGTTCGAAGAGCAGTAGCCAATTCTCCTGTATCGCTTTGCGATAAATAGTTCGGCGCGTGTCCATAGTAATCATCGGGTAGAGGTCGAAGCCCATGATCCAGGGAAGGGGTGCATGTGCTTGAGTTGGACATAAGTCACCCATGTAGAAGACTGTTTGCTCGGCGGAGCTTATCTGGACTGACTGATGCCCTGTAGTGTGTCCTGGAGTTTCTATCAGAGAGACTCCGGGTATTATCTCCCTGTCTTCATCGATCAACTGGAGTTGACCAGTGGTGGCCAGAATTTCCCAGTTGTGAGGTAAGTAGGTGCTTTGGGTTCTGGGGTTGGGGTTACAAGCATCCTCATATTCGGTTCTTCTAATCATATAGGTAGCATTGGGGAAAGTGGCAGTAACATTGCCATTGTGTATGACTGTGTTGCCACCGGCATGATCGAAGTGCAGGTGAGTATTGACCACGATATCCACGTCTTCAGGATCCACGTCGCAGGCTGCAAGCCCACCTAATAACCCTTTTCCCTGTTCTATATTGTAGATTTCGAGTTGTTTTGGATTGTATTTGTTCCCACATCCTGTATCTATGACTATGGTTTTCTCTGGACTACGTATGAGTAAGCAATTGAGCCCTAGGTGAACCCGATTCTTAGAATCGGAAGGTGTATCCTTTTCCCATAAGGGTTTTGGTACCACCCCGAACATGGCCCCTCCGTCCAACCACAGGCTACCATCCGAGATGAGATCGAGTTGAAGTGTACCGATTTTCATCGCTTATCTCCGTTCTGAGGAGCTTGCGATAATTCTACTAACACCCCTCCAGTTGAATAAGGGTGAACGAAGGCAATTTGATAACCTTCTGCCCCGATTCTTGGTTTTTGGTCAATGAGACGTACTCCACGTGCTTTGAGATCCAGCAGGTGAGCTTCCAAATCATCTACTTCGAAGGATATATGGTGCAGACCGTTTCCACGGCGCGCCAGAAAATTTGATATTGGAGAGTCAGATTTCGTGGGCTCGATGAACTCGATGGCTGACCCACCAATCCGCATTGATGCAACTTTGACTTTCTGGCTGGGAAGAATCTCTGTCTTGTCTAGTTCTAGCCCCAGAGATTTGTAAAACTCCGAAGTGATACCCAATGACTCAGTAGCGATTGAGATATGGGCTATACGTTTAATCATGTCGATTTCTCCTAAGTTGACAGACTATTTCATTCACTACAGTGTAAGGATCAGTCTGACGACTTTGCAGGTCTTTTAAAAGTGGAACGAGGACAGCTTCCTCCAAATCGGCGTCAATCAGCCTTCGCAGGCGGAGCTGTAACAACTCGAAGAGTCTGTATTTTAATGTCTGCAGCTGGGTTTCTCTGGAGTGCTGTGATTGTTTTCGCCAAGACTGGTGTTCTTCAATATATTTGATCAGTTCCGTAGTTCCTTGGTCCTTTGTCGCCACTGTCTGGACCAGTCTCTGAGTCCATTCCTTCGATTGCCCTGATATCTGCAATAGGCTTTGAAGTGAGGAAGCGGCATCGTTTTTACCTTCGCGATCACACTTATTTAAAACGAAGATATCCGCGATTTCCATTATTCCTGCTTTAATTGTTTGAACATCGTCTCCCATGTCTGGGGATAGGACGACGACCCTAGTTTCAGCTGTATAGGCAACCTCAATCTCATCCTGTCCTACCCCAACTGTTTCGATTAGTATTGTATCGTATCCCCCCGCATCTAGGACTATGAGTGCTTCCGGTACTGAAGGAGCTAGTCCGCCCAGATGCCCACGGGTTGCCATACTTCGGATAAAGACATCTGGATCCCCGGCATGATCCTGCATGCGGATACGATCACCTAGGACTGCTCCTCCGGTGAAGGCAGAGGTAGGGTCGATTGCCAGTACTGCAACTCGATGACCTTCTGTCCGATAGTGCTTTGTCAGGATATCAATCAGAGTGCTTTTGCCAACCCCAGGAGCCCCTGTTACTCCAATCACTCGAGACTTGCCACTGTTCAGATAAAGTGTCTTCAAAAGTGCCAAGCAATCGGGTGACCATGGGTCAGTTTCCAGAAAGGAAATAGCGCGTGCAATGGCGCGCATATCTCCAGCCAGTACAAGATTGGCCAGGTGTGGAATGTCGGTGTAGATGGTAGAGATAATTTCCTCTCGGCGAGATTTTAACAGGATAAATTAAGGGAGGGAACGAGCAGTACTAGTCACGACTATTCTAAGAGTTTCCTTGAGACGCTATCGATTGGGTCTGGAGCTGGGCTTGACGACGGCTCTCGGCAGTGGGAAGCTGTTTAGATGCCAAACCAAGACGTAGATGGATGTGTTCGTTTTTTGCAAAAACTTATTCAAACCAAGAGTTTGCCTGGGGATGAAGCGGCTCTTGCCGGGCTAGTAATAAAGGAGATGCAAAAGTTGGGCTATGACCATGTTGTAGCTGACGAGGCTGGTAATGTGATAGGGACGATTAAAGGTCGTGGAGAGGCCCCGGCAATGATGCTCAATTCGCATCTGGATCACGTCGATGTGGGAGACCAATCGCGTTGGCCTTATCCTCCGTTTGGTGCTGAAATCCATGATAATCGTGTTTGGGGGCGTGGGGCTATGGATATCAAAGGCCCTTTAGCTGCACAGGTTTACGGAGTTATCCCTCTACTACAGGATACACCTTCGGGGGATGTTCATGTGACGGCCGTGGTCCAAGAGGAAGTCGGTGGCCTGGGAGCTCGTTACTTGGCCAAGACACTTGATGTTCCACTCGTAGTGGTTGGTGAAGCAACCGGAAATGAACTAAGACGGGGACATCGAGGCCGTACTGAGTTAGTCCTCCACGTGCAAGGTAGAAGTGTGCATGCCAGTATTCCAGATCGAGGGATAAATCCTATTGAAGTTCTGGCTAGCTTTGTTTCCGCCCTTAAAAAACTAGAGATGAACTCTCATGAGGAGTTGGGAGTGGCCA
>CAYXBG010000112.1:0-5077 GCA_964463145.1 uncultured Acidobacteriota bacterium
TGAAGGTAGGTGTAGTCGTCTTTCCCGGATCCAATTGTGATCACGACGCATATCATGTACTTAAAAGTGTAGTTCAGCAGGAAGTTGTTTTTTTATGGCACCAGGATCGGGATCTTCAGGATGTCGAAGCAATTATCGTACCTGGCGGATTTTCTTACGGCGACTACCTACGGTGCGGGGCCATTGCGAAGTTCTCTCCCATCATGGATAGCCTGCGAGCTCACGCTGCAGCAGGCGGGCCAGTTTTAGGGATTTGCAATGGGTTTCAAATACTACAAGAAGCCGGCCTTTTACCCGGAGCCCTGCTGCGTAACGCCAATCTCAAATTCCTGTGTCAAGATGTCTATCTACGGGTTGAACAGACCAATACACCTTTTACCCTTGACCTAAATAAGAATAAAATCCTTAGGATCCCTATCGCTCACAACGATGGGAACTTTTTTCTCCCCACAAAACAACTGGAAAATCTGGAGAAAAACGGGCAAGTAATTTTCCGCTATGTCGATCCTGATGGCAAAAACTCAGTCACTGGCAACCCAAACGGCTCAGTAAACTCTATAGCTGGAATAGTTAACTCTCAACGAAACGTCATTGGTATGATGCCCCACCCGGAACGTGCATCTGAGTGGATATTGGGGGCCAATGACGGGCTAAGCATTATTCAATCGATGATCCGGTCCCTCGATCGTGTTAAAAACTAATTCTGAAGTTAATTCCGAAGTCATCTCTAGTCATGGGCTTTCCCAGGAAGAGTACGAGCGTATCTGCCAAGCCTTGGGGCGAAGTCCTAATTTGACTGAGCTAGGTATCTTCTCTGTAATGTGGTCCGAACACTGCAGCTACAAAAGTTCTCGGATGCATCTCAAAAAATTGCCCACAGAAGCCCCTCAAGTGATACAAGGACCTGGGGAGAATGCAGGCGTAGTTGATATTGGCAACGACCTAGCGGCCGTTTTCAAGATAGAATCCCACAACCACCCTTCCTATATAGAACCTTACCAAGGCGCGGCAACTGGTGTAGGTGGCATTATTAGAGATATCTTTACGATGGGGGCAAGACCTATCGCACTAATGAATTCTCTACACTTCGGCCCACTCAAGGACCCACAGAATCAGCACATCATGGAAGGCGTGGTTGCGGGCATTGGGGGCTACGGAAATTGCATGGGTATCCCTACAGTAGGAGGAGAGGTTAAATTTGCGGCTCCTTATAGCAATAATCCTCTCGTTAACGCATTCTGTCTGGGGATTGCACCAAAAAAGAAGATTTTCTATGCAAAGGCTACTGGCGTTGGAAACCCTGTAATTTATGTCGGAGCCAAGACAGGACGGGACGGCATACATGGTGCAACAATGGCATCTGAGCAATTTGAAGAAGGTGCTGAATCGAAACGGCCTAATGTACAAGTGGGTGACCCCTTTTTAGAAAAGCTACTCCTCGAAGCGTGCTTGGATGCTATGCAGTCGGGGAAAGTCGTCGGCATTCAGGACATGGGAGCTGCTGGATTAACCTGCTCGACTTGTGAAATGGGGGGCCGGTCGAACGCCGGCATTGAAATTCACCTGGACCGGGTTCCCCAGCGTGAACAGGGGATGAGCCCTTATGAAATAATGCTCTCTGAGTCACAGGAGCGAATGCTGTTGGTCTGTGAGAAAGGAAATGAAGATGCATTATTATCTATATTCGATCGTTGGGAATTGGACGCTGTACAGATCGGCGAGGTCAAAGATCATGGAAAGTTGATTGTTTTTGACAACGGTGAAAAGGTGGCTGAAATCCCAAATGATGTTTTAACGGAGCAGGCTCCCATTTATAATCGGCCATCTCATCCCGGCCAGAAGGATGAGATTATAGAAAGCCCACTGTGGCAAGGACCGGAACCAGAAGACTACAACGAATTACTTCTTAAACTAGTAGCTTCGCCTCAACTTTGCAGCCGCCTTTGGGTCTACCGTCAGTATGACTATCAGGTCCGCACCAATACGATCATGGGACCAGGCAGCGATGCTGCCATTCTTCGTATCAAAGAAGGCACCGGTGGACTAGGGATGACTTTGGACGGAAATCCATTTTACTGTCATCTTAACCCTCGCTTAGGTGCCATGCACGCAGTCGCAGAATCCTGTCGGAATCTTATCTGTAGTGGCGCTACACCACTGGCAGCGACCAACTGCCTCAACTTTGCCAGCCCGGAAAATCCAGAGATCATGTGGCAATTTATCGAAGCCGTCGAAGGCATTGCGGAGGCTTGCAATTTTTTTCAGACACCCATCACCGGCGGGAATGTTAGTTTCTATAATGAGACTGATGGAGAAGGAGTTCTTCCCACCCCCGTAATCGGGATGGTTGGACGCGTTGAAGATTTAACTAAGGTGTGCTCATCTTCTTTCTCCCAAAGTGGAGACGAAGTATTTTTGGTGGGCGCCCCAACCCGTCCCGAGCTCGGAGGCAGTGCTTACTTGCAGATCTTGGGAGAACCTCTGTTGGGGCCAATACCGGCCTTGGATCTTGACCTAGAGAAAGATCTGCAAGATTGCCTCAAAAATGCTATCCAAAAAGGTCTTCTTAACTCAGCCCACGATGTCTCAGAAGGTGGCCTGTTGACATGTCTAGCAGAGTCTTGCTTCTACTCTGACCTGGGCATAAAGGCGTCTTTCGATAGTCATGGCATGCGACCGGACCATTTTCTGATGAGCGAAACTGCCTCTCGTGTCGTCGTTTCAGTTTCTGCCGAGCAAACCCCAGATTTTAAAAAGTGTATGGCTGGTGTTCCCAAAACATACATAGGAGTGGTCGCTCCGAACCACTTCGAAATCATGGTTGACCGACAACAAATAATTTCAACTGAGTTACAGCACCTAAAAACCGTATGGCTCTCCCATTTTGAAGAGGTCTTTTCGACTTGAAAAAAAACAGTACCCCCTTCCCACAAGATGACAAGTTTCATGACGAATGTGGTGTCTTTGCCGTCAGCAACCACCCCGAAGCTTCTAGAATCACCTATTTAGGGCTTTACGCCCTACAACACAGAGGACAGGAGTCCGCTGGGATTGTTTCTTTGTCTGATGGCTCTCTAAACCAACACCATGGAATGGGTTACGTAGCTGATGTTTTTGACGATGATGCCATTTTAAGACTCCGTGGAAATTCTGCTATTGGACACGTCCGCTATTCCACCACCGGTCAAAGTCACATCTCAAACGCGCAACCGATTGTAACCGACTCCAGAAGAGGTCTCATGGCTCTTGGACACAATGGAAATCTATTGCGAACAGATGAGATCCGTAGAGAATTAGAATTCCAAGGTGCGATTTTCCGCTCTACTACCGATAGTGAAGTGATGCTACATTTGCTAGCCCGTTCAGAACAAGAAGATACCGGCCTAGCTCTCCGAGAAGTATTTGGGCGAGCTTCAGGAGCTTTCTCCCTTGTAATGGCCACTGCCCGTTCAATCTGGGCAGCCAGAGATCCATATGGAGTTAGGCCTCTCTGTCTGGGCCAGCTGGATGATGCGTGGGTAGTCGCCTCCGAGACTTGCGCCTTCGACTTAATAGGAGCTAAGTACGTTCGTGACATCGAACCAGGGGAAGCAGTACAACTCAAAGGGCCTCATATGAGATCCCTGCGAATCGTAGAGTCCCATCAATCGGCACACTGCATCTTCGAACATGTTTATTTCTCAAGACCCGATTCCACGGTTTTCGGGAAAAGTGTCCACAGCAGTCGTCATTCCATGGGGAAACAACTCGCCAAGGAAGCCTCGATAGATGCGGACCTAGTTGTTCCAGTTCCCGATTCCGGCGTGACCTCGGCCCTAGGTTATGCAGAAGAAGCAGACTTGCCTTTTCAGGTGGGCCTAATCCGTAATCACTATGTTGGGCGTACCTTTATCGAGCCAAAGCAATCCATTAGACACTTCGGAGTCAAAATCAAACTAAACCCAGTTCGTGAAGTACTAGAGGGCAAGAGAGTAATAGTGATCGACGACTCGATCGTGCGTGGAACCACCAGTCAGAAAATTGTTGAGATGCTGAGAAATGCGGGTGCTTCAGAGGTGCACATGAGGGTATCCTCTCCACCAACCCTTTCCCCTTGCCATTACGGCATAGACACTCCCACTGATTCGGAATTGATCGCTAATCAGATGTCAGTGGAAGAAATCCGAGATTTCATCAATGCTGATAGTCTTGCATACCTTAGCATCGAGGGAATGAAAACTGCTGTCGGCGCTAAGGATGACTTCTGCACGGCATGCTTTGACCGACGTTACCCGATACCGGATACTCCCCGTAGTGCACAGAAAGGTCTTTTTGACCTCGGTGATACTCCAACTACCAACACATGAGAGCTTCATATGGATGAGGAAATCTCCGAGCCTCCAGTTCCTAATACGGAATCCGGTGAGAACTCGACAGGTCTCACCTACGCGGACTCTGGCGTAGATATCGATCTGGCTAACGAGGCCAAAGGCCGCATCAAGAATTTAGCTCGCGGGACTTTCACACCACAGGTGCTCGGGGATATCGGGGGTTTCGGAGGACTCTTTCGGCCTGAATTCTCACATTTACAGATTCCTGTAATGGTTTCCAGCGTAGATGGAGTTGGAACAAAACTGAAAATCGCTTTCATGACGGGGATCCATAACACAGTAGGTATCGATATTGTCTCCCACTGTGTAAATGACATCCTAGTACAGGGTGCGGCCCCCTTGTTTTTCATGGATTACATAGCCACTGGCCATGTTAAACCAAGCGTCATCGCAGAGGTTGTAGAAGGTCTGGCTGAAGGCTGCTGCGAGTCAAACTGCCCATTATTGGGTGGAGAAACGGCTGAAATGCCTGGTTTCTATGCAGATGGAGAATACGACTTGGCAGGTTTTGTTGTCGGACTGGCAGATCAGGCCAAGCTACTGGGCGCCGAAAAGGTTCAGGAGAAAGATATATTGATTGGTCTCCCCTCTTCTGGATTGCATACAAATGGTTACTCTTTAGCACGTAAACTTTTTTTCGAACTACACAAAATGTCTCCACGAGACCACATGGCCGATCTGGGACGATCCTTGGGGGAAGAGCTCTT
>CAYXBG010000113.1:0-5001 GCA_964463145.1 uncultured Acidobacteriota bacterium
GCACCAAAAGAGAAAATCTGGATGGTCGGATATGGAATTCATGCTTCGGGACTGGGTAAATTGGCAATGGCTATCCGGAGACCATATTGTTGAACAGCATATCCATAATATAGATGTAATCAATTGGTTCACCGGAACTCATCCAGTAAAAGCTCTTGGCATGGGCGGTCGGATGCGCCGTGTCACAGGAGACCAGTTTGACTTCTTTGATGTTGATTTTGAATTCGATAACAGCCTACATTTACACAGTATGTGTAGACAGATAGATGGTTGTGATGGAAATGTCTCTGAGTTTATTGTTGGCACCCAAGGATCAAGCAACTGCCAAGATTCAATCTACGACCTCGAAGGGAACGTTATCTGGACCTACGAAAGTCCTAATCAAGGGAAAGAAAAGGATGACTCTTGGAACATTCACTATGCTAAGTATCATGGAGACATCACCCCCTACGTGCAAGAGCATATAGATCTAGTAACAGCCATCCGTTCTGGAACTCATATAAACGAAGCTCATCAAACTGCCATTTCAACAATGGTCTCCATTATGGGGAGAATCTCAGCATACTCTGGCAAGGAAGTTACCTGGGAAGAACTAATGCAGTCTGATCTGCGGCTAGGACCAGAAACGTATGCCATGGGGAAGGTAGCTATTCCGGCCTCCGCCCCAGTAGCCGGACAGCCAAAGACCAGCTAATCAATACCGAGAAGCCTGCAGATAATTCACTTGAAATGAGGTTGTGTTGATGGACTCCCCAGAGTTATTTGCCGAGTTCAAATCCTTACTGACCCAATTGGGCATAGACCTCCGAGTCGAAAAAGGAAACTTTAAAGGGGGAATGTGCCGAGTGGGAGACAGCTGGGTTTGCCTCCTTAATGGGAATACTTCTCTTCCCGCTCGCCTCAAGCTTCTAGATCAATTACTTGCCGAGATGGACCTCTCATCACTTTTTGTCCTTCCCGCTGTTAGAGATCGCATAGGACAAAAAGATAATGAAAAAATGTCCCTGACCTAACAGGATGAAGTCTGGCCAGTTCTGAAAATTCTCAGAATTTGTGTAAATGCACACCCATGGTCAGCGAGCGCCCCCGAGCAGGAGCAAATTGGAACTGTTCTCTATAGAATTTATTACTCAAGTTCTCTAGTGCAAAGGAGAGACCCCAACGGTAAGATTCTCGATTCCAGTTTACCCCCCATCCCAATCGATGAACAGTAAAGCCATACAAGGAAAAAAGATCCTGTGCGATTAGAAAAGGTGATGTACTTAGAGTTCTAGCAACACGCGACACTTCCGTCTGCATCCTATTAGAATAATCCATCCAGTAACGCTGCTTACTATCCATTACCCGCAATCCACTCATCAGTTTGAAAGGTGTAATATTGTCTTGTGGGGTTCCATCTAAGGCTTCTCCACTCAAGGGGTTAGTACCTTCTAATATCTGTCCTTGATGGAAAGAGAAGTTAGCCCAGGGGGTAATCACTAATCTTCCCAATTGCAAAGGACGTTCCAGGAAACCTTCAAATCCCTGAATTCTAACTTTCGAAAAATTTATTGCCTGAGAGATCGAATCCTGACCTCCATGCCCGGAAACAAAAGCGACGATCTCAGTCGAGATAAAACCCTTATACGCATTATTGAAATAAGTAAAGTGCGCTGTCCCTTTCTCCGTGTGGATCCTGACACCAAAATCAAGATTATCTCCAGTTTCTGGACCCACTAATATATTCGGGACTATACTGCCTACTGTTGCCTCACCCGCGAATAACAGCTCCTCTAAGTTAGGGTGTCTATAACTGCGAGCGTAGTGAGCCACTAGGCTAAATGTCTCTTTAGGCTTCACCACCAAACCTATATCTCCAGTGTACGCAGTACGAGAAATTGTCTCACCATTAAGATTGGGCAAAGAAATAGGGTTTATTGCCGGACTAGCTCCATCTACCAGACTAGCTATTTCGTAACCCGGTGTAGCTTCAGCCTGCACTTCATAGCCGTCAATTCTAAAGCTACCGCTTAACCGCACCCAGCGATTAATATGCCATTCATCCTGCACAAACACTCCTAGATCTCGGAGACTGGACTCTGGAACACGCACAGGAGTCGCTATTGAAGGTGGGCCCAAAGGGATTGGAGGATGAGAGGATATTATCGGCCCATACACGCCCGGTGCTATAAATCCCATATCCGCACTACCTATAAGATTCGTTTGAGTTACTGTATATCGTCCGTCCTTACTCGAATCCTTGTAAGCTGTCACTCCTGCAGTCAAGACATTTTGCGGAGCTAAGACAAAAGTACCCTGAACCTCAAAACTAGTAGTATCAACATTTTGTTCAGTATCGCTCCTAATCTGAAGTTGCATGACCTTTACCGGCCAGAATCTGGAACTTGGTGATGGAAATTGGACCGGGAATTCGTTCCGAAGAAGTCGTTGTGATTTTTGATGAAAGAAACTAAGAGACAACCCCGCAAACCAGTCATTTATCTGCTGGATCTGGTATCGACCCGAAATCTTGTCAAACTTGCTATGAGGCAATGAAATGGATTGAAAAAAGAAAGGTTTCCGAAAATCTGGGAAGCCCACATTAGCGACCCTAGATTTAATATATCGCCCACTAAAGGTTTGTTTATCAGAAAGGACTACCACACCCCCCAAATTCAAATTACCACCATGAGCTTGAGAATTGGGGATTTCTGCACTCGTCCTAGTGAAAGGCTCATTAAAGGGGTCTGGAAAAGATTTAAAACCAGGTACTAGTTGCCCAATCGTGTATTTACGGCTCAGAACACCCGTCTGATGCAGAGAAAGGCTATCTTCCTTGAAGCCTGAGCCAGCTTTATAGTTACCAAAACGCTCCATTGACCCTATCAGTTTAAAGGCGAAATTACGGCCTGAAACCCCTAATGTAGCCGTACCCCTCCGACCCTTCCCATTTGAACTAAAAAATCCGTCCAGACCTCCATTCAAACGGAAGCTAGGTGTTGGCCTTGGTTGGCGGGTCCTAATATTGATAGCGCCTGCCAGGGCATCTGAGCCATAGAGAGAAGTTCCTGTACCGCTCACTATTTCAATATTCTCTATAGTATTGGGATTGATTATTCCCGGTTCCACGCCCGCTCTATCAGTAGCGACTCTAGCATTATTAAGTCTCTGCCCGTCGACCAAAAGTAAAACACGACTTGAGTCCAAACCCCGGAGACGAGGTCTTATTTGGTATGGACCAGAACCTACAACCGTGACTCCAATAGCAGAAGAAATCGCTTCTCCTGTACTAGCGGGATTAGCCCGTTCTAGGAACTCTGCGTCCAGTTGTTGGGTAGGGACAGGTATAGTAGATGGATCCCTTTTACCTCGTGCAGCTGTCACCGAGATTTCTGAATCCATCGTCCCAACCGAGAGGATGAAGTCTGCTTCGTAGAGTCCTTCTTGATTCTCCAGGACTATATTCCTAGAAACGTCTGAAAAGCCTTCCATTTGGACCGTAATACGATAAATTCCCACCACCTGATCGGGGAATCCGTAGCGTCCGGTTTTATCTGTATAAGCGTCTTTCTCTAAACCACTCGAAACGTGCAGAAGATTAACCTGCACACCTAAAACAACGCCACCAGATGAATCAGTTATGACTCCTTCTACGCGAGCTGCATAAATGGAAGACGTCAACAATACCCAACATGTCAAACATATGCCTAAACAGCTTGATTTCCCTGCAAATAAACTAATCACAATAGTTGACCTTTTTCTTAGAAATATTCATGACCTAAACCTGAGCAGGGCGAAACTAGCAAATTCTGTAAAATAAGCAAACAATAATCGAAAATAACAAGAAAAATAGTGTAGAAAGTTAACAAAATTCAATATAATTAGACTGATCATGAGCATACTCCTAAAGCTAAGCGAAGCTGCTCAAATTTTGGGTGTCCATCCGAGAACTCTGCGCAACTGGTCCGATCGGGGACACATCCCCTATCTACAAACCCCCGGTGGCCATCGGCGCTTCCGGAAAAACGACTTACAGAATTTCGTACGGAAAATTGAGCATGGAGGAAACCAAAATCGAGGCTTGATGAAGGCCGCTCGCACAGCAGTTAAACAGGCTATCGAACGCCCCAAAGAAAACTCTTCCTACCATCTTCCACCAGCCCTAGAGAAACTTACAGATTCTCAACGCGGAGAAATGAAAAGCATCGGCCGTAAGCTTGTCGGGCTCGTAATGCAATACGTACAAGAAGGAACTCCCAACATCCTCAAGCAGGGTAAGGAAGAAGGAAAATCCTACGGTCACTTGATATCGAAAGCAAATCTTTCTGTAGCTGAGAGCGTAGCCACCTTTCATTTTTTCCGGGATCCTATTATGAAGGTCGCCCTTAAATCCACTCAACGAGATGACAGTAATTATCTTTCGCAATCACAAGCCTATGAGAGATTGCACCGATTTTTCAGTGCAGTGGAATTAGGAATAATCACAACATTAGAGACCTCGAAATAAGCACCAACTCATGCAGGCATTCATTCCACAAAACCTCTCCATAGTTCATTATTTTCCGGTATTAACCACTCTCATCTCTGCACTCTTCTGCTTAGTCCTGTTACGACGTCATCAGAAACGCGGAGGAACACACCATCTCTGGTGGGCTCTCGGGATCTTTGCATATGGAAGCGGTACTGCATTGGAGAGCTGTATCACACTCCTTGGTAACTCGATATTCCTAACTAAGGCTTGGTATGTTGCTGGAGCATTGTGGGGTGGCTACCCCCTCGCTCAAGGATCTGTCTATTTTCATCTAAAAAGAAAAACAGCTCATTTTCTAACGCTCACCTCTTTGCCCGTCCTAATTGTACTTTCCATGCTGGTCTTCGCTTCTCCAGTCCAGCCTCAGCTAATGGAAACATTTCGTCCATCTGGTGACATTCTAGAATGGCAATGGATTCGGATTTTCACTCCTTTTGTCAATTTTTATGCAGTTATTTTCTTGATAGGCACAGCTGCATGGAGTGCTTGGA
>CAYXBG010000114.1:0-4965 GCA_964463145.1 uncultured Acidobacteriota bacterium
AGACCGAGCGGTGGCATTGTCGACGGGAGTTCTTCCTTGGCAAGTCTCTCCCGCCTCAGCCGGTAGCATGTCATATAGTTTGACAATTGCCAAAGTAGGATCACCAACTAATGGATAGTTGACCGCATGTCCCTGTGAAGCCTCTATATCTTGTGACCAAGCGAAGTGGTCGTTGACAGCATCTACGCTGATTCCAAGAACCTTGCAATTGCGTTTCTCGAACTCAGGTTCCAGATTTGCAACAGAGCCCAATTCGGTTGTGCAGACCGGTGTGAAATCTTTTGGATGAGAGAACAAAAGGGCCCAGCCATCACCTATCCATTCGTGAAAGTTAATGGTCCCTTCGGTAGTTTCTGCTGTGAAATCTGGAGCTTCGTCGTTGATTCTCAAACTCATCATATCCCCTCGTGTGAAATCATCGTCGGCATAGGAACACCCAGGCACAACGATAACATAGGAGCGGACCCGACCCTAAAGGCGACTTTTTCATATTTTTCAGAATGGATCAAGTGACACTCAGCGGCTCTTGGTGCCGATGCTAGAAGTGGAATGCTAGTGTGAGGATTTGGCCAAAGGATCCACTGTTCATGGATTGCCATGGGGTTTTGTTGAAGGCAAGAAGACGCTAGAATAAGCTTATATGCGAACCGATCTCAACCTTTTCAAGGGAGTTCTTATGCGTTTTCTGCAGGTAATCTTTTGCTTGTTTATTTTCGTTAGTCTTACTATTCCAGCTTCTGCTACCAAACTGGTCAGTTACACTTTTCGCGGGGAAACCCGTTTGGGTGCATGGCACGATGGCCAAATAGTCGATCTCAATCGAGCTTACCAATTATTTATCGAGTCTCAAGGGAAACCGAGATCCGAAGAAAAAGCTGAGGCGTTTGTGCCGTCCGACATAATCGAATTTCTCCAAGGGGAAGATGAATCTATTAGCGAAGCCAAACGTGCTCTTGCTTATGTCAAGAGCGTACTTAGGGAACCCTCCGGCTTACTAGGTCTGCAAGAGGCGGGAGTTCTTTTCTCAGAATCCGAAGTGCAACTTCAGGCGGCTGTTCCTAACCCTCCGCATTTACTCGCCATCGGCTTAAACTACAAGGCCCATGCCGAGGAAGGAGGTTCAAAACTCCCCGAGTATCCCATTGTTTTTAGCAAAGAGGGTTCAATGATTGGTCCAGGAGACACGATTGTCATTCCCAGGGAAGTACAAAAGCCCGATTATGAAGTTGAGCTGGCATTTGTCATAGGCAGGCATGCACGTAATGTTGAATTGGAAAAGGCTCTAGAGTACGTTGCGGGATATAGCGCATTTAATGACGTCTCTGCTCGGGGCATTCAGGGTAGGGTCAGCCAGTGGACCATGGGTAAGAGCCCAGACACGTTTTCAGCTATGGGTCCTTTCCTGGTACTTCAAGATGAGGTTCCTGATCCCCAGGATTTGAGGATCAGAACCCGTCTGAATGGTAAGACTGTCCAGGATTCTAACACTAAGGATATGATCTTCGGGGTTGCTGAACTGGTGACTTATATCTCCCAGTTTATGACCTTGACGCCGGGCACTGTTGTGGTCACCGGTACTCCCTCAGGAGTTGGGTCGGCCCGAGGACGGTTTTTACAGGTTGGAGACGTTATAGAGGTTGAGATAGAGAAGCTTGGTATTTTGACTAATAGGGTAGAACGCGAGTAAGGAAGCTAAGTATGTCGTTTCGCAGTGGGAGACACCATCTGCACATCCCGGGGCCGACAAATATTCCTGATCGGATTCTCAGAGCAATCAACCGGCCAACCATTGACCACCGTGGCCCTGAGTTTTTGGAGTTAGGTTTGGAGATCTTGGAGGGGCTCAAGGGGGTTTTCAAAACCAGTGATCCTGTTTGTATCTTCCCAGGTTCGGGGAGCGGCGGTTGGGAAGCATCTTTGGTAAATACACTTTCGTCTGGAGATCGAATTGTTATGTTCGATCAAGGGTTCTTTGCTACAGCATGGCGCAAAATGGCCCAAAGTTTGGGAGTGGAGGTAGATGTTATTACTGGTGACTGGCGGAGAGGTGTCGACGGGAAATCACTGATAGAGAAGTTGTCAACAGATTCGCAACACGAAATCAAAGCTGTGGCTGTTGTCCACAATGAGACATCTGGTGGAGTCACAAGTCGCATAGACTGGATTCGCGAGGCCATTGACACATGTAAGCACCCTGCACTTCTAATAGTCGATGCAGTATCTTCCCTGGGATCGATCGATTATCGTCACGAAGAATGGGGGGTTGACGTTACGATCGCTGCCTCTCAGAAAGGTCTAATGTTGCCTCCGGGGCTCTGCTTCAATGCTCTTAGCAGCAAAGCCATAGCAGCTTCTCAAGATGCAGGACTGGCTCGAGTAGTCTGGGACTGGAGGCCTATGCTAGCAGCAAATAGAGAAGGTTTTTTCCCATATACTCCGTCCACCAATCTTCTCTACGGATTGCATGAAGCCTTGATAATGCTCGAGGAAGAAGGCCTAGAAAACGTTTTTGTCCGCCACCAGCGATTGGCTGAAGCGACCCGCCAAACGGTAAGTGCTTGGGGTCTTGAGATTTTTTGCCGAGACTCCGCCGAGTACAGCAACAGTTTGACCGCTGTCCAGGTGCCAAAGGGTTCCGATGCAGATCTTCTGATGCAAATAGCTTTGAAGGATTTTGATCTCTCACTGGGTACGGGATTAGGAAAACTTCAAGGAAAAATATTTCGTATAGGTCATCTTGGCAGTCTTAATGAGTTGACTTTGCTAGGAGTGCTTTGCGGGATAGAAATGTCCTTGCAAATAGCTAATATCCCTTTTCGAAAAGGGGGAATTAATGCAGCTCTTGAATTTTTGCGATCGAGAAAATGTTGATGGATACTTCGGAATTGATATTTGTTAAAGGTCTAGAAAACCGTTGAGAGATGTTAGGCGTTGCAGGCATTTACTATTCATCGTTACGGGATTCATGTTTACCCTATTGGGAATCTCCTGTCAGAACAGTCCTTCTAAATTAATCCTTAAATTTGGACATGTAGGTGCCCCAGGTTCTCTTTTTGAGATCTCTGCCCGGGAATTTGCGAGCCGTGCCAATGCTCGTCTCGGCGAAATGGCTGAGGTTGTTGTTTTCGGTTCTAGTCAATTGGGTGGTGATGCGAGTCTGCTCCAAAAGCTCAAACTTGGAACCGTTGATATGGCTTTGCCGTCCACTATTATGTCTTCGGTAGTAGATGAGTTTGGTCTTTTTGAGATGCCGTACCTTGTACGAGACAGAAATCACATGATGAGGATAGAAAAAGAAATTTTCTGGCCGCATTTGGCCCCACTTGCAGAGGTTCGTGGCTATCAAGTCTTGGCGGTTTGGGAGAATGGATTTAGGCACATCACGAATAACACCCGCCCCATAGTGGAGCCCGAGGATTTAAAAGGGATTAAGCTCAGAACACCACGCAGTATTTGGCGGATAAAGATGTTCCAGAATTTTGGTGCCAACCCGACTCCTATGGCTTTATCTGAAGTGTTCATGGCGTTACAGACTGGTGTCATGGACGGTCAGGAAAATCCATTCGCCCAAATTTATAGTAATAAATTTCAAGAAGTTCAAAAATTCTTGTCATTGACTGGACATGTATACACTCCTGCTTTCTTGACCGTGGGGAAAGATAAGTGGGCAGAACTTCCCGCCGATATTCGCCAAGTTTTAGAGGAAACAAGCCTTCAATTGCAGGAATTTGTCTATCAGCAGGCTGTCCGACTCGAAGAGGACCTCCTGAGGATAATTAAAACTTCTGGGGTCAGTATCAATCACACGGATCGGGAGCGCTTTGTTGAAGCCAGTCAACCCACCTATGAGCAGTTCGATACTGAGGTTCCTGAGGCTACTAAACTAATACAAATGGCTATCAGCCTGGCATCCATGTAGAGGTCTTAGTCGTTTCTATGATCCAAAACATCTCCATCTCGACGAGAACTCTAAGATTCAGGTTATTCTTCGAGTCCCTTCTGGAAGGAATCTTATTAACCCTGATGACCTCATTGTGTGTTCTTGTCATCGGGGCCGTCGTATTTCGAAAGATGGGGAGTTCACTAGCCTGGTACGATGAGATTGCTTCAGTATTGCTAGCATGGCTTACATTTTATGGGGCGTCTCTAGCAGTTTTAAAGAGTGCTCACATTGGTTTTCCTGGGCTCGTCCGGCGTCTGTCACAGTCTTCCCGGGTAGCGCTCTTAGTCGTCCGTGAGTTTGTGGTGGTAGTGTTTTTCGGCGGGTTTGCATGGGCTGGCTGGAAGGTTCTTCTGGTGATGCAAGGTACCTTTCTAGTGAGTATCCCTTGGATTCCTTATCGTCTGACCCATTCGGTACTTTTGGTGGGAGCACTTTTTTTTCTGATAGCTGAGCTTTTGCAATGGCCTAGTATGTACAAGGCTATAATTTCCTTTGAAGAGGACAAGCAGAAGTGATTCTCGCGGTGCTCTTAGTGGGGTTGTTGCTTCTCGTACTGATCGACGTTCCTATTGCCGTGGCACTTGGGGCAGTCTCTGTTCTTGCGATGGTAGTTACTGGCGGGAGTGAAGTTCTGCCGAGTGCAGCCCTGGTTATGTTTGATGGTGTAACCAAATTCCCTCTAATAGCAATACCGCTTTTTATCCTAGCAGGGGCCATAATGAATGCTTCGGGCATCTCTGCCAGGTTGGTGGCTTTTGCTTCTGCTTTGCTCGGCTTTGTGCGTGGCGGCCTAGCTATGGTCACGATTGGCGCATCACTCTTTTTTGCTGAGATATCGGGGTCGGCTGTAGCAGATGTAGCAGCTCTGGGATCGATTTTGATCCCCGCTATGAAAAAAAAGGGGTACCCTACTCCTTTTGCTGCCGCTATCACCTCTTCTTCCGCTACGTTAGCTGTCATCATCCCTCCCTCGATTCCAATGATCCTTTATGCCGTAATGTCTGGAACCTCAGTAGTGGAGT
>CAYXBG010000115.1:0-4873 GCA_964463145.1 uncultured Acidobacteriota bacterium
GTTGAGTGCGATACCGCCTCGCACGGATCTAGGCTGTTGGACAAGAACGATGTCGCCCTCGGTGCCCTGGACACCTCCTACACCATCATTAGCGAGGTTACGAATGCCGATCAGTGCTTCAAATCTATACTGGGAGAGAAAGTCCAACCCCAAAAATCGGACTACTGTAAGCGGCACCGGCACCAACTGGCGCAAAAACAGGTTCACGCTCCGATTGGGTGTCTCATAAACATCGGACAAGGGATCGATCGTGGTCACAGGGTTCCCCACAGGAACGGCTCGCACAACAGCTGTGAAGTGAGTTTGGGACTTCGGAATATAACCTTCTATCTCGGCAGCAATTGCCTGATACCCATGCCTCAGCATCAAACTTCGTAGGGTTGAGGGTTCCATCAGCAAGTGCCCAACACGGCCCGAACCGAAACCGAATGCACTGCCCCTAATGTAGGAGAGTGCCGTCCGGATATTTTGACTAAGCTGGTGGTTAACGGTCAATCTGTAACCTTTGCTTCGTGACTCGCGATCACTTAGTTCTACATAGGTATCAGGACCAACCATCTCGCCCCTTGCCAGAAGGGAGGGGACGGCTCCCATCAGACGACTATCAAAACTGGCAACTTCCAATGCTGTCTTCTGGTGTAACTTTTGTGTGATTTTGGCCTCATAGTGTCGTGAAGTGCCTACCAAATTACGACCGTTAACTCGCGCTAAGTTAAGCGAATCATTAAGTGCGACCGTCTCACCATTACCCAACCCAATACTGTTGCTTAAAGTACGTCGCTTAGAAGACAGGGAAACCTCCACAGAGGTCGTTTTTGTCGGCTTATACTTAAGCGAGGCATTAGGTGCTGCAAAGTATTGAGCGTCCCTTGTGCGAACCTGATTGAACTCCATGCCCCAAATCACGGAGAGGGCGCTGCCAAAAGTCCACTCGTCTTGGAACCCAAGTGTGAGAACTTTCGTATTCCCGGGAGCAACCACATAGGCGGTCTCTTGGCTGACAAACGCCGGGTTATCCAGAAGGGTGAGGCTAGGTTCGTCAAAACCAATTCTCCCATAACCCATGAGGAAGTTCAGCCTGTGGTTCTTACCAAGATCGCGCTTAAGCCAATTCTTAATCCGGAACAGGCTATCATTCCCTGAATTGAACTGCCCCGCAATGATGTACTCGGTTCCATCAGAAAATTCATCTCTGGCCGCAAAATTCGTTGTCGTTCCTTGATTGGAATCCCCATGGAAAGCTCCGAGTTCACTTCCTCCGCCTCCGTTGGTAAAGACCTCAAAAACAGCCTCGTCGAAAAATCCTGTAGGGATGCTCTTCTCAGGTTGTACCCCCTTGCCCACTGCACGCAAAATCAGACGTCGCGGGTTGGTGGCTCGCAGCAGACTCTTGACACCGACACTACTTCCGGCCTCGTAGTCTAGGCCTAAGAGTTGTTCCACCACCAGGCTGATAGCAACAGTCTGGCCCGGCAGTATATCTACAACCCGTTTTTGAGGACCCTGATACCCAGCGCTTTTGACTACCAAGTGGTAGCTACCTGCTAAAATATTATAGATAAAAACCTGGCCGACTCCGTCAGTCTTAGCCATTAGGGGGATCTCATCATTCCCGGCCGGATGCACTAAGGATAGAAGCAACCCGGGCAATGGGTTCCCCAACTGGTCACGCACCACACCGCTCAAGCTCCCGAAATCGGTCGCTAGGCCGGTTCCCGAAACCAGCACCAGTAACACGATGACCAAGGCCAACGTGAGCAATCGCTGCGGTAACGCATGGATCAGTGTCATTATCACGGTCCCCACCATTGTAGTCTCGCCCAAAGAGGGGGTCAACTCTGGGCTTTCAACATGCGGGGCTCAACCACACCAAATGCGGGGCTCAACCACACCAACTACCCTTCGCTGTAAAGAGGTTTACTTCGATCGGAGGCAAGAGGTGACCAGCTACCTGTATAATCAGCCATATGTCCGTCAGAGTTAGATTTGCCCCCAGTCCAACAGGTCAACTTCATATAGGCAACGTCCGAACTGCGCTGTTCAACTGGTTGTTTGCCAGGCAGAACAATGGGGACTTCATTCTGCGCATCGAAGATACCGACCTCGAAAGATCGCAGCCGGGAGCCGAAGAACAGATAAAGCAAGACCTGCTATGGCTCGGCCTCAGCTGGGATGAAGGAGTAGACCAAGGTGGCGACCGAGGACCTTACCGCCAGACCGATCGGTTAGCAATTTATGCTGACTATGTTAAAAAACTTCGGTCCGCAGGCGCAGCTTATCCTTGTTTTTGCTCTCGTCGCGAGTTAGAGCAGGTCCGTCGAGATCAGATATCTGGAGGAACATCACACTGTCCTGGGGCCTGCAAGAAACTGTCCTCTAGTGAGGTTGCAGAACGCCAAGCAAAAGGGCAACCTTTCGTGCTTCGCTTCCTCGTGAGAAAAGGACCCATTGAGTTCGAAGATCTAATTTTCGGCAAACTGGAAATTGATTGTCGCGAGATAGGAGACTTTATTCTACTTCGCTCCGATGGCACCCCTCAATACAATTTCGCTTCAGTTATCGATGACCACTGCATGGAAATCTCTCACGTCATTAGGGGAGAAGGACATATCAGTAACACTTATCGGCAATTATTGGTCTATGAGGCCCTCCAGCTAACTCCTCCCAATTTCGCGCATCTCTCCACTATTCTGGGACCCGATGGGAAAATCCTTAGTAAGCGTCACGGAGCAAAGTCAATAAACGCACTCCAGAGTGAGGGGTACCTACCCGAAGCTATACTCAATTACTTATCTCTACTAGGCTGGGCTCCCCCAAAAGACGGCAATGAAATTCTAGAAACCCATCATCTGACCGAACAGTTTACGCTCAAGCGGGTTCATCGCAATCCGGCTATATTCGACGAAGGAAAGTTGAATTGGGTCAACAGGAACCACTTAAAAAAATGTGAGGACAGCGACCTCGTAGGCCTGTTTTTACCTTTCCTGGCTGCTGAGGGCTGGGTGCCGGATACCCCAGATGTGGTGACCAGAGCCTGGCTAGAGACCCTTTCCAGGTCACTATTGAAGTACCTGGACCGAGGTAGTGACATAGTCCCGGCGGCTGCATTTCTTTTCAAATCACAATCCTCCCCCTCGGATAATGACCTACGGATTCTACAAGACCCTGCTTGCCAAAGGGTCATTCGAGTATTTCATGATGCCATTGGTAATAACGACGAACCTATAAGCCCCAAACTTTTCGAGACTATTTTCGATGCTGTCAAACACGAGACGGGCGCCCGTGGAAAAACTCTTTTCCATCCAATTCGACTTGCCCTGACATCCCAAGTCTCTGGATTAGATCTGGCTACCATTGTTGAACTGATCGAAAAAGGTCGATCCCTACGCCTACCAAAACCTATAAGGAGCGTTGCCGATCGAATTCAGGGCATGGTGGATTCAATCCCATGATGGTTTCCGGGATCAATAACGTACTAGAGGCTCTGAAATCTGCTGTTTCTAAGGTCGAGAGTGTGATGATGACCAAAGGACGACATAACCCACGATTGCAGAAGATAATAGACCTTTGCCAGAAAAAATCAGTTCCTCTACTCTTTCGTGAAGTTAAAACCCTGGACCGGTTGACAGGTGATGCCAGACACCAACACGTGACAGCGCGAATCTCAGCACTGCCGTCCCTTACCCTAGACAGAGTTCTTGAGGACCCCTCGAGACTTATTCTCCTAGCCGACAGCATTGAAGACCCCCGCAATTTAGGCGCATTAATTCGGACTGCAGATGCTACGGGTGTGAGCGCGCTCCTATTACCTGAAAAGCGCAGCTGCCCTCTCACAAACACTGCCGTCCAAGCCAGCGCTGGAGCAGCCTTTCATCTCCCGGTAGTCCGTGTTGGCAATTCCGGCCAACTCCTTGATCGGCTACGAGCCAAGGGTTACTGGACAGCTGGGCTCGACATGTCTGGGCCCATGACACCCGAGCAAATAGACATATCGCTTCCCCTTGTCGTTTGTGTAGGAGGAGAACACCAGGGATTGCGACAGGTAATTCGAAAGCGCTGCGATTTTCTAGTCTCCTTGCCTATGTCAGGCAAAGTATCCTCTCTCAACCTGTCGGTCGCAGCAGGGGTACTTCTCTATCACATCATGCTCGGACGACAGAACAAAGGCAGTATCTCTGGGCAGAAATAACAGCCTGTATGAATAACTCCCCCTAAATCGGGGCGATGACTAGATTCCCCCATTCATCTACACAACCCCTGAAATCCTCGGCAATCAATGAGGTTGAGCTGTATTCCAGAACGATAGCAGGGCCCGAGATAACGTTGCCCGGCTTAAGTTTTTTCCGGTCATAGAACTTTGCCAAACAGCTCTCGCCATTCAGGAAAACATCAAGCTCCTGCAACAAAGCATTATCAGGCGGAGTCTTAGAATCAAGCTTGAACTGAGGGAGTTTAATTGGCGGAAACTGACCTCGCCCAGTTACCCGGAGTGTAACGATCTCTACCGATAACTCTGCATTCGAATAACCATATTGCCTTTCATGCGTCTGATGAAATACTGCTTCTATATCCGGCTCTAAGGGGATATTGAGCTCGAAAGATTGCCCCACATATCGAGCATCCAAAGAGCGTTCAAGTGCAACCTGATCCGAGGCAAACCCCTCTGCATCCATTTCACTAAGAACCTTCTCCTCCAATTCTCGAAAAACTACCTTGACCAGGTCGTCAATATCAGAATCCTTAGAGCTTTCTAAAATCGTTCGAGAAGCGTCTCGTTTCACATCACTCTCGAGAGCCCCTAAAGCAGACAATACCCCGGGGTTGACAGGAATCACAATCTGGGGGATTAAGAGCGCACGAGCCAGATCACAGA
>CAYXBG010000116.1:0-4804 GCA_964463145.1 uncultured Acidobacteriota bacterium
ATTCCCTATCCGACCATCCAGATTTTCTCTTTTGGTGCCAAAGCTGGCTGTGATTCCAGTAGCACCGGGCGGACACTATTTCTCCTATCGCACCTTTGGCTATCTGATTGTAGGTCTCGATGTACTGACGTTGGTGACGTCTCTGAGTGCCAGTTACCACACAGAGTCCTAAGGCATCGGCTTTTTCTGCTGTGTGCAGGATGGATTTGACGCCTACAGGATCTACCCCTAGAGGCTTTTCCAGGAAGACGTGTTTTCGGGCACTGGTTGTTGCTTCAAAGTGTTCAGGACGAAAATGAGGTGGTGTGGCCAGGATTACTAGATCGAGTTCGTCTAGATCTAGAAGCTGTTTGTAGGCATCGAACCCAACGAAGCACTTATCATCAGATATTTCGGGATAGCCTTTCTCCTTGAGACGTTGACGACAATTGGCTATTTTATCTTCGAAAACGTCCGCAAGAGCCACTACGCTCAAGCCTGAACCAGCTTGCAGAAAATTGATTGCTGCTCCGGTACCGCGACTACCGCAGCCAACTACGCCGGCTTTAATGTGCCTACCTTCTATAGCCGTATCCGGACCCGGCTCTATGAGATTTATTGTGCTCGTTGCATCATTAGATTGGTTCTCGGTGCATGCTGCAAGAGTGGCAACACCGGTTAAAGCGACTGTACCGAGGAATGCTCTTCGTTCTAGATTTTCAGACTCAGACTGGTTCGGTATTATCTCTGGTGTGTCTTGTTTCTTTGGCATGCTATTCTCCAAGGTTTTTGGATTTCTGATATCACTATGGTCCGTATTCTCGCACAACGCGAAACCCTACATCAATTGAATCGGAGTACCACCACAGGCTTTGGGGTATCTGTGGGTCAGTCCTCATCCAATCATCGTGACGGGTTTGGTCCCTTGCAGCCGAGCGTAGTTGGGCAGGAACACTCCTCATTGATCCGCCTCGTATGACGTACTCTCGAATTTGGATAGGAGTCGTTGGGTTTTGGATAGGACTTTTCTTGGTCAGGAGATAACCTTGCGGATGATACTGGTCTATGCAAAATTCACGGACATTCCCGATCATATTCAATAGTCCAAAGGGATTAGGCTTTTTGGTATAAGCTGGATGACTCTGAGAGCGGCTATTACTCGCGTACCAAGCATATTGAGAGAGGGCTTCTGGATCGGGTTCCCCGGAACCCAAGAGGGATTCTAGCCAAGATACATTTTCGGGATCGGAGAAGAAATATGCTCCTGTCGTGCCTCCTCTACAGGCGTATTCCCACTCCGCTTCTGTTGGCAATCTGTAATGCCTTCCTGTTACCGATGTTAGCCATTCACAGTATTTCACGGCAGCATAATGAGTCATAGTAATCGCCGGCCTGGTTCCTCGCCCCCAGCCCTGGTCCGGAGTACCGTAGGGGGGGGTCGGGCCCGTTATAGCATCGACGAGATCCCCCTCTGAATTCTTGCGCCCAGTAAATGTCATTGAATAGAAGGCGAGGTATTCGTCCCAAGTTACTTCTATCCGACCCATCCAAAATGGGTTTACTGTTACATTGTTTTGTGGGCCTTCATCGGGCTTTCTCGATTTTTCGGAATCAGGGCTACCCATCAAGAAGGATCCTCCCGGTATTGCAATCATCTCAAAGGGCACGTTCAGGTTGGGGATGATTTCGGTGTAGTCTTCGAATTCTCCAGGAGAGAGAGTCCCTATCTCAGGCGCAAATTTACGGTTTTTGGAATCCTTTTTTGGTGTGGGAAGTGTCCATTCTTTTTCGGGTTGTTCGTGATAGTGTCCAACCTGCAGGTGGCACGTAATACATCTCAGGGAATTACGGTTGTTTTCGTAATGGAGGTGGGCGTCCACTCCCTTGTCTGATACTCCCTCTGGGAATAAATGGGTGTGACAATTAGAACAAGCTTCATCAAAGGTGAATTTTAGTGCGTTTTCATGAGAAGAGCGCACCTCCCAATCAATCTGACTCAGGTCTTTGAAGTAATATCCATAGAGATCACGTGATCCAGCTTTGAGCTTTTCTGAGAAATGCTTGATTCCTCTAGGCGGAAGGTGGCAATCCACGCAGTGGGTTTTCATGCCGGTTTTTTTGCTGGAGTGCGGTCCAATTTTCCAGGAAGTAGTAGCTTGGGGATGGACGTGACAACTCGAACAGTAACTATCAGTTGAGGTATAGGTCATCCCGGCCTGGAGCAGGAAAAGGGTAGTCAGTGAGATTAATATCCCACCGAAAAATATTCTGGTAGCAGTCTTGAATGGATGACGATATCTCATAGATGGGATCGTTGCCCAAGTTGTTGATAGTGTCCCGTTAGCTCCATCGCGACAAGTTGTCCACTACCAGTGAGAGGTGTGTCTTTTATGCCCCGTAGAAAGCGATGGTAAACGGAACAGCTCCGATCCGTCAAACTTCATGGCTGGCATTGTTGAGGTCATTAGAGGGGGGCGGGATTTATTGTGTGCTGGGTGTAATGGCGTCGAATCCACTAGTCTTTCGAACGACTACGAGAGTCTGCTTAGTTGCCTCGAAGAAGCAGGCTTCAACGTTATTTAGTTTTTCTGCGAGCCTTATTCCAGGTCCAGGACCCATTACGTTTAGAGCCGTTGCTAGCGCGTCGGCAATTGATGCTTTTGAAGCTATCACTGTTACAAGTTGAGAATGCTCCACACTCAATCCAGTACTTGGGTTGATAATGTGAGAGTATCGTTTGTTGTTAATTTTGAAAAAGTTCAAGCCATCACTTGATGTAGCTATTCCGCAGTTGGAAAGATGCAAGCGCATAGGGAGTATTCTTTCAGCTCTTGGACTAACCGAAACTGCCCAAAGTTTTTGACCGGGAGGCGGATCTCCTAAACGCAAGTCGCCACCTGCATCGATTATGACCGATAGAATTCCATTATCTTTTAGTACATCGAGAGCAGCATCGGCCGCGTAGCCTTTACCTATGCCCCCCAAATCTATGCTGATATTTTTGCGAGTTAATCTCACTGATCGAATAGTAGGGTTGTATGAAATTTGGCGATAATCAACCATTTTCCGAGCTTGGTTTAGTTGATGGGGGGTAGGGAGATTATTCCTCCGAGCATGATCCTTCCACAAATTGATAAGCGGTTTGATGGTAACATCAAAAGCCCCACCGGAGACTTCAGACAAGTGATGCGATTCCTGTAATACATTAAACAGGTCTTGACTCACGACTTGAGGCGATTCGTAGGCGTTTCTACAGAGTTGATTCAACTCACTATTGTCCTGATAGTCAGTCAGTGAGGACTCTATTTCGTGGATTCTTTTAAAAGCTTTTTTGGCAGCGTTACTAGCTGCCTTGAAATTTTCCGCAAAAAGAGTTAGGCGAAAAAGAGTCCCCATGTGAGGTTCTTTGAATTCCCAGCGGCGAAAAGGGGGCGCGCCTGCCACATTCAATTCTAAAAACCAGATTAGTAGAATTGATGCGATCAGGTTTCGTTGGAAAGTACTCTTTCCGGAAGTCATTTAGTTCTACGAAAGGAGTTCCTGAGCGATTTGGCTGACCAGGCGTCCATCTGCTTGCCCCTTCAGTCGGCCCATAACAGTTTTCATCACCAAGCCCATATCTTGAGTTGAGGATGCTCCCGTTTCTGCGACGATCTGGCTGATGAGTTTTCTGAGATGCTCCTCGGGTAGCTCCTCGGGTAGATAGGGTCCCAGTATTTCTATCTCGGACAATTCTTTACTAGAAAGGTCTGCCCGACCACCTGTTTGATATGCTTCCGCCGCTTGACGCAGTTTCTTAACATAACTGTTAATCACTTGTTGGACTTCGGAATTACTGAGCCGGTAGTCTCTTCCTTTTTTAGCACGGGAAGAGACTTCTGCTTCCAAAACCTTGGATTTGACCATACGGAGAGTGTCACGTTTGGCATCATCTCCGTTTTTCATTGAAGTTTTGATGTCGATGTCGATTTGATCACGAAGAGACATTGTTTGATCAAAATAGCACAGACTGAGATTTCCAAGAATTTCGATTAATACTTTGATTTTCCCGTCAAGAATCAAAATCTATATATAACGTGCGATCTGGTGTCCAATCCATACGAAGATGAGGCATGTGAGAACGTGAAGAATTACATTCAATCCTGCTCGTATTAAATCCGAGTCATTAAAGAGACTAAGAGTCTGATAAGCGAATGTAGAGAAGGTTGTGAAGCCTCCCAGTAGGCCGATCAGAAGAAAGATTCTTTGTTCAGGGCTTAGGATATCTTGAGATTCGATCAATCCGCCTAGGACGCCTATAGCAAAGCATCCAATGACATTGACTGTTAATGTGCCGTAAGGAAAAGTGTTCCAGGGGATGTTTTTGTCAATGATGCCGGATACCAGGAAACGGGCAAGACTTCCTAAAAAACCACCGAGACCTACAAGAAGTGCTTGTCCAAGGTAGGAATTGTTAAACAGGTGTATTCCCACTTTGCCATCCAATAGTAGTCAAGCTCTGTTTAATTTCAGAACAGGGACAGTTTCCGAGAAAGGTCGACATGGATAGCTCAGGGGATTAATTCTAGGTCTTCAGTTAACCGGATTTGTATTTTTGACCGTGGTGCTAGGTGCGCATCCTTGCCGCGAGTCCAGAGAATTTGGCCTAAACCACCAATAGCTCCACCAACAGCTCCACGACCACTACCCTTTTTGCCGCCAGTTGCCAAGCCAATGAGTGCCCCCAATGTTGAAGTTTTAGCTACTGTGCCTAGATCTCTTTTTCTAGTATTACTGGCTTCAACTGTTCCTTCATCTGTTTTTACGTTGAGATTCTGAGCATTTT
>CAYXBG010000117.1:0-4589 GCA_964463145.1 uncultured Acidobacteriota bacterium
AGTGAATATAGAGGGTCAGGACTACCGCAAAACTGTCCTGAAAGATGGCATGGATTTTGTTCGTTCAGAAGTGAAACGCAAATAAGGTTCAACTTTGCAGGTGACTAGGAAGCTTACCCAAAAAGTTGGAGTTTTACCTGTATGGGGCATCTAAATTATTTTTTAGGTGGTCGCGAGGGTCGCATTTCTATCCTGCTGGTTAGGCATCTGGAAGATCTGGAAAGAGTGTCGATAACAACATCGGCCACATCCTGAGCGGAGAGTTTCCACGCAGCCTTTCCTGGATTATGGAATGCCCCGAATTGTGTATCAATGCTGCCAGGCATGATATAGGCAACTCGGATGTCATCATGACGGACCTCTTGCATTAGAGATTCACTGAACCCGACAAGGGCAAATTTGGAAGCACAGTAGGCGGCCCCCGAAGGGAAAGCGTTTTTTCCAGCTAGACTTCCGATGTTTACAATGAAGCCTCCCCCACCTTTTTGCATTGTGGGTAGCGCATTGTGGCAGCAGTAAAAAAGTGAGTCCAAGTTGGTGCTCATAACGGTCCGCCATTGCAGGGAGGACATCTCTTGAACTTTAGCAAAGATTCCGATGCCTGCATTATTGATAAGAATATCCAGCCCTCCCAATGCTTCAACTGCAGCATGGAAGAAGGATTTTACCTCTGCTTGATTTCCAACATCACAAGCTTGTCCTCCTACACTAGTTCCTTCAGTTGAGAGCTCTTGCACTGTCGAGGTCACCTGATCAGCATTGCGGGCGCAGATGTAAACATGGCATCCGTGGTCTACTAAAGTTTGTGCAATACTCCTCCCAACACCTCTAGTCGCTCCAGTGACGATCGCTTTCTTTCCTTGTAAATTTGTTGAGTCCAATTCTCCCATGTGATCTCCTTACTTTACGGGTATGTCACCAAACCAGTATGACTTCCACTCAGAGAGTATTGACCGGTATTTGGCGTGTCAAAAATTTAACAGTTAGCGTAGTTATTGCAGTAGACTGATCTCATGGCTAATCTTTACCCCTTCCGCGGTTACCGTTTCAATCCGGAGAAGTCTGGAGAACTAAATCGGGTTGTGACCCAGCCCTACGATAAAATCTCAGTTTCTCTACGGCAGGATTACCAAAAACGGAGCCCCTACAATGCTGCCCACATTATCTGTAATTCAGATTACGAAGCTGCAGGAAAGCGGCTTAAGGAATGGATAGCCGAAGGTACCCTGGCCCGAGATGACTCTCCATGCCTATACATATACCGGCAAACTTTCCAGATCGAAAAAGAAAGGATTGAGAGGACGGGCGTTATCTGTCTTGTTTCTCTGGAACACGCTGAGCAGACTGTGAAGGGCCACGAGAAGGTCCTGGATGGCCCCTTGCAGGATCGTCTCCAGCTTTTAAAAGCCACAGAAATGAATGACGGATTGATCTTTTCCTTGTTTTCCGACCCCACCAAGAGCTCGGATCGTCTTCTCGATGTAGTCGCAACGGCGGCTCCAGCGATAGAGGTAAGGGATGATTTCGAGGTGACACATCATGTTTGGCCCATCCGAGATAAAGAGATCAACGCAAAAATCTTGCAAATTATCGACCCTCTGACGCTCTACATTGCTGATGGCCATCATCGCTTTGAGACTGCCTGTACATATGCTCGTCAGTGCTGGGAAAAGGGATGGCGCCCTTCTGCAGTGGAGAGCTTCGACAAGCGAATGATGGCGTTGTTTAATATGGAGGGAACCGGGTTAAGGATCTTGCCTACTCACCGTGCTGTTAAAGGCCTTGTAGACTTTAATCAACGTGTCTTTCTGGAGTCCCTCAAATCCGACTTCATTGTGGAAAAACAAAGTTCTCTGGAAGATGTTCGCTCGAAGCTGGAGATTGAGACGAAGAGGTTGGGGCTAGTTGTTGGTCAACCTGAACGGTTTTATTTACTGAGTCCTCTGAAAGAAGAGCTTAGAAGCCTAGACAAACTTGCACCATCAGCCCGAAACCTGGATGTTAATCTTTTGCATGTGGCTATCCTTGAGCGATTTCTTGACATTGGCCCTAAGGAGCTGGCCACTCAGAGCAATGTGGAATACCATCGAGATCCTAGGGCGGTCGTTGACCGGGTGCGTTCGGGTGACTGCCAAATGGGATTTTTCTTGCGCCCGACAAAACTTGCCCAAGTACGTGCCTGTAGCGAGGCGGGCGTGAAAATGCCTCAAAAGTCCACCGATTTTTTCCCGAAATTGCTCACAGGACTGGTTTTCTCGAGAATGGAGATCGATAAGGAGAACTTGGGCTAATCTGAGATTTGCCATAGAGAGGGTCAATGGTCAAAAACCTAACTTTCCCGGCCCTGCTTATTTTAGTGCTAGTGACGATTTTCAGTCAGCTACACGGGTCTCAATCAAGGGCCAAGGTGCCCAATGAGGCTCACTTCGGAGTTGGTGATTTCATCGGGACCGTTTTCGTCCTAGACAAGTCGATGCAGAAGCGCCCCTTACTTGAACTAATCCGGCCTGGAATCAAGCTCGCTATAGTCATTCTTTTCGGTGGGGGGATGAAAAAAAGGCCGGACCATACCACTAAGAGAGGACCCCTGTGGTGTGAGGACAGCTTTGACGACCTAGGAATCCAGCGAGCACTTGTAAAGGCCTTTGAAGATCAACCTGTTCAGTTCATTGGTATTGCAATTCCACCTGTATACCATTCAGGATTTTACGGTTGGCCCGGTAACCCTTTTCTGGATTCGGCGGATCAGTCTAAAGATTACCAGGAGGCTGTTCGATCTTTTATTGATAGCACCCAGGTTGCCCAAGAAAACGATTATCTCCCTTTTGATGTTTATTACGATCCCAGAAATCGTCTAGCACAAAATCCGGACGAGAGACCTTTCGGTCCGGAAGTGGATGTTAAGTATAGTTGGCAGGGTAAGTTTCGGTGGCCCCAGGACTTGCGTCAGTATGGTACTCCAACAATCTGGTTTCTAGACGGCTTGGGCAGGGTGCTGATGTCACCCTTATTGGGGAACGATTATGATGGTGTCCCTCCCGAAATCAACTATGGATTTTACACCGTGAAAAAGTTGATCGAGGATATATTGCAGGCCCCAGCTCTTATTGGTTCCGATAGATTGCCTTAAAGCGTGAGGGTGATAGCGGCTTTAACGCTCAACGGTTACTGGAGTCGTGTCTTGCGGCAAAGTTTGAGAACTCTGAGCTGTAACCCAATCTATTGACGAAGCGCAAGGCGTAGCGACAGCTTGCTGTTGCTGTTCGGTCGTTGTCTTCGAACACGAATTGTCCAGTACCTTTGAAATCTACCAGTTCTTCCTGTTCAAGCCGTGCTATAAGACTGGCACGTTCTTTCACGATTGTTGGTGGGCACATACGGTAAACTTCTACCGCTTGCACATCCACTTCGGGTAGAGAAAAAATAAGTTGAGCCAGTGTTGCTCGATTAGTGATTTTTAAATCCGATATTGTGCTAGGTTTTTGAATATTGGGTGGAAGAGGAGCTCCTAGCTTGCCGCAGCCTAGTGAGACGAGGGCAAGCAAAAAGACCCAAAGGGTCAGCCTCGGCCCGGGTGATTTGTCTCGCGCGCTGGAAGGCGTAGAGACGCACACTCGTCCACACTGGGAGATCTGTTTGCGGTTTATCTCTTCAAGAGCGACTATCATTGAAGTGTTGTTGCTAGTTGATTTTTGATTTCGGGAAGTGTTTAAGCGCGCATCAGTTACGAAAGGCTCAGACTTTCGTAAATTCTAGAGTTGTTCCTAGTTTTCTATTTTCGTGAAGTGGAAGACTTATCCCATAATGTTAATCTTGTTGCAATTAGACATTAAACTGCAGCCCGACTATAAATGCCGCAGGCTCACGTCTGTACTCCTAATATTATACCTTCTGCACCTTACGGAAACAGCAACGAGGCCACAATTGATCACTGGATCTGCCCTGAGCGAGGTGAACCGATGATAGAGGCAGTGGACTTTGTCGTGATTGGTAGCGGTATCGCTGGAATCCGGGCAGCTATGGAACTTGCTGAGTTCGGCGAAGTGGCCATCCTGACAAAGTCTCGCCCTGAAGAATCTAACACCGAGTACGCTCAAGGTGGTATTGCAGCAGCTCTCAATAAAGATGATGACCAAGAACTCCACTTTTTGGACACCCTCGAGGCGGGAGCCGGCTTATGTGATGCGAGTGCAGTCCAGATTTTAGTCGGTGAGGGGCCGGATCGAGTGCAGGAATTGATCGAGTGGGGCACTGCTTTCGATCATGAGGATGGAGAGATTGCGTTTACCCGAGAAGGAGCCCATAGCAGGCGACGTATTTTGCACGCGAGAGGTGATTCGACTGGTCAAGAAATCAGTAGAACCCTTGTTTCTCGGATTCGGTTAATGCCCCGTGCCCACTTATTTCGTAATACTTTTGCTATAGATCTTTTGCTGGAGAACGGTAGATGTGCGGGAGTTATCTATCTAGATCAGAAATCCGGCCAAGTAAAAAAAATAAGGGCTGCTTCCGTACTTTTAGCAAGTGGGTGCTTTGGGGCTTGTTTTCGAGAAACAAGTAACCCAGTTGTGGCCACAGGTGATGGTTTT
>CAYXBG010000118.1:0-4442 GCA_964463145.1 uncultured Acidobacteriota bacterium
ATAGACGATCATCACCCAGACTGTCCTAGAGCTGAAAGAGAAATCAGAGCTACCTAAACTGAATTTGCCACTTTCAGTTGCCATCGCCATTAGAGGTTCCGGGTCCTGATAAACATAGTATGTTAGATAGGCGGCACAGAAGAGTCCACCACCTACCATTACGACTGACTGAATAACATCAGTCCATATCACAGCCTCCATACCGCCCATTAGGGTATAAACAATGGTTATAATTCCTAGAATCAGGATGACTAGTTCGATGGGCCAGTCCAAAAAGTTGCCCAATAGGAGTGCCGCCAGATAAAGAATAACGGCCATTCTCCCTACCATGAAAAGAACAAAAGAAAACGAAGCATAAAACCGCGCCCAAGTACCGAGTCTAGTCTCGAGATATTCGTAGGCAGAAATCAGATTATTGGCCCTATAGTGAGAAACAGCATAACGACAGGCAATCCATGCAGCAGGGGGAACAGTCAGAGCAAAAATAAGAGGATGCCAATTCTCATCAAAGGCCTTCCCAGGAGTAGCAATATAAGAAATACTGCTCGTGTATGCACTCATTATCGCCAGACCTGCAGCCCAGGAAGGTATGCCTCGCCCAGCAACCATAAACCCCTCTGCCGTGTTGCTCTTGCGTACGAAGTAAGCACCCATGGCGAGCAAGACGACCGAATACCCAATCAATATAACTAGGTCTAATGTTCCCAGATTACTCACAGTACCTCCTTAGTTAACCAGCTTCTGACCAACTCCAGTGCATTGGCCCCTATTCTGTCGTATTTGTTCAGGAAATCCAAAGGGTCTATCAAATTCTTTCCTTATCAACAGAGCAACTTGACGCACCAAATCTATTTTTATTACTATCCAACACGGGAAAACTACCTGTACGAGTACTTATAAACACTCTTTTTATTATTGGGACACAATTAGGATGACGAATCTTTCTGGCTCATTTATCGCACCGGCAACCCCTATCAAAGCAGATGGGTCAGTTGATTACCCTCAGTTCGAGCGACTGCTTGATTTCTTCATCGAATCTGGCGTCGATGGGGTTTGTATTGGGGGAGGCACCTCAGAATATTCACACTTTGACAGTGTCGAACGTTGCGAGCTGCTATCTGTTGCAGCAAATGTACTGGGAAAACGAGGGAAGCTCCTGGCCGCCATTGGGTCATCCTCTTACAACCGCACACTTGCCTTGGGTAAACATGCGGAAAAGATTTGCCCAGAGGCATTACTTTTGCCTGCGCCACACTTTTTCCGTTATCAACAAAATGATTTGGAGTACTTTTTCCGTAGTGTGAGCAGAAAATTGTCAGTACCAATTCTTCTCTACAATCTACCTTTTTTTACCAACCCATGCGATGTGGATACGGCCCTACGTCTACTCCAGAGTGAATCAAATATCATTGGGATCAAGGATAGCAGTGGCGACAGAGAAGCCATCACGGCTTATAGAGATGGGCGCCGAGAACACAGTTTCAGCCTCCTCATCGGATCGGACCCATTAATTTTTGAAGGTTTGGAAACTGAGTGGGACGGAACTATCTCAGGTCTTGGCAACATTTGCCCGGAGCTAGTCGCGACTCTTGTGTCTAGTTATCGAAAGGGTAATATAGAAAAGGCTCGACATTGTCAGGATTTGATCTGTCTCATCGCAAACGAGTTTGGGAAGCTACCTGTTCCCTGGGCTGTTCGAGCCGGACTAGAGGTGCGTGGATATCCATGCGGTCCTACAGCCATACCGCCTTGCCCTGAAAGGATCGATCAGATCAAAGAGTTTCAGGCTTGGTTCGAAGTACTACTTGACTCCGAATTAAAAGCTGCCACCAACACCGTCGATTAGTACGGATGTTGGACAAGCCCCTAGGCGCCCATAACACACCGAGAGACACTCCAGGGCTTATAGTAATTTCTCCAGAGAATCAATCATTCTACTCACGAATCAACCAGACTTCTCCGATTTGACAGCCCCTGCCAGCCCCGCCTCGACCCTCAGTAGAGAAACAGCTTAATTTCAAGGTGCCATCACTAGTCGCTTCTTTCGGGATTGAAAACTCCACCGGCCGCACTGGATAAGGTTTAAGCATAAGCGGATGTAACTCGGTGGCTCCATCAGCAACTAGCCGAACATAGTGCCCATCTCTTCTACGTGCACCGGGAGATGGCACGCCTCCAGCGTAGACGATCCGGACTTTGTAAGACGCATCCGGGTCTAACCCCTCATATTCGAGATCCACCGAGGTGTCGTAGAGATTATCGGCAAAGCGACACCAGGAAAGACGCCAACCTGGCCGGCAAGCGAAATTGATCTGTGGATTCTTAAAGAAAGCAGGATCTTCCTCGTACGAAACATTCCTTACTAAGTGTGGTTGAGCCGTATGATTCCCTAGGTCATCGTAGTAGCCACCTGGGCCCGGGTTCGTCCAGGTAACTATCCCGTTGATGGCCTTCTGCCTATCCTTTTCATCTGCTATGTTTCGGATTTTGGTGAATTCCTCTTGCAACCAAGATCGATTGTTTAGCGGCACATCGATCTCAGCCAAATTAGCTCCCCTGCGAATGGCAATGGCCTGGTAAAGATCCACATCAAGTTGAGAGTGACTGCTCTGGAAAAGCGCCTCTGCTAACTGATAAGTTCTGCGCCTCCATTCCTGAGCTGGACGATCAACATCGGACTGCCTGAGCATCGTCTCTGCCAAGTCTAAGGCATGATGGGAGCCAAGATCCGAGGCACGTCGCAGTACGTCCATAGCTCGGTCCTCGACACTGGTTTCGGAGATGAGACGCGCTCGAACATAGGCGTCATAATAAGCCCGATAGAGCGCCTGTTGGAACCGCCAGTTGCGCAAAGTGTGCGGCGTAGCATTGCTTTCCATCTCCTGGAATTGCTGTAAAGTCCTGTAGACACCTGAATTTGTAAGGAGTGGCCCTCGCCAATTCTTTTCTAGCGACAATAACCCCTGGGAAAAACTATCAGTGTACTCAGGTCCAATAAAGTAGCGGCTGAACTGCCTTAACCCCTCCAAGACATCGGCTTCAGGATCCCAACCTAGCCAACTCCATACCGCCTTATTTACATCGTCGTTGATACCTTCCGAGTAGGTGAGGAACCCTATTGAATCCTCAGCCAATGTCCCAAACCGGAATATAGTGGCTTGGTCGATAGGGCGAGGATTGATGATTTCACGCGACTCGGTTAGAGCATAGGCAAGATCCCAATCCGGTACGGGATACTGTGCAGATAAACTGTGGGTGATATCAGGATAGCGACGGAGAGGATATTTATCAGGGATAATAGTTCTCAAAAACGGAAGTGTTTGACCAATCTGGGGGCCATATACAACGCCCGACAACCAATCCGGCTGTTCTTCACGCATGATCTGAAAATATTCATCCCACCACGCACCGTTAAAACCCTGGGGAGACATCCACATCTCTGCATCAGGATGGTAACGATGCATCACCTCGGTTTGTTTCTCAAGCAAAGCCATGAGCAGTTTAGGTTGAGTGTGGCCAGGATCTCCACCTGGAACGAATACGAAGTCGAGTCTCGGCAACGTTTTCAACACGTCACCCCATTCCTGCAAGGCACGTTCCACCGTTGCCGGGTCTGAATAATCCTGGTCCAGGGCTGGATACCACATCCAGAAATCCATATCGTATTTGTCGGCAACAGAAGAGATTATGGGGAGCATTTTGATCTGAGGTCGAGGAAAATGGGGACTTCCAGCACCATCATCTGAACGTGGGGGCATATTTTCAATTGCATTACAGCCGAAAATCGCCAGGTCTCTAATGTATTGATCCCAATCCGACTCGCGCCACCCATCATAGGAATTCACCTTGGGGCGATAGCCCATCTGATGTCCTCTCAATGCAAACTTTGGTGCCGTGTTGGCAGCCAGCGCTTCGGGGACCAAGATTCGACCGGGGGTATCGATGGTAGTTCCATCATAGCTGACAGCTATAGTATGACGATACATTCTCAATTGGCGCAGAAGAGCGCCAACACCGTAAAGAACCCCACGAGGGTCGTTACCAGCAACTAGAACGGCTGGGGCTGAGCGGCCAGCAGTCTCTATAGAGATTCGATAGCCTTCCGCGGCACCTCCCGCAGCTCCTCCTCGGAGAGAACCCGCATACCGGCCGGCCCATCGCGATGCTGAAGAAACAGCGCCGACGGCAATAACAGTCGTTTCACTGTCCGGCCATTTTTTCTGTACCGGCAACCGGATTGCAGTTCTTTTATCGATTTCCTCTAGTAACGTCTCCAGAGCTGCTGTTTCGGCTTTGGCAACCCCTGGTGAAGCAACGACTACTGCTTTAGCTAAATCTATATAACCATCTCCTCCAAAAACCGAACCTGCCGTAAGCATTAATATCGCAATCGGAATTATCAACCCAATTTTTCTAAGATCCTTCATACTCTTCTTTCTTTC
>CAYXBG010000119.1:0-4409 GCA_964463145.1 uncultured Acidobacteriota bacterium
CATTAATAGATTGCCTGTACCCGCCCGAGCCTCTGCAATCCAGACAGGAGACCCTATATTCTTGGGAAAATGATTTAAATCTGCTTCTTTCCCCGCTGGACAGCTGAACAGGAGCGCATAATCCTCACCGCCCTCTAGAATATCGATTGTATTTATCCTATTGTCAGCTTGTAACCGCAATGATTCCAACCCTTTTGGCTTTATGACAATGTCCACTTGACTCGCCTGACAAAGTCGCAACAGATCTCTAGCAAGGCCATCACTTGTATCGATCATGCTAGTCGCCAGCCCATGGCTACTGAGCCAGCGTGCCCCTTCTAACTGAGGTTTCGGGAGAAGATGCGATCTTATACACAGAGCATCCCAGGAACTATCAACCCATCTAAGGATCTCTTTTTCTTCGCTGGGGAGCGGGGTTACCGGCGCACATTGGCTTAAAAATCGTAGCCCCACTCCAGAATGGCCTATTCGTCCCAGAATATAAATCGAGTCGCCAGGCTTACAACCACTTCGCAAAATTGCCGTTCCACAAGCAACCGTGCCCCCAATAGTCACAGTTATCTGAAACTTCTCGCCACGGGAAATATTGCCTCCTATCAGAGGCGCCTCCCAATGCAAGGCTTCCTTGATCACGCCTTCTAGAACCCCTCCAAGGAACAGCTGGTTCTTGCACTGCTCTGGAACCGTAAGCGACAGCAAACTGAAAAGTGGCTTTGCGGCCATAGCAGCGAGGTCGCTGAGATTTACCCGCATGGCCTTACGACCCAAAATGCTGGGTGCTACCCTATCCAGAAAGAAATGTACATCCTCCACTAGGCTATCGGTGGATATCACCAGCTGTGCATCATCCGGCACATTTAGGACTGCAGCATCATCTCCAATGCCGATCTGCATATCCGGGAGAGTCGGGACATGATCACGTAACCATCGAACCAGGTCCTCTTCGTGTTTCATGTCCGCTCTGACTTCGTTTTTTTCCGCCGGGGCTTAAATAATCGTTCAATTTCCTCGCGAAATTCGTCCACATCTCGGAATTCAAGATAGACAGAAGCAAAGCGGACATAGGCCACTTTATCCAACTCCTTGAGTTGCTCCATAACAGCCTGCCCGATGTACTCTGTGGTGACCTCGCCCTCGCGCCTCCCAAGCACAATCTTTTCGACGCGTGTCACAACCCTCTCCATGTCTCGACCTGGTACTGGACGCTTTTCACAGGCCTTCAAAACTCCAGAAAGTATTTTTGATCGATCAAAAAATTCCCTTTCTCCATCTTTTTTGATCACCATATACGGAATCTCTTCCCCACGCTCGTATGTTGTAAAACGCCTGCCGCAGCTCAGGCACTCTCTCCGGCGACGAATTACTTCTCCATCGCGGGCTTCCCTAGACTCAACAACTCTGTCTTTACGATTGTGACAGTGAGGACAAATCATATCGGTATGTCTGGGCCTTTCGATTTTACGAGAGCTTCTTTGAACCTTAGACTAGCAGGAAGTCCAGAGCACCGGAACTGTTCTCCTGGAAACAAATTCATTCCAATTGGATTGAGGGAGAGATAATAGAGTCAGGCTGCTCAATGAAAAATCGTATGATCACCCAATCCCCTCCCTTCCAACCTCAAGAAATCTTGATCGCTTGCGCTTTCCATGCCGAAATGAAAATTCTGAAGAAACACTTGGAAGTGCCCTGCAGGACACTTATCAGCGGAGTGGGTATTGAGAACTCTGCGCGCGGCACACTCCATGGCCTAAAACAAGAAAGGCCGAGAGTCCTGATTTTCACAGGAACATCTGGAGCCGTGGATAAAACTGTGACTATCGGAGAAGTCATCTTTCCTAAGCACTGGTGTTTCAAAGGCGGCCAGTGTTACGGACAATCAATCTCTGTATTGGACTATCTAAAAGATTTTGGCTATCACCCCCGGGGAATGGGGCTCACAGTGGATCAGCCAATATTGACATGCCACGATCGAGCCCAACTGGGCAGAAAAACTGGGGCCCTAGTTTGCGATATGGAGAGCGCTTCTGTTTTGAGCATAGCTGCAATGACAAGAGTGCCCGCCATTGCCCTGAAAGTTGTTGCAGACAGAGCAGAATCTAACATCTCAGACTACAAGAAGTCTTTCGCTGCCAACATGCACCGACTTGCTGAATACTTGAATAATCTTATGAAAGTCCTGGCCGACCCATCTAGCTAACACCCCCGAGGCAGATGGTCCAGATACTTATATCCACTTGCCGTATTGAATAGAATAATTTTCTCTTTCTCCCGGACCCATCCCTTCTCACGCAGAATTTTCAGTGCAGCCCAACAGGCAGCACCCTCCGGACACATGAAGAAACCTTCCTCTGACGCTACCTCCTTTAAAGCTTTCCAGATCTGACCATCGGACACTGCGACAGCCGTCCCATTGCTTTTCCTTAAATCACGCAAGATCAGGAAATCTCCCAACGCCTTAGGAACCCTTATGCCCGCGGCAAAAGTATTAGCATCCTGCCAAAATTCAGAATCCCTCGATCCTTTTGCAAAGGCTTTCACTATTGGAGCGCAGCCGCTTGCCTGCACCGCCACCATCCTGGGCCGTTTGGATCCAATCCATCCTAGCTGTTCCATCTCTTCAAAAGCTTTGCACATCCCGATTAAGCCAGTACCTCCCCCTGTGGGATAAAGGATCACATCGGGTACAGACCATCCTAGCTGCTCGGCTAGTTCATATCCCATGGTTTTCTTGCCTTCGATTCGGTACGGTTCTTTTAAAGTCGATACGTCAAACCAACCATTTTTCTCTTGACGTTCACCCATGAGACGGGCGGCGTCACTGATCAAACCATCCACTTTTGACACTTGGGCTCCGAACAGTTGAGCTTCCATCTGATTGGAAGATGGGGTGTCCTGAGGCATAAAAACAAATGCATCGAGCCCCGCACGAGCTGCATAAGCAGCTAGGGCCCCTCCGGCATTTCCAGCTGTAGGTATGCACAGCTTATCAGCTCCGAGAACCATAGACATTGTGACCGCGGCAGAGAGCCCCCTATCCTTAAAGGATCCTGTCGGGTTGACACCTTCATCCTTGATGAATAAATTCTCTAGGTCGTAACTAGAACCCAGCTTTGCGAGTTTGAGTAAAGGTGTGTAGCCTTCGCCAAGTGTTACTATCTCATTACCTGATGAGACCGGTAATACCTCGAGATACCGCCACATCGACTGACTACGTCTAGAAAAATCTTCTGGGTGGACCACCTTACGTATAGCATCCAACCTATAACGAACGAGCAGCGGAGCCCCATGGTCTGGCGAAAGATTATAGAGTTGCCCAGTCGGGTATTCCGTCTGAGTGCGGGAGCATTCCAAGTAGCTCACGTACGACATACTGGCCCTTTCTTAACAATATTCAGAAGGTATTCTTGACCGAGATCGACGGCCTGGCTTCGGTGAAGATTTAACCTCCCCTTGGAATACGTAACTACCAGATGACATCGCCAAAGACTATCGTCTCTCGCAGAAAATTCTAGTCTGGAGTGTCCCCCTCTTGTTTCTTCTCGGAGTAATGCTGCTGCCGCAATCACGCACCCATTCAAACGGATATTATTGGACTCAATCGATTCTTGGGTCTGCTCTGGAAAACAATATCTGGAAAACCTGTTGAGCAACAGCTTGAGATCCTTTTCTGAGCGCATAAGACCTGCTTTCTTGGATAAGGTTTTCCGGAGCAATTGACGCTCTCCTCGCTCTTGTTCTGATTCCGGTGAAACAATAGTAAAGCTTTGTATAGTAGGACATTTCGGCCAACTGACCTCGAGATTTTCGGTCATTGCCTGACCTGCTCTTCTGCCAAAGACTAATCCCTCAAGAAGAGAGTTGCTGGCCAGTCGATTTGCCCCATGCACACCATTACAGGCGACCTCTCCAGCTGCATAAAGACCAGGAAGAGTGGTTCGGCCAGAGGTGTCTACCAAAACTCCTCCCATGACATAGTGCGCAGCTGGGAAGACTGGCACTTGGGATTTGCTAATGTCTAACCCATAATTCAGACAGGTCCGGTATATCGTCGGAAACCGCTTTTTGAGAAAAGCTCCGCCAAGATGTGATGCGTCAAGCAAAACATTCTCATCATTTCTCCGGGTTACTTCCTCAAGAATCGCACGAGAAACAACGTCACGCGGGGCCAGTTCGGCCAGAGAATGATACTTGGACATAAACCGCTGCCCTCCAGTGTTCCGGAGAATAGCGCCCTCCCCACGTAGAGCTTCAGACAGAAGGAAGGATGGGCACCCAGGTATACTCAAGGCAGTGGGATGGAACTGAACAAACTCCATATCAGTCAACGCAGCTCCAGCCCGTAAAGCGATGGAAAAACCATCACCTGTGGCCACAACTGGGTTACTTGTTTCTCGAAAACAAGCCCCCAA
>CAYXBG010000120.1:0-4403 GCA_964463145.1 uncultured Acidobacteriota bacterium
CAAGTCACATCCTAGGCCTCGACAGGGGGAGCCTGGCAAAAGGTAAGATTGCAGATGTTACGGTAATCGATCAGACAAAAAAAATGACTGTAGATGTGGCCACTTTCCAATCGAAAAGTCGTAATTGTCCTTTTCATGGGAGAACTCTAGGGGGAGTTCCTGTGTTGACGGTAGTCGGTGGGCGGGTTGTCTACAATCAGATCTGAGTGTGTCCTGAAAGGCAAGTCGCCAGTATAATTGTAAGTAGATTTGAGTTTGTAGGAGCCGGTTCTGAATATGGGTGAGAGACACTGGGTTATTGTCTTCGTGGTTGCGCTGATAGTATTGGCCGCTTTGTCCGGGATAGGCTACGGGGATGGCGAAATCCGTTTCAGGGCCCATGCAGAAATCCAGCCGGTTAGTCCTGGTGGCCAGATACAGATCCAACTCCGAGCTACCATTGCTCCTGGGTGGCATCTCTATTCTCTGACTCCTTATCCAAAGGAAGTCCTGTCAGCTCCCCAACCAACCAGTATCAATGTCAAAGAGGATTCAGGGTTTCATCTTTTTGGGGATCCTAGGCAACCTCAGCCCAAGTTTTCACAGGACGAGAATTTTGGTATCGAGACCACATATTTCGAGGGTTTAGTAGATTTTGAAGTCCCTGTGCAGGTGGGTCAGCATTTGCCGCCTGGTCTGTACGAGGTGCCCCTTGAGGTTCGCTTTATGGCCTGTAATGACAGGCTTTGTTTGCCTCCTAAGACTGTTCTTGTCCCGGTTTCAGTCCAAGTGGATCGAGACGTGCAGGACTCGGTTGCAAACTTAGCCGATTCTGCTGAGGTTGCACAGGAAAGAAAGTCTATAGAGATAGATGGTTCTGGTGAAGTATCAAGTCAATTGGCAGTTGTGGATCCTCAGAATTTGAGGGTGATGAGGTCAAGCTTACTGGCCTATATCCTGTTTGCGATGGCAGGTGGGTGGCTAGCTTTGTTGACCCCCTGCGTTTTCCCCATGATTCCGATTACAGTTTCCTACTTTACGAAGAGAGAGACTACTCGTAGAAGAGCCATTTCTGAGGCCTTGCTTTATGCCTTGGGTATTGTCCTTACATTTACTTTCCTGGGGTTCCTGCTGACTGCAGTGTGGGGAGCGGGAGGTATCAATCGGCTTGCTACTAGTCCGTTGATTAACCTAATCATAGCGGGAGTATTTCTGGTGTTTGCTCTCAGTCTTTTCGGGATAGTAGAGCTTCGGTTGCCCTCCAGCTGGTTGAGTGCTGTAAGCAAAAAGTCTTCATCGACTGGTGGACCTTTGGGCATCCTTCTTATGGCATTGACCTTTTCGCTTACCTCTTTCACCTGTACGGTGCCGTTTGTAGGGACAGTAATGGTAGCCGCAACAAAAGGAGACTGGATTTGGTCACTACTGGGGGTCACTGTTTTTGCAACAGTTTTCGCAGCACCATTTTTCTTGTTGGCTATATTCCCGTCCTGGTTGATGTCGTTACCTAAAAGCGGTTCTTGGATGAATTCTATGAAAGTGACGATGGGTTTTTTGGAACTAGCGGCTGCCGTAAAGTTTATTAGTAACGTGGATATGGTCTACCAGTGGGAAATTTTAACTCGGCCTGTGTTCATCGCTGTTTGGTTAGCAATAGTCTTAGCGTTAGTAGTTTATCTGTTGGGCGGGATCTCTTTTTTCAAAGACAGGCAGAGACAGAGGATTGGGATGTTTAGAGGGGTTAGCGCGAGCTGCTCCATGATTTTATTGATTTACCTGTTTAGGGGGCTTTCTGGAGGTTCTCTGGGAGAGCTTGACGCCTTTCTTCCCCCGAAAGATTATGGATCAGATGGGCAAGTGCTGGATTTTTTCAAGGTGGATTCTTCCTTGGGGGAAAGAGAATCGGAGGTCTGGTTCACTGACTATTCCGAGGCACTTGCTGAGGCTGGTAAGACTCAAAAGCCAATTTTTGTGGATTTCACTGGGTACACTTGCACTAATTGTCGGTGGATGGAAGCGAACATTTTCACTATATCAAAAGTGCGCGAGTTGTTTAGTGAATATGTGTTAGTACGTTTGTATACTGATGGCGGAAAATCCCAGCACAAAGCCAACCTTGAGATGGAAAGAAAGCGTTTCGGGACCATAGCTATTCCCTTATATGCGTTAATGAATGCTAAGGATGAAATTATTGCCCAGTTTGCCGGCCTGACTAGGAATGAGAAGGAATTCGTTGATTTTCTGCAGCTGGGTCTCGCATCTAGAAGTCATTAAAGGCGAACAGTCGTAGCGCATCAGGTTCGTGAGGTGATCATTATCAGATCCCTAAGACTCCCTTTGTAAGATAGCTCTTTATGTTTTTCGGGGAAGATCTATTGCATATATAAAGATATCTATATGTGTATAATAGAAAAATGAATGGTTTGCTTAGGGTCCTTAAGGCTTTAGCGGAGCCCACAAGATTGCGTCTCCTTAATCTATGTGCTCGGGCAGAATTGACGGTTTCGGAGTTGGCTCTGCTTTTGGGTCAGAGCCAGCCTCGAATTTCTCGACATCTGAAATTACTTTACCAAGCAGGGATATTGGACCGGCATAGAGAAGGGTCTTGGGTCTATTTCCGTCTTGCATCTGGAGGGGCTGGGCTCAGTGTGGCAAGTGTTCTAGTCAGCTCAATGCCAGAAGAAGATCCGACAGTAAAACTAGATATTACAAGACTACATTCCCTTTTGGATGAAAGAGCTCAAAAAGCGACGGAATACTTCAACGATAACGCAACCAATTGGCATTCGATCAGGTCGTTGCATGCGGAGGATAAGGACGTGGAGGAAATCCTCCTAGAGCTCTTGTCAGGCAGGGATTTTCAGTCACTTCTGGACATGGGGACAGGAACAGGGCGTTTGCTCGAACTATTTTCTCCTAGTGTATCCAGTTTAGTAGGGGTAGACAGTTCCTCGGAGATGTTGAAAGTCGCTCGTTCTAACCTGGAAAGACAAGGGATTCGAAATTGCAAACTTAGGCAAGAAGATGTCCGTCAGTTAAGAATCCAAAGCGATTTCTTCGATGTTGTAACCGTTTACCAAGTCCTGCATTTTATTGAGAATCCAGGAGAGGTTGTGTGCGAGGCTGCTCGAGTTTTGAAATCTACTGGGCGTCTTATTGTTGTCGACTTTGAAGAGCACGATATGGAAACCCTACGTGCAGAACACTCCCATCGGTGGCTTGGTTTCAAAACAGAAACCGTAAGCGGTTGGATGGATGAAGCTGGATTTACAAAGATTGACCACTACGCATTGGCCGGGAGTGAACTAACAGTAGGAATTTGGATGGGGCAAACGACACAATCATAAACTACTTTTGAGAAAGTATCTCATGAACAGATTATCAAGTAAGACAGATTCAACTTCTCAAGAATTACTTAATCAATCACCAGGAAAAGGGTTGCGATTCTCATTTGAGTTTTTCCCTCCTGCCAATCAGGATCAAGAGGAGCAGATTTTTTCATCGGCGAAGGATCTAAGAAGTCTCAACCCCGATTTTGTTTCTGTGACCTACGGAGCCGGTGGGACAAATCAGAGAGGAACCCAGAAGACGGTGATTCGATTGCGAGATGAGGGGTTCAAAGCTGCGGCTCATTTGACATGTATAGGTTCTAGCCGAGTGGAAATTGATGCACTAGCTAGCGAGTACTGGAATCTAGGAATCCGACATCTGGTGGCTTTGAGAGGTGATCCTCCTGCGGGAACAGGATCTTACAACCCAACTCCAGGGGGCTACCGCTATGCCTCTGATCTCATCTCCGGGTTAAAACGGTTAGGGAATTTTGAAATCAGTGTGGCTGCTTTTCCGGAGACCCACCCCGAAGCTAGTAGTCCTCAGGCCGATCTAGACAACCTCAAGAGAAAGTTTGATGCAGGTGCCACACGAGCTATCACACAGTTTTTCTTCGATCCAGGTGTTTTCTTGCGATTCCGAGATCGAGTAGTGGCTGCCGGTATATCTCAACCCCTTGTTCCGGGAATCCTACCAATTCGCAGTTTTGAGGGAGTTTGCAAATTCGCCGAAAAGTGCGGGGCATCTTTGCCTGACTGGTTGTATGCATCCTATGAGAGCTCTTTTTCCCTGCAATCTCAGATTATGCGTGGTGGACTGATCGCTTTTGATTGTTGTCAGCAGCTAGTGAGGGAAGGTGTGAACGATTTCCATTTCTATACTTTAAACAAATCCGAACCCACCTATTCCATCTGTCTTTTACTCAATCAATTCTTTGGTGAGCGGCGAGTACTCGCTCGGAGGCCCCGGAATGATGCCTAGAAGCCCGTCCTATTCATCTCTGGAGTCGGAACTTTCTCGACGCATTCTCGTAATGGATGGGGCCATGGGTACGATGGTTCAAAAAGAGGGACTTAAAGAGGCCCATTTCCGAG
>CAYXBG010000121.1:0-4384 GCA_964463145.1 uncultured Acidobacteriota bacterium
ATGGATATTTTTAACAGTTGCTGCTGCCTAATCTTGAAATATGAATTTCACTACCTGGCAGCTCATCCTTGACAGAAGTTAATACTTGAGCTGTCCCCATCAAGATAGCCACATGATTATCATGACCGCACGCGTGCATCACTCCTACCTCGACGCCTTGGTATTGTCCTTTCATCTCTGAGGCGTAGGGCAGACCAGTTTTTTCGACTACCGGCAGGGCATCCATATCGGCACGTAGAGCGATTACAGGACCAGGCTTACCTCCCCTTAGAATAGCCACTACACCCGTATGGGCCACTCCAGTTTCAACTTCGAGGCCAAGACTAAGCAGATGTTCGGATACCAATGCACTGGTACGGAATTCTCGATTGGACAATTCCGGGTGCTGGTGAATATCTCGACGCCAACTGATTACGTCTTCATTGACTGCCTTCACGGCAATGGCGATTTTAGTGTCTAAGGTATCTGCCAGGATACTAACGTGAGCAATACCCAAGATTATCGCCAAGGTGAAACGTTGTCTACTGATCTCTAGAAATGAATAATTTCGCCTCATCTCCATTTACTCCGGTACATTATTGCGAAAAACATCAAACACCATACGAGCCTGTTTTTTCGGCGCTGTCAATGCATTTTCTACAGAGAAAGAAAGTTGGATCTGATTCAAGTTTTTTCCAGTTCTGACGTGAACCGTCAGCGAACTATTGGCAGGTATCGTTATACGATCCGCATTTTCCAGAAAAGTGTAATCTCCTTCATATCGGAGATTAAAATTAACATCTGAAACATTGGTAAACGTAATCTTGGCTACCTGGGTATCCTGTCGATTTCTTCTTCCGTACTCTAACTCACTGACACTCAAACTCGCTCTCAGTAAAGGCTGGATAACTTCCTCTCTACCGAAAAGCTGATTTTTAAACCACACTACTGTACGCCCTGCTAACAGAGCACTTCGGATGCCCTCCACAGAGTTGTCACTTACAAACACCAAGGTAACCGGACGATGCCCACCTTGATCTGGCCCATAATCCCAATCGATCAGATTATGAACATCAGATACACCTATCAACGTCAGACCGTAATCTAGCGCTATCTGGAAAGCCTCTTCGGAGTATGTCTTCCCGTTGGCTATTTCAATGCCGTGAAGCTTATTAGCCTTTATATTAGCTATATGGAAATCACTCAATTTCGCTATTCCGGTCGAGGAATGCATCGTCGAATAGGGATGGTTCCAGAACAAAAAAGCTCCCTGCTTAGCTGCGGCATCTATGGCTTTTTGTGCAGGCCACTTATAAGCCGATTCTCTAAAAGCCGAGGGATTATCGTCGGCAAATCCGGCATGACCAGGAAGCAACAATTCGTTTGCATCAGTGATAAATACCGCATTTATATGCCCTACTGGCATTCTACGGGTGATCTCACTCCCTCGAATAATTAGAAGATTAGAACCTGCGGCCGTATCCGAAGCAATTTCGAAGGCTCTGTTCCGGTCTGGATGCAATATATCTCGACGATGCGGTTGCACCTCTAGATGCTCTGTAATAGCTAATCCATCCAGGCCGTCCTTTATCGCTTCTGCAACACGAATATTGGGCCATACATGACCATCCGAAAATACGCTGTGTGTATGTAGGTCTACAACTAGGGTTTGATGGTGTGCCGTATCTGGGAACACAATGGGTCGGTCCTCACTCGAGGCTACTATTTCGACCGACGTTGCGCCTGTCATTCTTTTGGTCAGACTCGATGGGTCATGAGAAAAAGCGTACCCTGCAGTTAACGTGCACATCACACAGACTGATAAATGTTTCAAAAACACTTTCCACACGTAAAAAATCCTTTTTTCCATTTGCCCTCCTAATCATATCCTCAAATACTAGACGGATTCCGCTTCTCATTCTATGCTACACACTATGCTACACAACTTTAGGCTTACATTGGAAATCTCTCCGACTAAACACTGATTAATCAAAAGGAGCTCTTATGACACCAAAAGATCTCGTCCTAAGTGGTTACCAGGCGTTTTCCGAAGGTGATCTCGGACGCCTTTCTCAGATCTTTCACAAAAATGCAGTCATCAAAATAAACGGTGATCATAAATACTCAGGAAAATATAACGGGTTCGATGATTGGCGGGATAACTTCCTAGCACATCTGCACACTAATTATCCTAATTTTGATCTGGAAATTTTATATGTGCTAGCAGAAAACGATCAAGTACATGTCCAGGTCAAATATACAGCAGATAACTTAGACGCTGAAGCTGTTCACATGTTTGTCGTGAAAGACGGATTGCAAACGGAATTTTCTCTATTTGAAGACTCTCAGAAAATTTCTGCAGCGCTAGCCTCTTCACAATAATAAATTCCAGCGCTAGCTTGCGATGACAAAGAACACTCTCCTCTTCTCTTACGGAACCCTACAACAGGAGAAAGTCCAAATGGATACCTTCGGACGCCTACTTCATGGCACCGAAGACGTCCTCCAAGGGTATCGTTTGGGAGAGATAGAAATTACTGATGCGGAAGTTCTGAGATCTAGTAAAAAGAAATTCCACCCCATTCTATTGTTTACGGGGAATTCAAAGGATTCAGTCATGGGGACAGTGTTTCGTATCACCTCCTCCGAACTAGAAGAGGCGGACAAATATGAAGTGGACGACTATCAAAGAGTTCAGGTCACGCTGGAATCTGAGGTAGTTTGCTGGGCTTACATCTCCAAATAGCGCTATACGACATGCAACGGAACTCTATACGTGTTCTAGTCTCAATATTTACAGGGATACTTTTTCCAATCTCGATTCTTGCCGAAAGGAAAGATTCTGCAGATCACGCTCCTGCAGGAGTAACGGCAGATCATTACCATGCAAAGGGCGAATCCACGATCTCGTTAAGTTACTCCTTCATGAAGATGCAAGATCAGTTTCGAGCCCAAATCAAGCTCCAAAAATCCTTCTAGAGATAAACCCCATTCTCCGGAAACTCAAGCCCACTTCAAAATGGGATATCGTCATCGGTGATGCCAACATCCATGGGCCCAGCCGCCTCACCTGAATCTTTGACTCCTTCACCAGACTCTCCGCCTCGTTGAGTTGGAGCATCCTCTCTCGGCACCCCTTCGTTTCGAGCTCCCAACATCTTCATCTCGGTAGCAACAATCTCAGTAGTACGCCTCTTGTTGCCATCGCGATCTTCCCAATCTCGAGTTTGGAGTCGACCCTCTATGTAAACTAGCTTTCCTTTTTGCAAATATTGACTACATATTTCTGCGAGTTTGCTCCACACCACAATGTTGTGCCATTCGGTACGGTTCTGGGACTCTCCATCACGAGTATTCCATCTCTCATCAGTCGCTACAGAGAAATTAGCTACAGCGGTACCTGAGTTCGTATAACGCATCTCGGGGTCACGCCCAAGCCTTCCAACAAGGATAACTTTATTTATCATACCCACCTCCATCCTATCTGTCTCACCTATATATAGCGTCTAGGTGTGAAATAAACCTCTCTCGAAGAGTCGGAGTCCTCAAGTTGGACCCAGAATTCCTACTCAGAAACGAAGCCCCTTATCAGACTCTTGAGATACCAGCATCATCTCTCTTTCGATCCTGCGGCCACCGCGCATAAAAACAACCAGGATCTTGTTGCCTGGTTTCTCATTCTGTAAGGCATGGAGTATATCCTCACCAGTAGCTATGCTATATCGACCGATCTGAAGAATGATATCCCCTCCGATCAAGATACGTCTATTACCATAGAAAGCCTGCTGAGTACCCCCACGAATGCCGGCCTTATCTGCGCTGCTTCCCTTCTCCACAGCCTCTACAAGAAACCCGCTTTCCACTGTCACTTTTAAGGCCTGAGCCAGACGAGGGTAAAGAGACCTTCCCCTAAACCCACTCCAGGGACGTATGACACTGCCATGCTCTAAAAGATCAGGAAGAATCGTCCGCAAAGTATTTACGGGTACCGCAAAACCAATACCTGCACTATCTCCGGAGCGAGAGAATATAGCAGTATTAATCCCAATCACCTCACCTCGCGTATTCAAAAGGGGGCCACCACTATTGCCTGGATTGATCGCGGCATCCGTCTGAATAGCATCTTCGACATAGTATCCTTGCGCCGTCCTCAGTGTCCTCCCCGAGGATGAGATGATCCCTGTAGTAAGAGTCAGCTGAAGACCGAAAGGATTACCTATAGCCAAAACCTTTTGCCCCACCCGTAGCCCTTCACTATCTCCCAATCTCACGTGAGAGCATCCTCCCTCAGGACAGTCTATCTTGAGCAGAGCCAGATCGTTGACTGGATCAAGACCCACCACCTTAGCCTTCAATTCGGATTTGTCATGAAGTGTTACTTCAACCAATTTAGCATCTTTAACAA
>CAYXBG010000122.1:0-4342 GCA_964463145.1 uncultured Acidobacteriota bacterium
CCTTGGCTGCGGTGAGTGAGAGTGTTCTATGTGACGCTCTGCAGGCTGTTGATATCGAGTCCGACGTGTTATCCCACTCTGTAAGTGAGGAGCGCCTGGAAGATGCTCCCGAGACCAAGCCTGGCGGGGCTCAGACAACAGGTGATCCAGACGTTGCAATGCACGAAAGTGATGTTGTTCTGGAGGGTTACTATGGACTCGCCAAAATTGCACATTGTTGTCTCGAAGCCCATGGCCAGGTTTGCGAATGGCAGGATGACGAGCATCTGACAGCGTGGTGTTCTACCCAAGCGGTCTCGGGTCTTCCTGGTCAATTTGGTGAGGCTCTGAAGATACCAGCTGCTAATGTCCGAATAATTACCCAGTATATGGGAGGTGGATTTGGCAGTAAATTTTCGGCCGATCGTTGGGGCGTCGAGTGTGCCGAGCTGGCTCGTGAAACCAAAGCAGCTGTCAAGATGATGCTTCCACGTGATGCCGAGATGGCCATTGCCGGTGACCGGCCCTCAGCATATGCGAAGGTTAAGGTCGGATGTTCAAGTGAAGGGGATCTTAAGGCCTGGATTTCGGAATCCTGGGGTTCAGGCGGGTTGGTTCGAGGAGGAAACCCCCCCTTGCCTTATGTAGTTGAGGTTCCCAATCGCCGCAAGGTACACACTGCGGTCCCCACCAACACAGGAGCTGCCCGTGCCTGGCGCGCTCCCAACCATCCTCAGGCCTGCTTGATTACAATGTCGGCCTTGGATGATCTGGCCGCAAAAATCGGTATGGACCCGGTACAGTTCTTTAATAAAAATATCCATCTCACCGGACGCTTGGCTGGAATCTATAAACAGGAGATGAGCATAGCCTCCAAGATGATGGATTGGGAAGCTAACTGGCGTCCCCGAACGAAATCTCAAGACGGCCCCATGAAGAGAGGGATGGGGGTTGCGTTTCACACCTGGGGAGGGCGAGCTCACCAGAGTAATTGTGAGGTTATCGTTTATCCAGATGGCTTGGTTGAGGCTAAGCTAGGAAGTCAGGATCTGGGTACAGGTACACGAACAGTCATTGCGATCGTGTTGGCTGAAACTTTCGGCTTAAAGATTTCTCAAGTCAAAGTTAGACTTGGAGATAGCCAGTTTCCTCAGTCAGGTGCTTCCGGCGGGAGTACAACTGTTGGGGGCGTAAGCTCCTCCACCCGTCGTGCGGCCCAGACGGCTTTAGAGAAGTTATTTGAGGTGGTTTCTGGAGAGCTCGGAGTAGAATCGGTAGATCAGCTTGAAGCCCGTGATGGTTTCATCCGAGTCAAGGACGACCATAGTAGAGCGATTGAGTGGAAACGTGCTGTAGCCCGTCTGGGGGCCAACCCCATAACTGTTACCGGAAAAAATCCGGGTCCCGGAAAGCTCAATGATAGTGGGGTGGGAGGTGTACAGATGGCGGACGTCTCTGTTGATGTTGAAACAGGGGTCGTCAGTATCAATAGGATGCTTGCAGTCCAGGATTGTGGGCTGATCCTAGATCTCAAGACAGCCCGGAGTCAGGTCTTTGGTGCTCTTATCATGGGCATAGCCTATGCGCTGACTGAGGAAAAGATTATGGACCCAGTTACGGGAGCACTCCTAAATGCAGATATGGAGTTCTATAAACTTCCTGGGGTTTTCGATGTAGGTAAGTTGGAAGTACATATGATGACAGGACCGGGATACGATGAGAGAGGAGTCATTGGCTTAGGAGAGCCGCCTGTGATTGCCCCGGGTGCAGCCATTTCCAACGCTGTAGCTAATGCGATAGGAGTTAGGGTTCCAACTCTTCCTTTGACTCCAGACCGGGTTTTGAAAGCGCTGGGGAAAGGAGCCTAAGATGCAATCATTCTCGTATGCAAGTCCCAAAACTACCAAAGAGGCTGTCGAATTACTCGGCCAAAAGGGGACCCAGGCCGCTCTGCTTGCAGGCGGAACAGACTTGCTAAGCCTAATGAAAGATTCTGTAGTGAGTCCCTCTGTCCTCATTAACCTGAAGAGTATTGAGGGTCTTTCAGGTGTCCGAGTGAGCGGGGAAAACCTCAGAATCGGATCGACTACCACACTGGCCGAGCTGATTTCTGATACTAAAATCCAGGAGTTGTTTCCGGCCCTTATCCAGGCTGCTGAAGGGGTGTCCAGCCCACAGATCCGTAACATGGGAACTGTGGGTGGTGATCTATGTCAGCGTCCTCGATGTTGGTATTTCAGGAAGGGATACGGCCTTCTTCCTAAGCATGATGGTAACTCTATGATCAAAGCTGGAGATAATCGCTTCCATGCGATCTTTGGAAATGCCGGTGATGCTCAATTTGTTAACCCATCCAGCCTTGCTCCAGCACTGATTGCCCTAGGAGCTGAGATAAATATTACGGGTCCACGAGGGATTCGAACGGTTCCCCTGAGTGACTTTTACCACATCCCGTCGAATGGGGAGGATGAGTACGTACTTGCCTATGACGAGGCGGCTGAGAAGGAATATGCCCTTGCCGACGATGAGATCCTGGTGGATGTCCAAGTACCCATTGGGAAGAATCGAAATGCTACTTATGAGATCCGCCAGAGACAGGTTCTGGATTGGCCCTTGGTTGCAGCTGCAGTTTCTTTGAACTTTGCCAGTAGTGGCGAAATCAGTACAGCCTCGATTGTATTAGGCCATGTTGCACCTGTGCCCTGGATTTCTAAGGTGGCAGCTCAGCATTTAGAGGGGAAAACGATCAGTTCTCAGGTGGCCCAGCAGGCCGGCGATGCGGCGGTAGGAGAGGCTGTGCCGCTTAGCATGAACGAATATAAGGTGCAGCTGGCCCGAGTGGCGACTAAACGTGCCATTATCAGGGCTGCTGGAATGGAGAGTTAGAGATGGATGCAATTCCAGAAATCAGGGAGACTTGTCAAAGACTTCGCTACAAGGGGATGTACGTACAGGTAGAGCCAGATCCTCTTGTGCCCAATCCGAGTGACGGAATTTGTTGGTGTAGTCTTACCCAGGAGTGCCTGGGCCCGGATGGAGCAGTAGTGGAAAAAGAAGACTGTATTCCTGGCCGGGAGTGCTTCGAGCCGTACTAGAAGGATGTCCCCAACCAGACTTTGGAGTGACAAAATCAAAGTCACACGAATCTGGTGACTTTGATGCAGGTCAGTTCTGTTGGGGTGCCTGCTGTAATTAGAGAAATGTTGCCGTAGAAAATGGAGCACTCAAAATCATGAAGTCGATTATGTTTTTTTTAGTTCTTTTCCCTTTTGTTTTGATGCTCGGAGCTGCCGATGTTGAAATTAGCGGTGATTATGTCGAGGTTAGGACTGCTGATATCTATACTGGTCCTTGTTTCGCCAATGCCGAAGTAGGGTTGACTGGTCGGGAGGCAATCTTAGCTTGGCGTGTCCACGAGGGGAGTTGGCAGGGTGTTTCGGTGAAGGGCCTCTCGGTGGTGGCTGTCATTCAGGCAAATGCCACTTTGGGAGATCTTTTTGCCGGTGAAGTAGACCCTGCCCGGTCCATCCTGATAGTAGATGCAGTGGCGAACCAACCGCAACAGCAGGCCTTGATGTCCTTTGCGAAGTCTATGGCTCCAGATCTCTTGAATAAAGTAATCGATATCGAAGTTGCTCCAATTGATTTCCAGGTGGGCGAGCACCAAAACACTACCCTTCGGGCTGGTGGAGTGGCGAGTATGGCTACCCGTTCCCTGGGACACGGAGACCACTTGTGTGGTAACGAATTTGTCTACTATCCACCTCTGAGTGCGGTGACTGCAAAACCTGCATTTACCCTGGAGAATGAGTTCCGAGGTGAGGCCTTTGGAACACGTTGGAGCAGTCCGAGTAAAAAAAGTGCCTTTGTAGGTAAGTTTGTCCGGTGATGCCAAGAGGAAGTTGTCCTCATTCTGAATTTAAATGCACTGTGCACTTTTGAAATATTTGCCGAGGCCCGTAATCTTCATTGTCCGGAGTTAATCAATGTTAATGCGTCTTATCGTGTTCCTAGCCTTTTCCGCTTTGGTCTTTCCCCAGACGGGAAAACTCGAGACAATTTTGGAAGCTGTACCTGAGGAGATTGCTCCATCTATTAGAGAATCTCTCCCGATGTCCGCTTCTCAGGTTGTTATGAACAGCGGCGTTATCGCCACATTCTGGATCCGAGAGAATATTGATTTAAAGGATTCTTCATCGCCAGAGTTAGGCGTGAACTTCGGACAATTTCCTGTCGGCACTTTGGTTGGTGTTTTTCAAATTTCAGGTTCCTGGAAAGACTACAAGAATGCTGTAATTGAAGAGGGGATTTATACGATGCGCTATGCTCGTCAACCAGCAGATGGAGATCATCTTGGGGTTTC
>CAYXBG010000123.1:0-4342 GCA_964463145.1 uncultured Acidobacteriota bacterium
TTCCCTGAGCATTGATGTGAAAAAAGGGAAGACATGTGTACCAGATATCGGATGAGTTCAGTTTCAAACATCGTACCATGAGAACGGCCCACCAGTAATATTGGCAGTGGGATGACATGACTCCTTTGGAAGGTCCTGTAGTGCCTCCGGTGTACAAGATTGAAGCGAGCTGATCGGGTTTAACGGATACACACGGATCCAATTCATAATCACCGCAGATGTCGGTCAAGAGGTGCGAAACTTTACCTGGAAAGGCCTCCTGCTTTCCTTTTTCATCTAAAAAAATCAACACCTCTAGTACTTCTAAGTCCTCTTTCACATCCTTGAGTTGCTCTAAGCAGGCTTGTTCACTTACTAGAAGCTGCACCTCAGAGTGGTTAAGGACATAGGATAATTGAAGTCCTCTCAGACCGGTGTTAACAGGCACACAAGTAGCTCCTATCTTAAGAATTGCCAACCAACAAAACACTGTCTCCGCCTTGTTTGATGACATCAATCCAACCCGCTCTCCTGGGGACACTCCCAACTCGATCAATCCCTGTCCGATCCGATTTACTTCGGCCTCTACCTGCTCGGCACTGAATTGTATGCCTTCACATAAAAGGAGTGGTGTGTCTCTGCCATTAGCAACTCTCCAGGTCAGTAGATCCGGTACAGTCCGCTGAGAACGAGGAAGATTCATGGCTCTACTATATTATGTGTGCCTAGACTCGCCCAGCCTCTCGAAGATTAAACTCGGCTGGTGAGATCATTGGGCTGTTGGTTGAAGGTTGAACGGAGCCGACTTTGCCCATACTATTACAAGGCCTATTATAGTCTCGAATGACTAAAGCATTGCAGCTTTTGATGTGTCCTGAAATATATATAGTGAGAGAAGCCGTACTTCTTAGTGGACAGCTTCCTTCCCATTGCTGGTTTGATTGTCTTGAGTAGACCTCGATCAACTCAGAATCGTTATTGTATCGTTGGCATTGGTGAGACTAATGTCAGAAAGTCTTCCGACACTACCAGCTTGAATCTAGCCCTTAGCGCGGCCAATAGAGCTCTTGATGATGCAGGTCTTAGTTCGGATGACATCGATGGGGTACTGACAGATACCCCCTACCATGACCCCACATTCTTATACTCCATACTGTTAGCGGAAGGCCTTGGAATTCAACCATCTTATGCCTCTACCCTAGATCTGGGAGGGGCTTCTCCTGTTGCTGCGATCTCGCAGGCAATGGCAGCCATCCAAGCCGGTCTCTGCAAGATCGTACTTTTCACAATAGGCCAGAATGCAGGGACTAACTACCGTCAGTGTCCTCCAACTCATGGCACTCTCAACTGGGGATACAGCGACTTTGAAGAACCGTTCGGTCTAGTGGGCGCTCCAGGTGCTTATGCTCTGGGAGCTCGGCGCCACATGCACGAATATGGCACGACCCCTGAACAGCTTGGAGCTATCGCCGTTTCCACACGACACCATGCCAGCTTGAATCAGAACGCTCAGATGCGATCTCCCATCAGCCTGGAGGATTACCTGGCCTCCCCCTTGATATGCGACCCCTTCCGTCTCTTTGACTGTTCCCTAATTAGTGATTACTCAGGAGCGTTCATTTTAACTTCAATGGACCGTGCTCGAAACCTGCCACAACCGATCGTGGAAGTTGCTGCAATCTTCCAGAAACACCATCACCGCTACGTACATACTGCCGGCGACCTAACCACCTCAGTGTGCACCCAGCTTGCCTCGAAGCTTTACAAAGCGGCGGGAATATCTCCTGGTGATGTCGATGCGGCCCAATTATACGACTCCTTTACCTATACAGTCCTTCTACAATTAGAAGCCTATGGATTTTGCAAGAGAGGGGACGCAGATAGTTTGTTAGCAAATGGAGGCATAGGCTTAGGCGGATCACTACCTGTTAACACACATGGAGGGCTTCTATCCCAAGGACATGCTAACGGAGTCCTACACGTCACGGAGGCTGTCAAGCAACTTCGAGGAGATTGTGGGGCCCGGCAGGTTAAGGACGCAGAAAATATCCTAGTTACGGGCGGTGGTGGAATCCTGTTTGCTTCCCATGCAGCAACAATCCTTAGGAAAACTTGAAATGGCGAGACAATGAAAAATCATTCTCTACTTCCTACTCCCGATTCTGATTCAATGCCCTTCTGGGAGGCTTGCAGCAGAAAGGTCCTCCAATTTCAGTTCTGTACAGATTGTTCGACTTTACGCCACCCACCTCGAGTCATCTGTCCTCAGTGTAGGTCGGAGCAATATCGTTGGGAGCCCGTCTCCGGAAAAGGTACTATTTATAGCTATGTCATTTATAGGCGCTCCTTCCATCCCTCACTAGAAAAGGATCTGCCCTACGCAGTGGCACTGATAGATTTAGAAGAGAATCTCCGGATCGTCAGTCGAATCATTGACGTTCCAATGGATGCTATTTCAATAGGGATGTCTGTTGCTGTGCGTTTTGTTGAGGTTGACGAAAAAACAATGCTACCCTTTTTCTCGGCGATCGACTGATGAACACCTCAGCTGAAACTGAATTCCCAAGGGAATCCCTCCAGAGACCGAAAGCCTCTGCTTTGGATGGCTCTTCTTTTAAAGAAAAGTCGTCAATTAAGAAAACATCCAGATATTTTGTAATGGCTGTACTGATATTTTCCACTTGTCAGGCCTGCTATCTCCCTTCGGAAAAACAAAAGACACTTGAAAGCATTCAACTCAGTAACTTCACTATCAAATACCTAGACGATTACTGGAAAACTCACCCAGAAGAAGCTACTCGCAATGGTATCCATACACACAACAAGGAACTGGTCGACTTGAGTGCTGCCAGTCAAGAAAAACGTTCGTTGCGCCTACGGCAGTTTCTGACCGACTTAGAAGCTATCTCACCACAGGGACTCAATCCTGACGAACTTGTTGATAAAAGGCTCCTCCGATCTCACATACGAGTTCAGGATATCGCTATCAATCAACACATGCAGTGGAAAAACGATCCCAGTCTCTATATCCCATTTTCAGCACTCAACACTTTGATCTCCAAAAATTTCGCCCCACTTGAGGAACGAGGCACCCAGCTTTTGGGCCGTCTAAAAGAAATTCCTAGGTTGCTATTCCAGGGTCGCCAAAATCTTATCAACCCACCTCGAATATTTACTCAAACTGCTATACATACGGCCAAGCGTGTCCTCCCTTTCTACCAGAAAAATATCCCAGATTTCGCAGCTAAAATTCCAGGTCTCGAAGATTCCATCCTAGCCTCCAACCAAACAGCTATAGCGGCATTACAAAACTTTCTCACGTACTTAGAAGAAGAGCTCTTACCCAACTCTAGAGGTTCCGTCGCTATCGGGCGCGAACTCTACGACTTCTACCTGAAAGAATTCCACCTCCTCGATGACAACGCTGAATCCCTGCTGGTCAAGGGAGAACGCTATTACAAGGAGACCCAACTATTACTCCAACAGGCGGCCTTAGAAATAGATCCAAAAAAGGATTGGATGGAAATAACGGAAGAACTCCGTGACCATCACCCCACCAGGGAAGGGCTCCTTGATTCTTACTGCAAAGAAATTCAAAGAGCTCGTGACCACGTCCGGAAACAAAATCTTGTAACCATACCCCCAGGAGAAAAGGTCGAATGTATTTACACTCCTCCCAGCCAGAGAGCCTTTTCTCCCTTTGGGACCTTCAGCTCTCCACCTCCTTTTTCAAGGGAAAAGACAGGATATCTGATCCTGCATCCCATTGATCCGGACTTAAGTGATCGCCAGGCGGAAGCCATGTTAAGAGCCCATGACCCTACCTGGATCTCAGTAATTGCGCCTCATGAGTCTTACCCTGGACACCATCTACAGGCAGTGAAAGCTCAAGAAAATCCCCGTCTAATCAGGAAAGTCTACCGCTCTCCACTGTTCTCAGAGGGATGGGGTCTCTACTGTGAAGAGCTAATGTATGAGACTGGATTCTTCAAACAAAGAAAACAGACACGCCTTACTCAACTAAGGACCCGTTTATGGAGGGCTGCGCGCGTTATCCTAGACATCAAACTTCATACAGGCCAAATAACCTATGATGAAGCCCGGCAATTCCTGGTTGACAACATCAGGTTCGAACCCAATTCAACTGCAGGAGAAGTTAACATCTATGTGTTTCGGCCCAGCTATGCCATCTCTTATATCGTTGGATATAATGAACTTATGGACCTTCGAAAAGAATATAAACGGGAGCAGGGAGACTCCTTCTCCCTGCTGGAATACCACGATCGCTTACTGACACAAGGATCAATGCCTTTTAGATTGGTCCGTCAATTAATTCTGGGCAACTAATCCCGGCATGGTCATG
>CAYXBG010000124.1:0-4275 GCA_964463145.1 uncultured Acidobacteriota bacterium
GATCCATTGCCTTCTTCAAACCTGCTATCCCGTGTTCTGCTGTCAAGGTTTGGGAAATTCTGAACAGGTCAAGTTGAGCTTTCCTAGTATCCCCTGCTCTCTCCTCCATAACGTCAATGGGAAGATCTGGTAAGGCACAGGCGATCGCTACTATTGCAGCTTCGATACCCAAAAGTTTAGCTGGTCCTAGAATCTGTGCGGAGCCAAGCAGAACTTCGAATTCCGCATCTCCAACGATATCGAGAATCTGTTGTAAATAGATCAAATTCCCGGAGCTTTCCTTCATTCCAATTACGTTAGGATGAGTTGAGAGTTCCTTGACCATAAGAGGTGGCAACGTTACGCCTGAATATTGGGGAACGTTGTACAGCAGTATTGGAATATTAGAGAAATCCGCAACCTCATTAAAAAATGTAGCTTGGGCAGTGTGCGTCATTTTGTTCTTGTAGTAGGAAGGCACACTGACTAGAAAAGCATCGATCTTCAGCCCAGAAAGACTATCAATAAAATTCTGAGCCTCAATTAGAGTCGCTGCCGTTAATCCTACGACAAACGACCTATCCTCTGGCACGCAAGACCTAACAACTCGGACTAGTTCATACCTCTCTGAATCAGTTAGATGCACCGACTCCCCATTGGAGCCAAGAACAAGAAATCCAGCCAGTCGAGTTGCCAGATAGGTCTGCAAGTTACTTTCCACCTTACCCCAAAGGATGCTTCCATCTTCCGCAAAGGGCACAGTTAATGGCGGGAAAATACCCTTAAACATATTCACTTTCTCCTTTCAGAATACACCCCTCTATCCTCAGAGCCTGGATAGAAATTAATTATCAGAATCAGAAGTTTTGCGTTTCAATGTAGGACGATCTGATTTCAAAGTAGGCCTTTCCCTCTCACTACGATCCGTATTCGTTCTACGCTTCAAGGTTGGGCGTTTCGAGCTTGGAGCTGCAGCACTGCCGGGCTGTACCAGCTGATTATCCATCGCTATAAGTCGGGCTTTCACCTTGGCGAACTCTGACCCAGTCACCAGATACTCATCCTTGACCGGCAAGAAAGAGATCTCTTCTTGAACACGAACAATTCTTTCATCAACATGAGGATGCGTCCTGAAAAACCCTGCGAACCTTCCGGGCTTCTCTTTTTCCTTCGCGCTCAGCTTTTCAAAGAAAGTAATAAAGGCAGTGGGATCAAATCCAGTATTCCAAAGGTATTGAGTTCCCAGCTGATCGGCTTCTCCTTCCGACTGTCGAGTAATACCCAGAGCAGACATCGAAAGCCCGAAAGACATCCCCTGTCGTATTGCAACCTGCGTCCAATAACCCCCAACAAAAAGTGCGGGGAGCGCCGCAAACTGGAGTAGCTGCCCTTTGGTCATCCGCTCTGTCGCGTGGCGCGCCGTAACATGGGCTATTTCATGCGCCATAACCCCTGCCAATTCGGATTCCGTTTCAGCCTCCAAAATTAATCCTTTATTCACAAAAAAGTATCCGCCCGGAAGAGCAAAGGCATTAACTTCTTCTGTGTCTAATACACGGACCACAAAAGGTACTTTTGCATCGGATCTCTGAACAATCTTCTGCGCCAAACTGTCCACATATTCAGTAACAACTGGGTCTTCTATCAATCGAGCTGTACGCTCAACCTCTTGGGCGTACCCCGCCCCAATCTGTATTTCCTTTTCGAGAGAAACAAAGTTAGGGAAAAGACGGGCAACTTTTCCGTTAATCTTACGATTCCCAATTTTATCTACATCGGCGTGTTTACGGCCTGCCTGGATTGGAAGCTGTAGAAGCGAAAGTATGCAAAAGACTAAAACAATTTTTGTGTCTAGTCGTTTCATCATTGATGTTTCCTTTGTGCTAGCACCTAATTATATCTAAGTCCTGTGTTGAATTCAGGTAGTTCTCAATTCGGAGCAGATACTTTCTTGCAATTACTTTTACTTTAGTTTTCAGGCAGCTCTCTATTAGAAGCGTCCTAAACAAAGTCTACTATTTATGATGTGAAAACATTCTAGAAGTTTCAGTCCCGGCTTGAAACCTTCATAATTGGATACAGCATGAAAATTCTCACCACCCTGCAAATGTCCGAAATTGACCGGATCAGTTGTCAAGACTACAATCTGCCCCAAAGACTCCTAATGGAGAACGCCGGTTTTCAAGTTTTCCGCACATTACTCGAATATTTCCCTGGAAAATTAAAGAGGCAACACATCGGCATTCTCTGTGGCAAAGGGAATAACGGAGGAGATGGGCTCGTAGTTGCTCGATTACTGTCTCAAGAGGGTCTCACACCATCGGTTTTCTTGTTGGCAGCAAACGACAAGTTCGAAGGAAACGTCAAAGAAAATCTGGATTCCTATAGAAAGTCAGGTGGCACCGTACAAAAACTTACAAATGCTAAAGAATTGGCAAGTGTGAGCTGGAATCAATACGATATTTTCATCGACGCCATATTGGGAACAGGCCTCACTCGTCCCTTATCAGGATTCTATGCCCAAATAGTGAAGGAACTAAACCGCTGCCCTGCATTCTGTCTCTCCGTAGATATACCTACCGGAATGCAAGCCGATTCGATGTCCCCACCCTCACTCTGCACTTGTGCTGATGTAACAGTCACCTTCACAGCACCGAAAATCGCCCACGTTCTAAATTCTGATCAAAATAGCCTCGGGAAATTACGTGTCGTCCCTATTGGAAACCCTCGCCATCTGCTTGATTCAAATAATCTCTGGCTCTCAACTATTGAAGAGAGTCAGGCAACTGCCTGTCTTCCCCGTCGACCTGTTGACTCCCACAAGGGTGACTTTGGCCATATTTCTATAGTAGGAGGTAGTCGAGAAAAGTCGGGAGCAGCAAGACTGGCAGCATGGTCAGCTCTGCAAACTGGCGCAGGTCTAGTTACAGTTCTTGTGCCCGACATTGTACAAACCATCGTTGCTGAGTCCCATGCCGAACTCATGACAATAGGGTTACCAACCGACCCGGAAGGAGAACTATCTTTAAAGTCCCTCGACGTCCTACAGCCATCATTGGAGGGGAAAGATTGCCTGGTACTGGGACCTGGTCTTGGAACCAAGGAAACAACACGTGAACTGATAAAAACCCTTGTAGATAAGGCCTCTATTCCTATCGTCCTTGACGCCGACGGGATCAACGCCTTCCAGTCTCAACCTGAACTCCTCAAAAGAGAAAAAGAACGGCCTCTTATACTAACGCCCCATCCTCGCGAATTCGCAAGAATTACAGACTTAGAGATATCTGAAATTCGTTCCGACCGCTGCAACATCGCACGGAAATTCTCTATTGAACATCAAGTGTGGCTAGTCTTGAAAGACTTTCGAACCTTGATTGCCAGTCCAGATGGAAAAGTGCAAGTCTGCCCTTTAGGAAATCCTGGAATGGCGACAGCCGGATCAGGGGACGTCTTAGCCGGAACAATAGGTGCCTTAACGGGAATCTATCAAGCACAAAACCTACAATCACCAGAAAATGTAAACGAGGCAGTCATGGCTGCTGTTTACTTGCATTCGGCCTCCGGAGATCTGGCAGCTCAGGTAACCGAACATTCAGTCACTGCAAGTGGGATCATAGGTCAACTACCTAAAATATTCAGACATCTAGAGAATCTAGTCCAGTGAAAGAATTTCTGACCCGCAATGCTTCAGAAACAGAAGAACTAGGAACGAAAATAGGGGCTTGTCTTGAAAAACCCTCCCTAATACTCCTTCGAGGAGATCTAGGTGCAGGAAAAACAACATTCACGCGAGGACTCGCGCGCGGCTTGGGTTTAACCGACATTTCATTGGTCCACAGTCCTACCTATACCCTTATCAATCACTACCACGCATCAGCTGGCACTATCTACCATGTGGATCTTTACCGCCTCGATAGTCTCCGCGATGTTCTCTCTACTGGACTGGAAGAAATTCTTGATCAGAATGGGATAATTGTAGTGGAGTGGGGTGAAAAACTTCCATTCGACTCTCCCCAAGCCCATATAGTTTATATAGAGGTACTGGAATCGGAAAACTGCCGTAGAATCCATCTAGAAGGATTCCCTGATATGGCAATTCCTTCTGAATTCTAAAGCTAGTTCAAAGGCGAACCTTGAAAAGGATCAAGCAGGTGCAGAAAATGAGAGAACCCGGGTTCAGAGATACTCTTATCTGCAGACTCGAAGAGATTAAGGGAAAAAATCTCTACCGTCGAATTCAATCTGTAGAAGGGCCACAAGAAGAGTGGGTAACAATTAGGGGACAGAAATCTCTCT
>CAYXBG010000125.1:0-4178 GCA_964463145.1 uncultured Acidobacteriota bacterium
TTATTACTCGGTCCGCTGAAGGCATATTTCACGACCACAGAAGGTGGAACTAGCATTAATCAGGAATTCGAAGTTCTAAATGAGCAAGGTGATGTAATCCCCGGACTTTATGCTGTCGGTCAAAATGGTCTAGGTGGGATGATTCTCTGGGGGCATGGCTTACATATTGCTTGGGCTATGACTAGTGGACGTCTGGCTGGAAAGATTTTGATGGGCGAAGGGTAATGCAGGATAGACTTCCACCACCACCCAGTGCCTTGGTCTCCAAGAATCCGCTCCAATGGTGTCGTTATTTCGGGCCAGGCGCCGTAATTGCGTCAGTGACTATTGGTAGTGGAGAACTTGTGTTCCCCTCCAGAGGAGGGGCCATTTTTGGATATCGCCTTATATGGGTATTTCTGTTGGTTGGATTCCTTAAATGGGTATTGGCCTATTCTAGCCTCAGGCATATGGTTATTAGTGGAGCCCACCCGGCGGAGAGATGGATGTCCATGCCAGGGCCCAGAGGTTGGTTACATATAGCTCTTTTGGGATTACTCCTTGTAACAATGCCAATGTCCTCAGCATTCATACTGGGTGTGCTTGGAACGACAGCTACTTGGATTACAGGATTTGGAGACCATTATGTCTGGGCCTCACTTTGTTGTGTGCTTATCTCTCTCCTACTTGTTTTAGGCGGATATGGCACTTTGGAGAAGATACAGACTGTGATGCTACTCGTCATGTTGAGCTTCATTATGGTGTCGTTAATTTATCTTCGGCCTGACTGGCTAGGTATTGCGCGAGGGTTTATACCCCAAACATTATCCTACCCGGATTGGTTGTATAGTACTTTGCCCGAAATGCGAAATAGGTCGGTTTGGGTTGAAGTTTTAGTCTACGTGTCCGTTATAGGAGGGACAGCGCCGGATTATCTTGCGTACACGGCGTTTGTGCGGGATAAAAAATGGGGATGGAGCCATTTAGGTTGTGCCAATCAAGAACAGCTTGAGAATCTGGCTAGAGCCAGAGGAGCAGACCTCCGTCATTGGTTACGAGCACCACTAGTCGATACAGCATTGAGTTTCTTTTTGGTGGTAGTTCTGTCTAGTGCGTTTTGCATTCTTGGGACAGTTGTACTGCGGCCTGAAAGATTGATACCCGAGGGTATCAATTTGCTTAACTATCAGGCGTTATTCTTAACTTCTCTTGCATCTTGGCTATTGCCTTTGTATCAGGCCTCTGTATTTCTAGCATTTCTGGGAACTCTCTATGCAGGACCTGAAATTTGTTACCGTAACTTTCGTGAACTGCTGGGGGCAGTTCCTGAGTGGAGACACCGTATTCCTAGGAGATTGCCGATTGCTGCTTATGGTTTGTTCCTAGGAGGAGGCCTAGGAGTGTTGTGGCTCACTAGTCTCTATCCAGATATTGGACTCATCGATATATTTACTCCAGCTGGAATTTTAACTGGAGTACTGCTTGCCAGCTTCTATACCCTAACTAATCCCTGGATGGATTGGCGTTTTCTCCCTGTACGGCTCAGGATGCCTCTTTGGTTAGGTGTCGCCAATCTTTTCGCAGCAGCAGTATTACTTATTGCTGGACTAAAGGCGCTATGGGATTATGGAGATCTGGCAGCTAGTCTAGTTTTGGGGATTTGGTTGGCAGTCTCAATGTTTCTGGCCGTGATGATGAGATCTCTATCTGATAATGGAGACTCTTCGCCTGGAAGTTTTCAGTGAGGAGGGACGATAGTGAGTCCTGTTGACAAAACACAGCTACCTAAATCCGAGCAGTTACTACCAGGAAGATCTGAGAAGATGTTGGTGCCGGATCGTCACTATGTTTTAGGTACACCCTTAAGCCCACCGTTCCCGGATGGACTGGAGTATGCCATGTTTGGGATGGGGTGTTTCTGGGGTGCTGAGCTGAAGTTTTGGGAGGCTATTGGTGTTTTTACAACCTCTGTTGGGTATGCAGCCGGAGGAACTCCCAATCCGACTTACCAAGAAGTTTGTACTGGCCTGACTGGACACAATGAGGTCGTACGAGTTCTGTTTGATCCTTCTCTGACGTCCTACTCTCAGATGCTTGAAATCTTTTGGGAATCGCATGACCCGACCCAATATATGCGACAGGGAAATGATTTGGGTACCCAATACCGTTCGGAGTTATATTATTTCAACCGATCCAATAAAAATGAGGCTCTTGCTAGTCTAGACTCCTATCAGTCAAGGTTGAACCAATCTGGGCTTGGCAAGATAGCTACAGAAATCTTACCTGCTCCACACTTCTACTATGCAGAGGTTTACCACCAACAATACCTAGCCAAAAACCCCGATGGTTATTGTGGTCTTGGGGGTACTGGAGTGAGCTGCGCCAACCCGAGCTAGGTACTACCATTTTCATACTACCTTTGTTGGAAATTTGAGATTGTGGAGAGAGTAATGAGAAAAACAGCATTGGTCACGGGTGCTTCGAGTGGGATCGGCTTAGAGTTAGTTAGGATTTTTGCTGAGCGGGGAAACAACTTGGTTCTAGTAGCGCGGAATAATAAAAAACTAGTTGAAATAGCGGATGATCTGAGATCTCGACACCAGATTAAGGCCTATGCTGTCTCGCTGGACTTGAATGATAGAGATGCTCCCCTTCAACTGTATGAGGCGGTTAACAGAAAAGGATTGACCATTCACTATCTGATCAATAACGCTGGGTCTGGATGCTTCGGTCAGTTTTTGGAGACACCTTGGAATAGAGAAGAGGCGATGCTTTCTCTTAATGTGTATACGCTGACCCACTTAACAAAACTTTTCCTCCCAGGCATGGTGAAAAGAGGGGAAGGAAGAATCCTGAATGTTAGTTCTACTGCTGCCTTTCAGCCCGGCCCTCTGATGTCCGTCTACTATGCCACCAAGGCCTATGTACTATCCTTTTCAGAAGCCATCGCTAATGAATTGAAAGGTACCGGGGTTACTATCACTATACTTTGTCCCGGCCCGACCCTTTCAGGTTTTCAAAAAGCAGCTGTTATGGAGGATTCTCGCTTGGTTAGAGATAAGAAACTACCGACTGCTGAGGCAGTTGCCCGGTATGGATACGATGCCATGATGTTGGGTAAGACGGTTGCTATTCACGGGGGGAAAAACTGGATTTTGGCGAATGCCTCAAGAGTTCTTCCTCGAAGGCTGGTGACAGCGATTGTTCGAAGGTTGTCTGAGGTTGCTTGAAAAGATAATCTGGATCTTTCCGGATATAGTTTTCTCGATCATCTCGAGACTCCGAGTAGGATAATATATGTTGTACAACCAGCTTTCTAAGACCAATCTGAACGTTTCACGAGTATGTTTAGGAACAATGACCTTCGGGGATCAATTGGATGAAAAGACTGCTGGCCAGTTAGTCCACTTCTGTATTGATAAGGGGGTCAACTTTTTTGACACCGCAAATGTCTATGGGAAGGGCCTTTCCGAAGAAATCTTGGGGAAGATAATCAAAGGCTATCGGGAGAAAGTAATACTGGCTACTAAAGTGCGCGGCCGGATGGGAGATGAGCCCGATCAAGAAGGGCTTTCTAGTAAAGCAATTGCACGTGCAGTCGAGGAGAGTCTGTCTCGGTTGCAGACGGATTATCTAGATATATATTACTTCCATCAGCCTGATTATTCTGTTGCTATTGAGGAAAGCCTTGAGGCTGCGGAGAGACTCTTCGAGGAAGGTAAGATCCGATATCTTGGAATATCCAATTATGCTGCCTGGCAAGTCTCTGAACTTTTATCTACAGCCCAAATCAACAAATGGATAACTCCTAATATTTCTCAACCAATGTACAATTTATTGGCACGGGGAATAGAGCAGGAGTACATTCCGATGGCTAAAAAATTAGATGTAGCTATGGTAGTTTACAATCCTTTAGCTGGCGGTCTTTTGACGGGTAAACACAATTTTGAACAGTATACTCTCGGTACCCGTTTTGATGGGAATAAGATGTATCAAGACCGTTATTGGCATGAGAAAAATTTTCATGCTATTTCCGAGCTGAAATCCCTAGCTGAATGTCATGGCCGTTCTTTACGCAGTATAGCTCTCAATTGGATTCTTCATCACACGATGGTTGAGGCAATGATATTGGGTGCTAGCTCCCTAGGTCAGATGAAGCAGAATTTAGCCACGTGCGAAGAAGGTCCACTCCCTGAAGA
>CAYXBG010000126.1:0-532 GCA_964463145.1 uncultured Acidobacteriota bacterium
CGGATACCAGCCTCCGAATTCTGGCAGATCATAGTCGAGCCTGCGCTTTTCTTATCGGTGATAGTATCTCTCCGGGGAATGAAGGCCGCGGTTATGTATTACGGAAAATCCTCCGACGGGCTATTAGGCACGGGAAAATGCTCGGAAGAGAAGAACCCTTCATTCACTCTCTGGTTGCTCTCGCAGGAGACATGATGTCGGATGCCTATCCGGAACTCTCTTCTAGCCGAGATTATGCTGCGCGATTAGTGCGCACCGAAGAAGAAAAGTTTAGTTCAACCCTAAAATACGGCCTAGAACTCCTTGACGAGCTCGTCGAAACCCTTGGAAAAAAAGGTATTAAAAAAATACCTGGCGAAGAATTGTTCCGACTCTACGATACCTATGGCTTCCCTCTAGACCTTGCAACTGAGATAGCCGAGGAACGCGGATATGCAGTCGACAGTGAGGATTTCTATAAAGAGATGGAGAAACAGCGTGAACGAGCTCGGGCCAGCTGGAAAGGCATCGAGAAGTCTATTAATCCAGCTTA
>CAYXBG010000126.1:542-4165 GCA_964463145.1 uncultured Acidobacteriota bacterium
TGATCAATCTTCTGAAGATATTAAAAAGATTAATGACACTCAAGATGTGAAAGGCCATATCCTAGCCATCCTGCGTGATGGAGATCCGATTGATAATGCCTCTGAGGGAGACAAGGTCGAACTAATCCTAGACCAGAGTCCATTTTATGCTGAGTCTGGAGGACAAGTGGGCGACACAGGTACTATCCAATCCAATGAAGGCGAAGCTAGAGTTAGTAATACACTCTGCCCCGTCACTGGCCTCCAACTCCAACAGGCAGTTCTGGATAGAGGAAACATTCGAGTCGGTGACAGTGTGGTATCTAACATCGATCTCCAGCGTCGCAAGAATATCGCTCGTAACCACAGTGCTACTCATATACTACAGTCAGCTCTCAGGGAAGTACTCGGCGAGCATGTCAAACAGGCCGGATCACTGGTTGCTCCAGACAAACTACGATTTGACTTCAACCATTTCCAATCCTTAACACCTATACAGCTGCCCTTGATCGAAGAGATTATTAATCAAAAAATCCAGGAAAACATCCCAATTAAAACCTCCAAACGCTCTTTGAATGATGCTTTAAACTCAGGGGCAACAGCACTTTTCGGCGAAAAATACAGCGATGAGGTTCGGGTCGTTGAAATGTCGAATTTCAGCATGGAACTTTGTGGGGGTACTCATGTCAATAATACAGGTGAAATCGGACTCTTCAAGCTAACAAGTGAAAGCAGTATCTCTGCTGGCGTGCGCCGCATCGAAGCTCTTACCGGAGATCCAGCAATGGAACGATTCCTGGAATCTGAGCATATACTTTCAGGCCTCGCTACCGATCTTAGGGTGAGTCGACAGGATATAATAGAAGCTGTTGACCGCATTGGTCAGCAGCTTAAAGAGGCCAATCGAACCATAGAGGACCTCCAGCTTAAGCTGGCCCGCAATCAAACCGGAGATGCCACCAGTGAAGCTAGAAATATTAATGATATCAAGGTTCTGGTGAAACGCGTCAGTGATTTGGACCGAAGTGGGCTTCGCTCTCTCGCAGACCAACTTCGAACTCAATTGCAATCAGGCATTGTAGTGTTGGGAATGGCCCTCGAAGGAAAGGTCAGTTTAATAGCAATGGTTAGCGATGATTTGACCGAAAGAATTAGAGCCGACGAACTGATCTCTAGAATAGCCCAGACAGTTAAAGGTGGTGGAGGCGGGCGCCCCGAAATGGCTGAAGCGGGTGGAAACGACCCTACCAAATTAGATGTCGCTCTAGAACAAGCATTCTCTGAAATAGCAGGTCTACTCGGACCAATCGAGGAATCAAAGATCTAAAAGAACTTGTGAGCCCTAGGTCTGGGACGGCCACTTCAGAGCTTCTAGCGCTTACGGCATGGGTCAGAGAGATTTGCAACAAGGGCACTAATAACTCGTGAAACGTTCACTGACCATAGGCCTCCTGATCATCTTGACTGGGACAGTTCTGGGGCAAAATGACCAGCTTGCAAAGTTGGCCGAAATTCGCTACTGGTCCAACCGTGACTATACAAGAGCTGTCATACAACTTGACAAAGAAGTCCGGTTCACCCAAAAGATACTACAGCAGCCCGACCGTCTATTCCTCGACCTCGAAGGAACATCTGTCCCCAACACATTGGGTCGATCCTACGATGTCAATGGTGTATTTCTGAAAAAAATCCGGGTAGCCGAAAATCGTCCCGGAGTCGTACGAGTTGTTTTAGATTTCAATGAGATCCGTTCTCATAGCACGTTTGCCCTATATGACCCTTTTAGGATTGTCATTGACACCAAAGGGACCCCTACCCGACAAAATCCGGAGTCTGCCTCCAGAACCGTGACCACAACAGAAGCAACAATCTCGCTTGAGAAAAGTCCATCCAGGCGTCAGATTGTTACTGAGCGAGATATTCCTGAGACGCTCTCTAATGCCGACCGGAGTCTGACTCGAACTCTAGGCCTCAAAGTGCAAACTATCGTGATCGACCCGGGACACGGAGGCCGTGATATCGGGACGAAAGGAAACCGAGGACTGACTGAAAAAGAACTAGTCTTGGACGTCGCACTACGCCTTCAGGAACTGTTACAAAAACATCTCAAAATTGAGGTAATTCTTACCCGCCAGTCAGATATTTTTGTACCTTTAGAAGAACGTACTGCTATAGCTAACAAAATGGGGGCTGATTTATTTCTTTCAATTCATGCAAATGCAAGTAGTCGACCTGACGTCAGTGGGGTAGAGACCTTCCATCTCAGTTTTGCCTCCGGCGCTGAGGAACTAGCAGTTGCCAGCAGAGAAAACGCCAGAGCTCAGAGAAGCGTGCGCGAACTAGAGGAGATCCTGCGAAAAATGGTACAAGAGGACTACAATGAAGAATCTTATAACCTTGCCACTGTAGTGCAGGAATCACTTTACGAAATGACTCAAGCTGCTCGACCCCAAACCCGTAATAGGGGTGTAAAGCGTGCCCCTTTTATAGTGCTGGTGAATGCAAACATGCCTAGTATCCTCACCGAAATTGGATTTCTTTCCAATCCTTCGGATGAGCTGTATTTCGAGGGAGAAAAGGCTCGGCAACAAATTTCTGCCGGCCTTTTTAAGGGTGTTTCCAAGTATGTAGATATCCTGGAAAACAATATCCAGTCTCTAGATAAAAAGTAACGGATCCAACAGAATCATGCCTTATCTAAAACCGACCCTTCCATTTATTCTCTGCATTATAACCGTCTGCTGGCCGAGCAATGCCCAAGCCCAGGTTGATTCCAATCTCCGAGGAATCAAAAATCTGCAATTCAAGAAAATCCTACGCACTGATTCCCTCTCTACGAGAGAAACAATGGGGGAATTTCCTGGAAGAATGTTAGAGGAATATGGGTTCTTGAGTTATTCCCTGTGGAGGGCACAGCCAACGGGCATTAAGCTTTCGGTTTACGAAATGTCGGATACACAGGCGGCTTTTGGGCTATTCACTCAGTGGAGATTGGAAGAACGTGAACAGACCCCCCCAAAGCATCCTAGTGGAGACAATCTCGTGGTCGACGATGATATGGCCTTATGGAAAGGACATTATCTTTTGGTAGCAGAGGATATGTCCCTTCAGCAACCCCAAATCACCAGTTTCCTGCGCTCCTTAAGAGAGTCGATTGACGAGAGAAACCTCTACCCAACCAGTGTCTTCGAACTTCCGGAAAAAGGATTAAATCCTAATTCAATACGTCTTTATCTCGGACCAGTAACCTTGAGGGAAAACTCCACCATACCCGATTATTTGATTTCTGAATTAGGGTTCAAGGATGAGGCAGAAGTCACATTTGCTCAATATGGTTCTGAAGGAGATTTCCTACTGCTTGCAGCCTACCCCACCTATCATCTCGCCATTGAATACGCTGCACGTGTCCGTAATGCTATTGAGTCCAGGGTGGGATCAACCTTTTATCTTAAGCTTTCAGGCCCGCTCCTAGGAATCTACCTGGGGGAGAAAGAAAGTGCGGAGGAAGTACTGGGAGATCTTCGATACAGCGCAAGTATTGAGTGGGTACAGAACAAGGTCCCTCTCCTACCAAACTTGACTGAAAACCAGAGAGAGGTGAAAACTCTTTTAGGTGTTGTCAGTGGACCCATGGTCCTGACGGG
>CAYXBG010000127.1:0-4118 GCA_964463145.1 uncultured Acidobacteriota bacterium
TTCTTCCTGCTCCAAGTCTTCAACAACGTATTGCTACAGGTTTTCACCGCTCCAATGTAACCACAAATGAGGCGGGTCTTATAGAAGAAGAGTACGAAGCGATCTACGCAAAAGATCGTGCTGATACAACGGGTACCGTTTGGCTGGGCCTCACTGTAGGTTGTGCTACATGTCACGATCACAAATTCGACCCGATCTCTCAAAAAGACTTCTACTCAATGACGGCATTTTTCCGTAATACGACACAGTACGTGCTGGACGGAAATATCTCGGACACTGCACCCATTGTGATAGTTCCTCAGGACAGTGATAAAACAACATGGCAAGAACTAGAGGATAGAGCTGTCCATCTCAAGAAAAATCTCGAAAAAACTTCTGCAAAGAATCTAGAAGAATTTGAAGCCTGGTTGGAAAGTGGAGAATATCAATCGTTGACCTCTCCTCTGGTAAAGTCCTCCGAACTTCTGACTTTGTCACTGGATGAAACGGTGCAGCTAGAGCGATCTGATGGCCTTAACACGATCGAGCTATTTGGGGACGTTAAGATTGGGGAGGGCCCAAAAGAGGATATAAAGGCACTGCATTTCCAAAATAATTCCTGGGTCAAACTGGCGAATGTCCCACTGGAATCAAATAAACCTTTCTCCATAGCACTTTGGTTCCTGGAACCCTTAAGTACAGGGAACGTGTCTATTATGGGCCAAATCGCAAATGACCCCAAGGACGACACAACTGATGTTGGGTGGCAACTAACCAGCAGCGCAAGACGCCCCAACTTTAAGATGCTTGGGGAAAACTACCCGACTTCAAAAGATGGGCAAAGCACTATCAGACTTGGGGTGAACTTTTTGGCAGAATTCACCCCTGGAACGTGGAATCGTCTCGTCATCAGCTACGAGGGCAATGAGGAACGCTCCGGACTAAAACTGTACCTTAATGGCAAAATCGGGTCTGACTTGGTACAGGGCAGCGAATACTTTTCCAAAATCTATGGCAACATACTGAATAAACAACCACTACTACTAGGAACGCTGGGAGGTCCAGACACTTCTGAATTTACAGAAGACGACTACTGGGCGGGCGGGGCTATAGCGGACCTTCGCATCTTCAATCAAGCTCTCGGATTGAATGAGGTCAAGCTGCTCTCGCTTTGGCCAGTTCTGAATCGAGCGACAAAACTATCACTCTCAGAACTCGATAGCGACCACCGAGAAGCTCTGAAATTCTATTTTCTAAACCATAAAAGCGAGCAATATCGCCAGCTCCTAGTGGAAGGACGACAAATCGAAGCTGGCAAGAGAGCTATTAGGCGACGTGGAACCATAACTCACGTTATGCAAGAACGAACGGGGAGCATGGCTTCGGCTCACGTTCTCAATCGTGGGCTCTACAGTCAACCGGGCGAGAAAGTTGCAGCAAATACTCCAGGAGTTTTACCGAGCATGAGTGCATCATTGCCTCGCAACCGTCTTGGACTTGCCAAATGGTTGATGGATGATGCTAACCCTCTGACGGCACGTGTAACCGTTAATCGCTTCTGGCAACAAATTTTTGGTACTGGCATTGTGAAAACCAGCGACGACTTTGGCTTGCAAGGTACTCTTCCGTCACACCCTGAGTTGTTAGATTGGCTGGCCATCAGATTCAGGGATTCAGGATGGGATATCAAGGAATTCTTCCGCCTCTTGGTTAACTCCTCAACCTATAAGCAATCAGCTGTAGCCTCAGCTCATAAAATTGCCAAAGACCCAGAGAATCGACTCTTATCACGCGGTGCTCGTTTTCGCATGGACGGTGAAATGATTCGCGATCATGCGCTGGCTTCTAGTGGCCTTTTGGTCCGGAAAATCGGCGGACCGAGCGTCAAACCATACCAACCTCCAGGGGTTTGGTCATCTGTCGCCATGCGCCAGAGTAACACCAAGAAATATGAACGTGATAGCGGCGAAAAACTCTATAGGAGAAGTCTATACACCTTTTGGAAAAGGTCTGCTCCACCGGCTAATATGCAAATTTTCAATGCTCCAACGCGGGAGATATGCACCGTACGGCGGGAGCGAACCAATACACCCCTTCAAGCCCTGGTTACGATGAATGACCCTCAGTTCGTAGAGGCCGCCCGTTTCCTGGCTCAGAAGGCGATCTTGGGAAAAGGTGATAACTTCGATCAGCACCTTGATTACATGACGGACAGAGTACTGTCTCGGAGATTTACAAAGCAGGAGCGACTGGTCGCTAGAAATGCTTACGACGATTTCCAGGCTTACTATAACTCCAATCCGGATGCGGCCCAGTCACTGATTGAAACCGGAGAGTCCACGCCTGAGAAGGACTTATCCTTAGCGCAATCCGCAGCTTTGACCATGCTTGCTAACCAACTTATGAATTTGGACGAAGTGCTAAACAAATAGTTGTCTTGAATGGTAAAAAGTAGAAAGGACTAACAATACGATGCATCCATCTGATCAAGCAGTGCTGGCTGAAACTCGCCGACAATTTTTTGCGAGAGGTGCACGCGGTATAGGTGGTCTTGCTTTGGCCACTCTCTTTTCAGACAACAGTCCCCTGTTATCAAAATCAAGCCAGGGCTATGGAGGGCTCCCTGGTCTTCCTCACTTCGCCCCTAAAGCCAAACGGTGTATCTACCTCCATGCTATGGGTGCCCCACCACAAATGGACTTGTTTGACTATAAACCCGGCATGAAGGAATGGTACGACAAAGATTTACCAGATTCGATTCGTACAGGGCAACGACTTACTGGTATGAGTTCAGGTCAGTCACGCTTTCCCATTGCTCCCTCTGTTTTCAAGTTCAGCCAGCATGGTCAGAGTGGCGCCTGGATCTCTGAGTTGATGCCTCGTGTTGCTAGCATGGCAGATGACATTTGCATCATTCGATCGATGCACACCGAGGCGATCAACCACGAACCAGCCATCACCTTTATACAGACTGGTCAGGAAATAGCTGGACGTCCCTGCATGGGAGCTTGGCTTTCCTACGGACTGGGAGCCATGAGTCAGGATCTTCCCACCTTTGTCGTTATGAATGCAGTTCATAGCCACCCTAAGGCCGGTGTCCAAGCCATCTCCGCACGTCTATGGAGTGCCGGATTCCTTTCGGCCGCCCACGCCGGTGTCGCATTTCGAGGAGGGGATGAACCAGTTTTATACGCTAAAAATCCTGGTGGTGTTTCGCAAACTGTGCGTAGAAGAATGCTGGATGGCCTCAACGAACTAAACCGAATTCAGAATGCTAAGGTGGGTGATCCGGAAACACTGGCAAGAATTGAGCAGTATGAAATGGCTTACCGCATGCAAATGTCTGTACCGGAGTTATCCGACCTATCAACTGAACCTGAGAGCACCTGGAAACGCTGGGGCGAGGAGGCTAGGGAGCCCGGAAAGTTTCAGAACGCGGCACTCATGGCACGCCGATTAGTTGAACGAGGTGTTCGTTTCGTCCAGATCTACCATCGAGGTTGGGACGTACACAATAACGCCCCTCTGGTGCTCCCCTATCAGGCCAGGGATGCAGATAGAGCTTCTTGGGCCCTTATACAGGATCTAAAAGAGCGCGGACTATTAGAAGACACACTAGTGATTTGGGGGGGCGAGTTTGGACGTACCATCTACTCTCAAGGGCGACTCACACCCACCGACTACGGTAGGGATCACCACCCGCGCTGTTACAGCCTTTGGATGGCTGGGGGAGGCGTGAAGGGAGGTATGGTCTACGGGGAAACTGACGAATTCTCCTACAACATCGTCAAAGACCCTGTCCATATCAGAGACTTCCAGGCGACAGTACTACACCTCTTCGGGATAGACCACGAGCGATTTACAATCAAGCATCAAGGGCTCGAGGCGAAACTTACGGGTGTCGAGCCCGCGCATGTGGTTCACCCAATTCTGGCGTAACTACACTATTTCGTCTGAAGACAAAATTTACGGTCCCTGTTGGATCAACCGACTGGATTTCTCTAAATTGGAGAGGATTCCGGACAGAGAATGACTCTTATCAAAAAAAAGTCTTTAATAACGATCTTTGTCCTCCTGACAATTTCCCTTAACCTGCTGTCCGCAACTGACACTCCCAATATTATTTTCATCTTAGCTGA
>CAYXBG010000128.1:0-2230 GCA_964463145.1 uncultured Acidobacteriota bacterium
AGGGGAACCCCTGACATGTTTACAGTAGATCTTTCGGGTAAAAATGGTGTTGTATTCGGAGTAGCCAATCGCCGATCCATCGGGTGGGCCATTGCTGAAAAACTCAACCAGGCCGGCGCCAGGATGTTGTTCGGCTACCAGGGCCAAAGACTCAAAGCAACTCTTGAGAAACTAACGACCCATTGCATTGATCCTGTGCTTGTTGACTGTGATGTCACCAAAGACGATCAACTGGACAATCTGTTCGAGACGGCCGAAAAGGAACTAGGAACCCTCGACTTTGTGATTCACTCTGTTGCCTATGCACCTAAAGAAACCTTCCTCGCCCCTTTCTGTCAGGTCTCTCGAGAAGACTGGAAAATTGCCATGGATGTATCTGCCTATTCCCTGGTAGCCATCTCTAACCGGAGTAAGGAAATAATGCCTAACGGAGGTTCGATTCTGACTCTAAGTTATCTAGCTTCACAGCGGGTAGTTCCACGCTACAATATGATGGGTATTGCCAAGGCAGCCTTAGAAGCGAGTGTTCGCTTTCTTGCATATGACCTGGGCCCGCAGGGTATACGAGTCAATGCTATTAGTGCCGGTCCTCTCCGTACTGTAGCAGCCCGTAGCATTCCGGGTTTCGGCTCCATCGCTTCAAAAGCCGGATCGGCATCCATGTTGAAACGTAATATCACTCAGTCAGAAGTGGGGGGACTCGCCCTCTCTCTAGTTAGCCCTGATCTCACTAGCGGGATAACAGGAGAAACCATCTATGTAGATGGCGGATGCCATTCGATGGGTATGTTGCTTGATCCAGAAGACTTGTAAGTTGACCCGTCTAAAACGAGACCTATATGACACTTCCTTTGTTTCCCTCTTCTGTGTCTGACCCTGAGGTCATCATTTTCACTGATGGCGCTTGCAGCGGGAACCCAGGCCCCGGAGGTTGGGCTTTTATACTTCGACACATACCCAGCAACAAGGAGCATGAGTGTTTCGGCGCTGAGATTGAAACGACTAACAACCGAATGGAACTTATAGCCGTCATAGAGGGTCTATCCACTCTCACTCGGCCAACCTCGGTACAGGTAGTCACAGATAGCTCCTATGTGGAAAAGGGGCTCTCCGAATGGATGCCTCGGTGGAAAACCAACCGATGGCGTCGCAAAACAAGTCAAGGTTGGGCAGATGTCAAAAACATAGACCTCTGGAAAAAACTAGACGACCTAGCGAAAAACCACCAAGTCACTCTACACCGAGTGAAGGGGCACTCTGGACATCTCGAGAATGAGCGTTGTGATGAGTTGGCCGTTCAAGCTTACAAAAGCCTGATGCGCGAGCTTTAAAATACCAGGTATTGGTAAGCACTACCTTGAAAGCAGTTTAAGCAATCTATTCTGCCTCAGAAAAACCCCTAAAAGCACTTCGCTTGGATTCGAAGTCCTGGATTTTCTTACTAGACTGTAGAGTCATTCCTATATCATCCAGTCCACCCAGAAGGCACTCTCGTCGAAAAGGATCCACATCGAAATCAAGAGTAATCCCGTGTCCATCCGTCACCTTCTGAGTCTCTAAATCTACTGTCATCTGAAAATCCGCCTCATCCTCAGATCTTCGCATTATGGCTGTCACGTATTCCTCTTCTAAAGTGACTGCCAAAAGCCCGTTTTTAAAGCAGTTATTGTAGAATATATCAGCAAAAGATGGGGCGATGATCACTCGGAACCCATAGTCTCGGAGCGCCCAGGGGGCATGTTCACGAGAAGACCCACAACCGAAATTGACACCCGTTACGAGAATACTGGCATCCTTGTTGCGCGGATCATTTAGTTCAAACTCGGGGTTGGGCGTGCCGTCTTCAAAAAAACGCCAATCGAAAAAAAGAAACTCTCCAAATCCTGTCCGTTCAATCCTTTTCAGGAACTGTTTAGGGATAATCTGATCTGTATCGACGTTGATTCGGTCAAGTACCGCAACGCGGCCGCGATGACATTGGAATGCTTCCATCTTCAGTTCCTCTTCATACCCACTCTCGGACATCGACAAAACTCCCAGAAATAGCTGCGGCTGCAGCCATAGCTGGACTGACAAGATGTGTACGCCCGCCACGACCCTGACGACCTTCAAAGTTCCGATTCGAAGTCGAAGCACACCGCTCCTCGGGCTTTAAAGTGTCAGGGTTCATTCCCAAACACATACTGCAACCTGATTCACGCCAATCGAATCCAGCCGCCATGAAAATCTG
>CAYXBG010000128.1:2240-4039 GCA_964463145.1 uncultured Acidobacteriota bacterium
CCTTCCGTCTCAGCCCTAGCTTTCACAGAGCGAGAACCTGGCACAACCATTGCACTAACGGTGGAGGCCACTCTTTTCCCTTTTACAACAGAAGCGGCCATACGTAAGTCCTCAATCCTGGAATTGGTACAAGAACCAATGAACACACGGTCGAGCTTAAGATCCTGTATTGCCATTCCCGGCTTCAGGCCCATGTACTCTAGTGCTTGTAGGGATGCACGCCGGGCATTCTCATCTTCAATGATCTCAGGATCTGGGACAAACCCGGTTACATCAACCACCATTCCGGGATTAGTCCCCCAACTAACCTGCGGTGGAATTCCAGAAACATCTAGCTCAACCGTCTTATCAAAATTGGCGCCTGGATCTGTGAGGAGAGTCTCCCAGTGCTTTAAAGCCTCTTCTTTTATCTCACCACGTGGAGAGAATCGCCTGTCTTCTAGATATTCAAACGTAGTCTGATCCGGAGAGATCATACCGGCTCGGGCACCCAATTCGATTGACATATTGCACACCGTCATTCGTTCTTCCATGGTCATTTCCCTAACCACATCACCCGTATATTCGACCACATGCCCGTTCGCCCCGTCAGTACCAATACTCCGAATGACATAAAGAATGACGTCCTTTGAGGTAACCCCCAAGCTACGCTTCCCATCGATCCTAATTTCCATTGTAGCTGGCTTAAATTGGAGCAAGCATTGAGTGGCCAAGACATGCTCCACCTCACTTGTACCAATACCGAACGCCAGCGCTCCAAATGCACCGTGGGTTGAGGTGTGACTGTCTCCACATACGATCGTCATGCCTGGCTGTGTTAGTCCAAGTTGCGGTCCGATAACGTGAACAATCCCCTGGTGTTCACTCTCAAGGTCATACAACGGAATACAGAAATCTTTGCAGTTTTGTTCCAGTGCCTTGATTTGAGCCCTGGCAATCGGATCTTCAATAGGGCGAGTACGAGACCACGTGGGCACATTATGATCCATAGTGGCAAAGGTCAGATTAGGACGTCTAACTTGACGATTCGCAAGACGTAGTCCTTCAAATGCCTGAGGAGAAGTCACCTCGTGAACTAAGTGACAGTCGATATAGAGGAGATCCGGTCGCCCTTCTTGACGGACCACAACATGTTCCTGCCAGATTTTTTCGAATAAAGTTTTTGCCATATCTAATAACCTAGAGGTATTTCGTTACGCGGATGTCACTTTCTGTGCAGGAGTGTCTCATCAGAATTGTCGAAAGAAAAGCTAGAAGAACCTTCTGCAACAGCTTTCAGATCTCTTTCAGTGAGCTGCTTTTTCGAGTCGGCCAGACGAGTAAATGCAAGATAGGCCCGATCCAACTCTTCGTTAGTCAATTCATAACCCATTGCCCTCAACTTGAAACTTAAGGCATGTCGACCACTGTGTTTCCCCATCACCAAAGTATTGCTCTCTAATCCTACCGATTGAGGTGTCATGATTTCGTAGGTCAACGAGTTTTTCAAAACGCCGTCTTGATGAATGCCTGCTTCGTGAGCAAATGCATTCTTCCCAACAATAGCCTTGTTCGCCTGTACATGGCTGTCAGTCACTTCACACAGCAGTTGACTAGTGGGATATATCTCGCCTGCTTCTACAGTTGAGTGGAAGGACAAGGCATCTGATCGAGTTTTCAATGTCATCACAACTTCTTCAAGAGCCGCGTTCCCAGCTCTCTCTCCGATGCCATTGATAGTACACTCAATCTGCCGACAGCCATTTTGAACTCCGGAAAGAGAGTTGGCTACTGCCAAGCCAAGGTCGTTATGGCAATGC
>CAYXBG010000129.1:0-4008 GCA_964463145.1 uncultured Acidobacteriota bacterium
TTAATGGTGGAGTCTCCAAATGAAGGGGAAGAGAAGTACGTTCCCAGAGGGTTCGATCATTTTCAATGAAGTTATTCTGTTTAGATTGGTTGCGGGAGGCTTCGTGGGACAGTCATTCTATGTTTCTATTTGAGTAGATCTTAATATTCTAAGTGTTGTGCCCGCTACAATTGCGTATTCTATATTCTTGTGTTCAATAATTCGATTGTATTTATGATTCTCTGGTAGTTGGTTAGTGGGGAAGAAGGACAGGAAATGCGCCCGGAATTTTTAGCGATGCGAATCATAGGTGTAGTGCTTTTAGGTATGACAGGCTTAGCCGGCATGTCGCTTGCTTCCAGTTTTTCTCCGTCTCAGGCAACAGAACAGTATGGGTATGCTTTTAGCAATATCCAGCTCCAAACGGATCCTCGGATTTTTGCAGTTATGGTGGCTCTTAACGTAGCAGGATTTGCTGCGGATGAAGCCTTCCCCGAAACTATGTCAAAGGCTCGTGTTCTATTCCGTGAGCACGCGGAGAATTTAGATCCTGAGATTGTGGCACGATTGAAAGAGTTCTACGAATTACATAAGTCGCCTCAAAAATTGGGCTTTACTAGCCATGGAGTGCCGTATACCTCACTGGCTCTACTAGTTACAGATCCACCTGATTTTCACCTCGAAATAGAGACAGAGGCTCTCCCTGTTGAAGTCCGGACAGTAAAGGGGTTTGAGAAGCTAGTACGAGAGCTTTGGGTGGAGCATGGTGTTGCTGAACTATGGCTAGACTTAGAGGTCCTTTACCGTCGAGAGGCAGAATCTTATCGGCCGATTTTCGAAAATATTGTCCAAGACACGCTAGCTTATTTTCGGGTTCCACTCCGCGTATCTCTAGATAAGAGGGTCATCCTCATACCCGATCTCTTGGATATTGAGAATATCGTAAACGCTCGGAACATGGAGAAAACCTACTACATCGTAGTAGGCCCTACTGATGACCCGAACAGTAATTTTTGGCAGTTGCAGCACGAATACTTGCACTTTCTTGTCGATGGTATTGTCCAGAAATTTGGTGCCCCGCTATTAAAGTACGACAAACTTCTTAGTCTTTCCCAATCACAGCCCAAGACAAGGCTCCATTATGGGGATCAGTTGATACTTATCGTAACTGAGTCCCTGATTGAATCAATACAATTACAGCTGAATGATTCAGAGCGCCCCGAAGTAACGAAACAGAAGTTAATGGAGGCGTATCGTCGGGGCCTAATACTTGCGCCATATTTTCACCGAGGGCTACAGAGATTTACCGGTGAGGATGACATGTCTCTGCCTGTTTTTATTGAAAGCCTATTGAGAGAGGTCAAGGAGCGAGATGCTTACAAGGATGGAGAATGGGTTGCTAGGTTGGAGACAGCACAAGAAAAGAAGAACGCTGCAATGCAGGAGAAATTACAGAGAGCAACGGAGCACAATGCTTTTGTGGCAAGATTTTCCGAGGCATCTCGGTTGATCCAAGAGAAGGATAATGAGGGGGCCAGAGTGTTATTGCTTGAGCTGGCTCAAACACATCCTGGGAAAGGGAGTGTCCACTTTTACCTTGGTCAACTATATTTCCAAGCGGGCGATCACGAGGCAGCTCTGAAATCCTATGTAAAATGTAGCCAAATGCAAGATGTAAAAGCTTGGGTGCTTGCTTGGTCAAGAGTGCGAGCTGGTAAAATTCTGGCTTTTATGGGTGAATTTAAGCGCGCGGAAACGATGTTCGAAGAAGCGCAAATGATAAGTGGTGACCTGAGAGGTGCCAGGGAGGAAGCTCAAAGCCTGATTAGCAGGCTACCCTGATCAGCCCAGGCTTTAAAAATATTGCTCGCCAATTGAAGAGAGTACGTTACTGGGACTAGAATGTACTAGTCATGTTAGTGAGTATTCCTCGTATCTAGGTGTTTCGGTCTTCGAGAGACAGTTTATTGAACATTTAGGCGGGCCTAAACGGGTACTGAGCAGAGACTTTACAGAACAGTGGAGGGAACGAATATGCGTCATACTTTAATGTTTTTTTTGATCGGGGGAATATTAGTCCTACATGTTAACGCTCTGCAAAAAGATTCTAGAACTTATGAACATGACACTCCTGATAAAGGAGGAATGTTAGTTCTTGTTTCTGGCCAGGAGCAGGAGTCCTCTTCGGAGGCTGATCCCGAGGAGGCTGATCCCGAGGTGCAACCTAGGGTTGTAGGTCAGGGAACCCAGGAGGAACTAGACGCGCTGGATGTAGTGGAAAATCTCCAGGATCCAGCCCAGCAAATAGCTGAGGGTCATATTTTTCTGGAGACCTATCCGGAAAGTGGCCTCACGGCCTATGTCCATTATGTTCTGTCTACGGCATATCGTAGACAGAATGATATTGAGAGTTTTCTCAAACATGGAGAGGAAGCTCTCAAGGAATTACCCGATCTACCGCAAGTACTTGCTTATCAGGCGTTTTTTAATTCCGAGAGGAGACAGCCGCTTAAAGCTAGGCGATCGGCTGTGCGGGCCCTAGAAATATTGGAGGATATGGTTAAACCGGACTACCTCTCGGCCAGGGAGTGGGCCTCCCAGAAGATGTCGCTAGTGGCTGAAGCCAAATATGCTCTGGGAAGAGTGTACTTGTCCGAGGCGGTCAGAAAGAAACTTGCAGGTGCGGAGGATCCAACACTCAAGACATCTGTCGGCCATTTCCTGGATTCTATTGCAGCTAATCCAGAGCATCAGTTCTCAACCTACCGGTTAGCTGAGGCCTACCAACGCCAGAAAGATTATGAAGCCAGTATGAAGGCTTATGCCAGGTCGGTGGCCATGGGAGGCCCAATCGGCCAGATGGCTAGAGAGCGACTCGACATGATTTATAAAGCAGTCCGCAAGACCAAATCTGCCAGCCCGGCTAACCTTATGGTTTCAGAGCAGAATTCCCAGATCGCAGCGGATAAAGCAGCAAAAGAAGCGGCGCTCGACCAAATCCAGGCAGAAGCTGATGCTGCTGCTGAGGCTGCTGCTGAGGCCGTCTCCGAAATAGATGAAGAAGTACTTGAAGAAGTATTTCCTTAGACCCAATTGTTGAATGGTGCCTGTTGTAAGGGTTTCTCGCGGTGATGAGTACAAGTCGATTATTGTTGGCCCTGCAGGCGCGTCTTGGGTATCATTTCAGGGACGAAAAGATTCTATTGCAAGCCCTGACACACCGCTCGTTCCTACACGATAACAGGGCAGCAGAAGAAAAAGCCGGCAAAGACTACGAGGGTCTAGAGTTTTTAGGGGATGCCATCCTTGGATTCCTAGTAAGCGACCGGTTGTTTAGACTTTTCCCGGATGGCACCGAGGGAGAGCTATCAAAAATGAAAGCAGTCCTGATTTCCCGAGAACATCTAGCAGGGGTAGCAAGTCGGTTGGGCCTAGGTGAATTTATAATGATGAGTAGGGGTGAGGAGAGTTCCGGTGGCCGTGAAAGGATGGCTCTTCTCGCCGATGTTTTCGAAAGCCTGACCGCTGCGATCTATTTGGATGGAGGCCTGCAGGCCTCTGCGGGATTTGTCGATCTAGGGCTCGAGGAAGACTTCGTAAGTTTGGGGAAAGATGGATTTGAACACAGAGATTTTAAGTCAATACTCCAGGAGACCCTGCATCGAATTTCTGGAGGTACTCCCCGTTATCAGCTGGTATCGGAGAAGGGGCCACCTCATAGGCGCCGTTTTGTTGTAGCGGTTTCTTCCCTCGGAGGTATCGTTACGGAAGGGAAAGGAGGAACTAAAAAGGCCGCCGAGCAAGAAGCAGCCCGGCGTGCTCTCGAGCTGTTGCCTCATAGTTCCTAAGATGTAACTAAACTAGGGTAGAACCAGACAGCCAGGACCATAATGATGTTGAATGTAGAATGAGCAATCATGGGGGCCAAAAGACTGCGCCTCGAAAGGTATAGAGATCCTAATAACAGCCCTAGAAATCCGGCAGTCACCGCACTGTCAGCCCCTTGATACAAGTGCATCGCCCCGAAGA
>CAYXBG010000130.1:0-4000 GCA_964463145.1 uncultured Acidobacteriota bacterium
GAGTGGCTTGTTAAATCAAGGCCCAGTATCGAGCGTCATAGAATTGAAACTGAACTACGCCGTTATATCGAAACTCTATGGCTTACGCAACAAGCCCGCTCTCGAAAACCTACCGTCTCTGAGGAAATAGATAGGACTCTCTTTTTTTTCAAGCATTCGATAATAGATGTGCTGCCACTTTTTCACCGCCGCCTCGCTCAACTCACCTTTAAAGAGGCCCCTGCAACCTTAAGTTTTGGGAATTGGGTCGGAGCCGACCGTGACGGGAACCCTTCGGTGAAACCATCTACCAGCCTTAGTGTTGCATCCAAGCAACGTCTACTGATCTTGAAACACTACATGGAACAAGTCCAAATCCTGGGACATCAACTGACACACTCAGAACTTTTGAGTCCCGTTGATGAAGCAGTAAAAAACACTGTCTCAGAATGGGAAAATTCCTGGGGCGATATTGAATCTGATACCCCTAAACCCGAACATCATGAAATTTATCGTCGTTATCTCCAGTTGATTCACACCCGTTTAAGATCAACTCTCCAGGGGAAACGAGGGGCCTTTACCAATCCTGAAGAATTTCTCATCAGCTTAAAATCCTTACAGTCCAGCCTACTATCTGCTGGAGCGGAACGATCTGCTCAAGGCTCCTTGCAGGATCTTATCTACCAGGTCAAGAGTTTTGGGTTTCATCTCGCAACACTCGACTTCCGAGATCATACGAACAAACTCACCGAAGCTCTTTTTAACCTCAAAGTTACTAAGCCTGGTGACAATAATAGAAAACTCATAGCTCTACTTAAAAAAAATATAGGGAAACTGCCAGGCGGTGATATGCCTAGCTACCAAGAACAACCAGAACACGAGGTCATCAAGCAATTCGAAGCCATACGCAAAATACAAAAAAAGAACGGAAAGATCGGATGCGCTAGATACATCCTGAGTATGACGCAGTCGTCTGCAGATCTCTGGAAATCTATTTATTTCGCCTCAGTAACCGGCCTTGTTAAGAAGAGAGCCGATGGGGTCCAAAGTCGATTAAATTTCGTTCCGCTCTTTGAGACCGTAACTGATTTGAGGAAAAGCCCTCAAATATTAGAATCCTGGTTCAAAGATCCTTTTTATAGGAACCTTTTACGTGACAGAAATAACGTGCAGGAGATAATGCTTGGCTACTCTGACTCCAATAAAGACGGAGGGTACCTTTCAGCCAGTTGGGAGCTTTTTTGTGCACAACAGGCTCTAGTCCAAAAAGGAGTCGAACACGGTATCAAAATCCGCCTCTTCCATGGCAAAGGCGGCCCCATCGACCGAGGTGGTGGCATGAGCTATGAGACGATCATGGCGGAACCTTCCTCCGCAATTGGTGGGAGCATCCGTATTACCGAGCAGGGCGAAGTAATTTATGCAAAGTACTCTAACCCACTTATCGCATTGCGCAATTTGGAACAGCTGGCTAGTTCAGTATTACTAGCTTCGTCTATCCAGAAAAAAAGACAAGAAACTGTCAGCACTAAGTGGACCGATGCCCTCTCAGAACTAGCCGACCAATCGCTCAAGAAATACAGAGCTCTAGTTTGGAAAGACCCTGACTTTCCAAACTTCTTTTTCCAAGCCACGCCCATAGATATTGTTTCTGAGCTTTCTCTCGGTTCTCGTCCGTCTCGCCGTCCTTCAGGCCAAGGCTTGAAGGATCTAAGAGCCATCCCTTGGGTGTTTTCATGGACGCAGTCCCGCTTTATATTACCAGCCTGGTTCGGCCTTGGATCTGCACTTGCAGGTTTTTCGGATCGAACCACTTTGTCCCTAATGTATGAAAAGTGGCCTTATTTCCGAACATTGATAGACAACGCTCAAATGTCTCTAGCTAAGGCCGATCTTTACATTGCGGAATTGTATTGTGAGCTCGTCGAAGATGAGATTATACGGAATCGAATTTTCGACTGTATCAGAGAAGAATATAATCAAACTTCTAGCCAAATACTGGAAGTGACCGGTCAAAAGATTCTCCTAGAACAGCATCCTGTTTTAAGAGAATCTATCGCCCTAAGAAATCCTTATGTAGACCCATTGAATTTCATTCAAGTACGATTTCTTCGCGAGTGGCGAAAGACTCGATCGCCAAAGATCTTAGACCTACTCAGATTGACAGTCCATGGGATCGCTTCAGGAATGAAAAGTACCGGTTAATCTTAAAACCATCAGGCGGCAAGAAATGGCTTTATTTGGGGCGCAGGGGATCAGGGATTCTTTAATTAAAACTTACAAAAAACATCTACGACTTTTTCAAGGGACCCCCCCGGAGAACAATCTACCCTTACACCATAGTGCACTCCACGGAGCCTTGGCCTTACGTTACGCTGCTTCCTACCGCGGTATACCTGATAATGTGGTTTGGTTAGAAGTAGCCCCTTTCCTAGCATTACCATCAAAGCAATCAGTTCTTGCTCTGGCTGAATATGTGGTCTTTAAGGAACGACCTCATAAAGCAAATCGAAAATTCGTGGAAAAATCAGTTAAAAGAGGACTAGAACTGATGTCTGTCGAAGATCAGGAGCTATTTGTAGGATCTGCACGTGAGTACGGTTTTGCTTGGCTTACATTCACAAATCCTTCCCAGCATGAGTAGCAGAAGCTCTTTCTGTCTCAAATGGTATCCTATGAACAGATATTGCAATCACGCAACGTCACGAGACAAAACAGATCCTGGAATTGAACCTATCCGAAGATAATGAGCTCTAATAAGGAACGTAAATGAAAAAACTCCTCCTGTTTTTTTCCCTTACGGTTGGCGGTATTTACGAAAGCCAAGCAGCTTGCGTACTCGAAGGGCTTAATCTTCCTGTGCGAGTGAAAGCAACCGGAAAACCTAAAGTCGCTAAGTGGGGCAAAGTAAACAAAACGTTGTCGGCCGTATCAGAAGCTCTCGAAGGCCAAGATTGTGTGCTCAAGTTTGAAGAAATATTCAAGCCATCCCAACAGGACAGTTATTTCCCGGCAATAACCAACCTGATCCGAATAGCGCCGGAAGAAAGTCTAAAAGGCATTTCAATATACAATCGAGACGGACATTTGCTAGGAACCTTTCAAAACCCTGTAAATTTCTCCAAAAAAGGGACCTACACTTACAACTACGCCTATTTCCAATTCAGAGATCCTCAGGGAGAGCTACAATCAACTGGCAAACAATTAATCGATATAGGTTCTGGGGAACCTAAGTTCATTTTGAAATGGAAAGAAATACATAGGCGAGTACTTTTCCCCGGCAAAAAATCTCTGAAATGAAACTATCTAACCCCATCGGATTATCTCCCTTCAGTTTTCTAATAATACCCGTCTTGGCTTCTCTTATAGCCTCTTCTCTCGGACAAGACAGATTCCGAAATGCAGTAGCAACCTACCGCGATGCCTACGATTACGGCTATCAGGATGGAGCGAACATTGGAGTCGAAGAAAAACAGCAGAATCGAACACCTGATTTACTCAAACACAAGGAGTATCAATCCGGACTTCGTGGCTTTGACCCACACGTACATGACAAAGAAATCTTCTTAGTAGGGTACAGGCGTGGTTTTGAAGATGGTTATAAGCAAGGCTACAACCTCACCTCGAAGAGGACGGTCAATTCCCCTAGAAAAGCAATGCCTCAAGGTGCTACCGATGAAAATCACAGAAAACCTACCCCCTCAACTGAAATCATTCAAACTCTACCTACTGGCACTGATCTCCATATAGAACTTCTCGATAGATTGAGCACCCGATTAAACCGGCAAGGTGATGTTTTCAGAGCTAGGGTCGCTCGAGAAGTGACTTTCCTAAAGCAGCTATTAATTCCGAGAGGAACACACATCAAGGGGAAAATCAGCCACCTCAAAAGAGCTGGCAGAGTTCGTGGACGAGCCCAGATAGGGCTACGCTTCGAAGAACTCAGATTCCTGGACGGAAGAATCCTTCCTTTCGAGGCGACTATAGTGGCCATTCAAAATGCTCAGAATCTCATTCCGGA
>CAYXBG010000131.1:0-3996 GCA_964463145.1 uncultured Acidobacteriota bacterium
TCAAGCCCCATGCAGAAGCTGTGAAATGGAACTGGTCCAAGAGGAACCAGAGGTACTGAAATTCGTTGTCTCTGATGCGTCGAACGGTGATTGCAAAATCACCTATTCTTCTGAATGAGCTAATGCGTTGTAACCTGTAGCGAGTAGGTTTATAGTGGTACGAAGAAATCGTCAATTACACAGGAGTGAATTATGAAATTGGTGTTTTTTAACGAATTTAGTCTGGGAGTGGTCGATGGCGAGCAGGTGGTTGATATATCTGAAGTGGTTAAGGACATACCACGGGTTGGGCCTGGTGATCTGATCTCAAGGTTGATTGAGAGATTTGATGACTACCGCGCAGGTATAGAGGCTGCTGTATCAGCTGGAAACGGTGTGCCAATAAACTCCGTTCGACTTCGAGCACCTCTGCCAAAGCCTGGGAAAATCCTTTGCATGGCGGGTAATTATCTGGAAAACGGCACCCTTGCCGAGCCACGCCCAATTAATGGATTTTTGAAGAATAGGAATGCGGTTATTGGGGATCACGATACGGTTGTCCTGCCGCCAGCACCTGTCACGATTTTTCACCACGAAGCTGAAGCAGGTTTGGTGATTGGGAAAAAGGCTTCAAAAGTCAAAGCAGAAGACGCGTATGATTATATTTTCGGATACATGAATGTGATCGATGTCTCTGCACGAGGCCTTGGACCAGAGGGAATGGATGCGTTCTTCATGGGTAAATCATGGCATTCATTCGCACCAATAGGGCCCTACCTGGTCACTGCTGACGAGGTTCCTGATCCTCAGGATTTGCACATACAGTTGTGGGTCAATGGGGATATTCGCCAGGATTATAGTACGAGTGATATGGGGCACAAAATCCCAGAGACGATTGAATGGGCAACATCAATAGCAACTTTAAATCCAGGAGATGTCCTGTTCCTCGGCACAAACCACCAAGGTCTGGGAGCCCTTCAGGACGGTGATCAGATCGAAATGGAGATTGGTGGACTTGGACGGATTCATCTCAACGTCAATGAAAATCTCAAGAGAGAATGGCCACGTGGTGTGGATCGTTCTGTCGCTGATAGGATTGCAGGCCGATAGTCTGTAAGATTTCAGGAAAGGGTAAATGCAATGAAACTAGTATTTTTTGGTGACAACAAGTTAGGGTTGATCAAAGACAACACTGTTGTGGATTTGAGTGGGCTTGTCGGAGAAATTAACGCTCCTACCCCACAGGATTTAATCAACACAGTCATTAGTGAATTTGACTCTCGGTATCGCGCAAGATTTCTTCTCGAGGCAGAATCTGCTACAGGCATCCCTATCAGGGATGCCAATTTGCATGCTCCGCTTCCGAGGCCCGGGCAGATAGTGGCTATGGCTGCTAACTACCTAGAGGATGGTGCGCTCAAGGAACCAAGGCCGATTAACGCATTCTTCAAGTCACCTGAATCAGTGATTGGGAATGGAGACACGGTCGTTATACCTCCTTCTCCAGCGACGATTTTCCATCATGAAGCGGAACTTGGGATTGTTATAGGGAAGGTAGCGGAAAATGTGCCTGCTGATCAGGCAGATCAGTATATTTTTGGGTATGTGAATTTCATTGATGTTTCTGCCCGCGGATTAGGTGGCGTAAGTTTTTATTGGGGTAAGTCGTGGGATACTTTTGGCCCAATGGGTCCCTACCTCGTGACTGCTGATGAGATTGAAGATCACCATAACCTGCAAGTGAAACTCTGGGTTAATAATCAATTGCGACAGGACTATAACACCAGTGATATGGGGCATAAAATACCGCGTATTATCGAATGGGCCTCCTCTATAGTGAGGTTGGAGCCTGGAGATCTTGTCATTTGTGGTACGAATCACCAAGGGTTGGGAGCAGTTCAGGACGGGGATTCTGTTGAAATAGAAACCGAAGGACTTGGCAAGCTCAGAGTCAGTGTACAAGACAAGCTTAAGAGGGCTTGGCCGAACGGCATTGATAAAGAAGTAGGGGACAGGGTAGCAGGCAGGAAATAACCGCGTCTCTGAATAGATCTATTACAGAGAGAAGTTTGATAATGAATTGTAGAAACTGTGGTGCCGAAAACGAAGCAGGAGCCGTATTCTGCGGTAATTGCGGGGTTATACAAAGTGAGGAGAACGCCGTAGATCCGCGTGTGGGTCCGGTTGGTTTCACCGAAGCGATCCAGCTTGGATTTCAGCGATGGAGCGATTTTAAGGGGAGATCAACCAGAGCGGAATACTGGTGGTTTTTACTTTTTAATTTTGGTGTAAGCATAACCGCAACGATTGTGGATCAGACCTTGGGTATTGGCGGCATATTAGAACTGATCACTAGCTTGGTTTTGATAGTTCCGTCGCTCGCCGTAGGAGCGAGGAGGCTTCACGATATTAACAGGACAGGTTGGTGGCAGTTGGGATGGTTGGGCTGGGTAGTAGTTATTCCTGGTCTTGTAGTGACGGTACTACTGTGGTACTGGGCGGCGCAACCAAGCGATCAGGGATCGAACCGGTTTGGCCCTCGTCCTTAGGTTCCGTAAATAGGAGTATTGGTAACTGAGAGGAACTCTCCCTACGATTGCGAGGGGGAGTTTCTCTTGCTTTTACAGTGGCAGTTTGCTATGGCGTCGCATTACAGAGTATTCGATGGCATGGGTATGAACAGAATGCTCAGGGAATTCATGGATCTACGGAGAGATACGAAAGTATGCTGATGCTGTTTCACAATCGACGATTCCGATTTGTGTGGCTCATGACCTTATGCGATGAAGCCGGGCTGATGGTGTATTTTACCGTACAAGGATGGTTGGCTCTCATGCTAACGGACTCGCCTTTTTGGGTTGGAGTCACCTCTGCGATGAATGGATTGGCCCTTATGGCCTTCGGGCTACTTGCGGGTGTTTTGTCAGATCGGGTTAACAGGAGATTGGTTCTGACAATCAGCATGACTGTGCAAGCGATTGTCGCTTTTACGACAGCGATCTTGATTTTTACTGATTTGATAGAGCTATGGCATTTGTTGGCTATAGCTTTTTTCCGAGGGTCAGCAGGTGCGGTAAAACTTCCTTCAAGGTTTGCTATAGTATTGGACGTTGTCGAAAGGCGAGAGTTGCTTAAGGCCACAGCTATTAACTTTGTTGGTATGAGTACGGTGGGGATTATCATACCCACATTCGCTGGTTTGGTCGTACAGACAACTGACATAGGCTGGGCATATGTCACGATGGGGATTGCGTGGGCCCTTGGTCCGATAACGCTGATTAAGTTGAAAGACCTGCAGGTAGCCAAAGATACGAATAGTTCGCCCCTTCAGGATTTTACGCAAGGGATACGCTACGTATTTACCACAAACTCTGTACGAGCCTTAGTCCTGACCGTCTTCCTGGGAGATTTCTTTGGATGGGGGGTCGAAGCAATGCTTCCTGTAATGGCACGAGACGTGTTAAATGCGGGACCGGCGGGTGTGGGGTATATGTTTTCTGCGGTCAGTGCAGGCATTCTGATATCCACGTTAGTGATTTCGAATATTCGGGAAATTAACAACAAAGCAGTACTCTTGGTCGCAGGATATGTCGGTTTTGGGGTATCGCTAATATTATTTTCCGTTTCTCCGTGGTTGATTGTCTCTTTGTTTCTGATGGGACTCGTTGGGCTATCGGCTGGAGCAGCGGAAACAACTATGGATACTTTGCTGCAGACTACGGTTCCAGATGAAATGAGAGGGCGAGTGTTGAGTTTCCGGGCTTTTAGTATCGGAGCTTCGGGTTCATCAGGATTCTATACCGGAAGTATCGCCTTATTCTTGGGAGCCCCACTTGCTGTAGCGATTGGTGGAAGCGTTCTTGTACTGAATGGGCTGAGGCTGATGAAGGGTCTATCAAGTCGGTTTGTCGATCAGTCGTCTCCACAGCAAGAGACTTAATCAGGATCATTCTGTGTAGTCATTACGACGTGAGCAATCCATATAGCTTCAGTCACACACAAATCCACATAAAGTAT
>CAYXBG010000132.1:0-3964 GCA_964463145.1 uncultured Acidobacteriota bacterium
GGATATCTCCATGCCTGATAGCGGAATCCGTCCGGCGTGCTGGAATCGACTATTCTATATGTTCGGTCAAGTCCTTCTGGGGCAATGAGATTGGCATCTGTTTGTTGATCATTCCAAAGGTATGTGTATCCTCGCCAGTACTGTGCACCTATCTCATCTGTTCCGGGCATAGACTTTAAGTGTAATAGGCGTGTCTCGAGTCTTCGCTCAGTGTCAGGATTACCCTTCTCCATCTCTAAGGAGAAAGTTTTAACAAGTACGGTGCCTGAGGGGAAAAGCCATCCAAAAGGTGCGCCGGGAGCTGGTTGGGGGTAAACAACTTTTTCAAACCCGATTTGGCTTTTCCCGGGCAAGGCTAGGAAGCGTTCTTTTCGGGCGCCATCGGACCATAAGGGTGAATTTACAGAATACGGGATCAGCCCTTCAGCTGGTATATGATTTTCGGTGGAGTAGAATAGGCCAGTTTCACTGAGTTTTAGCGGGAATTCGGGGTAATGTTGACCTGCTGCTGCTGCCTTTACGAGTCGATGAATCCTCCCCATGAAATCGAGAATATAGAATCGTTTATTGCTATCAACTCCGAATGCAATAATTCTCAACTCCGTATCAGCAAGTTTGAAATTCTCGAGAACCTTTTGTCCGTCGTATCGCATTGCCCAAATTTGCCCAGTATCATAATCCCCATATATGTAGGCACCTTTCAGTTCGGGTAGTTCTGATCCGTTGTATACATAACCGCCCGTGATAGATCGAAATTCTGAGTGAGGTAATTCAATGATGGCAGGAAGGGGCTGTGTCGGGCCTAAGTCCCGTTCTGGGTGGAATGGATGGGCTCCCTCATGGAGGCTCCAACCGTAATTCCCTCCTCTTGTGACTAGATTAATTTCTTCCCATAAATCCTGCCCCACGTCTCCTGCCCACAGATTTCCATTTTCATCCCAGCTGTATTTCCAGACTTGACGCAGGCCATATGCCCAAATCTCAGGTCGGGCTCCGGGAGTGTCTATAAAAGGGTTATCCTTGGGTATGGCGTAAGCTAGTCCAGGCTCTTTCTGATCGACATCGATGCGTAGAAGAGAAGCGAGTAAATCGCTTAGATCTTGCCCAGTATGGAACTGATCGGCAATGCCGCTCCCGTCTCCAGTGGCAATATAAAGATACCCATCTGGACCAAAACGCAAACAGCCTCCGTTATGACCTCCAGAGGGCCATTCGATTAATACGGTTTCTGATTGGATATCAGCGCGCAAGGGATGGCTATTACTGACTTTAAAGCGCGAGACTCGGGTTCCCGTTGGAGCTCCTTCAGTTTCATCCACGATGGAAGTTACGAAAATATACCTATTCTCCAGGAAATTGGGGTGCACAGCTGCGCCATAGACTATTCTTTTGAGATCTATGAGGAGTTCGGGGGTCGCCTTCACAGGATTGTCTGAGAAGGTGAATAGTTTGCCGTATCTCTCGGCTACTAAGAGTTTGTTTGTGCCAGCGATGCTTGCGAATTCGAGGGGTTCAGAAAAGGATAGGTTTTTGAAGGCTATTTCCGTTCGGTAAGTATCCGGTGGGCCTGGTGTTCCCATTATTTTAGAAGTATTCCAAGGTGATCGTTCATCTAGGCTGAAAGGTTTACGCAGAGGCTTGATTCCACCTGGGAGAATGCAAGCGCCAAGAATGCTTAAGCTGAGGAGGAAGATTGGTAAGTTTTTTTTCAAAGGTACTTCTATCTGTATCGTTAAGGGCTGTTAGTGCCGGAAGAGTAAAGATCTCACCATAGATAATTTCAAGTCAAGGATGATCTGATGGGTGCGTATATTGACGACCATATCTCCGTAAATATAAAATAAACAAACGTTTGTTTTATATTATACTTATTACTAGAGTACGTATAAGATGCGAAACACTAAAGAGAAAATCTTGGATACCGCAGAGAAGTTGTTTGCGAAGCAGGGATTCTCAGCGACATCTATCCGTCAGATTACCAAGACCGCCGGAGTTAACTTAGCGGCGCTCCATTACCATTTTGGATCAAAAGATCATGTGGTCTTGGAAATATTTACCAGACGTCTTAATCCTCTCAATAAGGCCCGTTTAGATCGCTTGGAAGAGTACGAGCAGAATTCCAATGCAGGGGGGCCTAGTTTGAACCAAGTTATAGAGGCATTCATAGGGCCGCCTCTTCGCCTAGGGCTGCGTTCCGGTCGGGGGGAACGTCAGTTTATGCAGTTAATGGGAAGGGCTTTTACAGAGCCCGGACATTATTGGGAAGAACTTATTATGCCCCAATTCAAGGAACTGGCTGCTGTGTTCCTTCCGGCTTTTCGAGTACACGTTCCTAATCTTTCTGAAGAGGACTTTTTCTGGAGAGTCATCTTCATGATTGGAACAATGGCCCATACCATGTCGGCTGCACCTCGATTGAATTTTTTAAGCCAAGGTAAATGTGATGTAGGTGATCCTGAAGAAACTATCCAAAAAATGGTCACCTTTCTCGCTGGCGGTTTCTATGCTCGAGGGGATGAGGGTGCATGAGATTTCACGGGATAGAATCTTGTATACGTGTAGGTTTTCTACTTCTTCTCGCCCTTCAGTGTGGTTGCAGAAAAGTTAACCTTCCAGTTCAGTATGACTCTGGCGTAGAGCTTGCGAGCGAATGGAAAGCAGGAAGAACTCTTCCTGGTCCAGTCCCAGACCGTTGGTGGGTGCAGTTCAACGACGCTTCTCTTACGGAAATAATCGAAGCATGCCTTCTAGAGAACCATGATCTCAAGTCGGCAGCAGCTAGAGTAAATGCCGCAATGATTCAATCTCGAATTGCTGGGACAGATCTGAAACCCAGTCTAACAGGAGGGTTGAGTGGAGACAGGCGCAAGCAGAATTTCATAGGCTTGCCAATTCCAGGAGCCGAAGGCGGTGTTCTGAGTAGGACGTTTACATCCTTGGGGCTTTCTTTGAATGTGAGCTGGGAAGTAGACATTTGGGGCCGTCTGAAAGCGGGAGAGTTGATGTCTTTGGCCCAACTCGAGGAGCAGGATGCCATGCATAGATCCTTGCAGCTCTCTCTAGCTGCCCAAACAGCTAAAATCTGGTTTGCAACTGTTGAATTAAAGGGGCAATTGGAATTAGCCAAGCAAGTGGTCGCAAGCTATGAGCAATCGGCAGAATTATTACGTAACCGTTTCAAGGCAGGAGTCCGGTCGGCTTTAGAGTTGCGGTCAGCGTTAACCGATTTAGACAATTCTCGGGTCTTAGTTCATCAGCATAGCGAGCAGTTGGAACGCTCTAAAAGACAGCTAGAGATCCTGTTGAGCAGGTATCCTGCCGGTGAAATAGCCATATCCCCTCACTTGCCTTCTCTTCCTGGTCCAGTACCCGCTGGCGTCCCATCTGAAGTGTTAGCTCGTAGACCAGATGTGAGGGCAGCTGAGGCGAGGCTATTAGCCGCAGATGCTCAGATATTGCAATCCAATGCCGCTTTACTTCCTCAACTTAATCTGACGACTTCTGCAGGAACATCAAGTACTAAATTACTAGATTTGCTAAATGGGAATTTTTCGGCCTGGAGTCTAGCCGGAGGGATTCTCCAGCCTGTTTTCCAGGCAGGACGTCTAAGGATGGGGGTTGATCTTTCTCGTGCCCAGGCAGTTGAGGCCGCTGAGGTGTTTGCAGGGACAGTACTGAAGGCCCTAGAAGAGGTAGAGAGTGCTCTTGCGTCAGAGGTCGCTCTCCTGGACCGTCTAGAGCAACTTCGAAATGTAGGAGCCCAGGCCAGGGCCTCCCTAGATCAAGCTACAGCGAGATTCTCAGATGGGATGGGAGACGTACTTACTGTTTTGGCAGCTCGGCGAATGATAACAGGTAATAAAGGGAACATCTTAGCTGTGAAAAGACTTCTCTTGGCAAATCGAATAGATCTCTACTTAGGCCTCGGCGGAGATGCGCGAAGGCAAGAAGGATCTTCTGGTTT
>CAYXBG010000133.1:0-3953 GCA_964463145.1 uncultured Acidobacteriota bacterium
ACCGAAAGCTTCTTAGCTGGCTAGATGAATACAAAATCAATTATCACTTAGATGAAACTCTAGTAAGGGGACTAGACTATTATGTAAGGACCACATTCGAAATAATCACCGATCAACTTGGGCCTACCCAAAACGCCATCCTAGGAGGTGGCCGATATGATGGGCTATCAGAACTACTGGGCGGTCCCAGAGCTCCGGGCTACGGTTTTGCACTGGGCTTAGAACGATTGGTCTTACTACTCTCAGGACGAGACAATCTGAAAACTGAATACACTTCACCCAAACCGCAAATATTTCTGGCTCACCTAGATGACGAGGCACTTAGGTACTGTGTCAAACTGGCTGCAGAACTCCGGGATCAGGGAATTCATGTTCTCGTCGACTATGAAGGACGATCTCTGAAATCTCAGATGAAACTGTCGGATAGATTGGGCAGTGCCGTAACCTGTGTAATCGGAGAGACTGAGATTACTTCCGGCCGTCTAGTGTTGCGGCGAATGAGAGATGGAAAGGAAATCCCAGTAGAAATATCGAAAACGGGTGAAACATTGCTAGGACTGATTTCATAAAGCGAGGATAATTCTATGAACCGAGTCGGACCATCTAGAGACTTGGAACGGACACACTACTGCGGAATGCTAACAACTGCAGATGTTGATCGACCGGTAACAATCATGGGCTGGGTAGATAGGCGCCGTGACCTTGGTGGGCTTATCTTCGTTGATCTTCGTGACCGGGAAGGAATCGTCCAAGTCGTTATCAACCCAGAGCAGCTTGATGCCCATGAGACTGGAAAATCTGTACGAAGCGAATTCGTCCTAGCAATCCAGGGTGAAGTGGTAGCAAGAGACGAGCAAACCGTTAATCCTGAAATCTCAACGGGTGACATCGAGATCCACGCCCACGTGGTGCAGATACTTTCTACCGCAGAAACCCCTCCCTTTCAGATCAGTGGAGATACAGACACCGGAGAAGACAACCGGTTACGTTACCGTTATCTCGATCTTAGGCGACCTCAACTCCAACACAACCTAAGATTGCGTCATCATGCAACTATGGCCATTCGAAGGCATCTGGACACCCATGGTTTTTTAGAAATCGAAACCCCTTTCCTTACAAAGTCTACTCCTGAAGGAGCTCGTGATTATCTGGTTCCCAGCCGGATTCATCCAGGACAATTCTACGCCCTCCCTCAGTCCCCGCAAATTTTCAAACAACTCCTTATGGTGTCTGGTTTCGACAAATACTTTCAGGTCGTTCGGTGCTTTAGAGATGAAGATCTCCGAGCTGATCGTCAGCCTGAGTTCACTCAGATCGATATTGAGATGTCTTTCGTTCGGGAGGAGGATATCTACAAGATGACACACGGCCTGTTAGAAGAGATCTACGCCGTAAAAGATATCCCTGTCCCCTATCCTATCCAGAAAATGACTTACGACGAAGCGATGAGTCGGTACGGAACTGACCGCCCCGACACTCGTTTCGGAATGGAATTAAAAGACATGCAATCGGCGTTTGCTGAATCCTCATTTCCCGTATTCCGATCCATTTTGGATGACGACGGGGACATCAAAGGCATTGTTCTCCCAGGGGGGGCAGCCTTATCCCGACGTCAAGTCGATGAACTCACAGAAATCGTCAAAAGCTGTGGTGCAACGGCATTGACATGGATCCGGAAAACCTCTGAGGGGCATAAATCCTCGCTACCCAAAACGGTCTCAGAAAGTGAGATCGAGCAGGCCTGTGAACAGGCTGAGCTCCGAGTTGGAGACATCCTTCTCATCGTAGCCGGTCAAGACTCACTGGTGGCTAATAGTTTATCCACTTTGCGACTGCATTTGGGTAAAACATGGGACTTAATTCCTCCGAATCTCTTCAACTTCCTATGGATTAACGATTTTCCTCTATTAGAATGGGACGCCCATCAGGAACGTTTTCTCTCTATCCACCATCCCTTCACAGCACCAACTAATGACACGATGGAACTGTTAGAATCACAACCTGGAAAAGTGAAAGCAAAAGCCTACGACATCGTCCTCAATGGATTAGAGATTGGTGGAGGCTCAATTCGAATCCATACCCGAGAGATACAACAGCAAGTGTTCTCTGCACTCGGCATCCCAGCACAAGAAGCAGAACAACGTTTTGGATTTCTCCTCGACGCCCTCAAATATGGGGCTCCCCCCCACGGAGGAATCGCCCTTGGATTAGACCGAATCCTCATGCTACTTTCCGGCGAGACATCGATCCGTGACGTTATAGCATTCCCTAAAACAACCAAGGCACAGGATTTGATGGGCGGAGCACCTTCAGCTGTTGATTCCGCTCAACTACAAGATCTCTCTGTTAGGATCCTGAAATAAACCTATGAAAAACCGAGGACTCACCGGAGGATGTTTTGGGTCTATAAACGTTAATTCTTTTCCTCATTTACCGTCTCCGGTGCATCGTAAGTAAATCGGTAGATCGCTCCCGCCCGGTCATCAGATAATAGTAAGGATCCATCTGGTAATTGAAGAAGATCGACCGGTCGCCCCCAAGCTTCTTCTCCCTGGAGCCATCCTTCTGCAAACACCTCATAGTTTACCGGATTTCCATTGCTCCCCATTCGAATAACCATGACCCTATATCCTAGCTTCCTCCTTCGGTTCCAAGATCCGTGCTCGGCAATAAAAAGTTGGTTTTTGTATTCCGATGGAAACATGGATCCCGTATAAAATTCAGCACTCAGGGCTGCTATATGGGGTGCTAAATTCAGGGCTGGAGGTTCGAGCTCATCACAGGAACGCTGTTCTCCATATTCAGGATCGGGAATATATCCTCCATGACAATAAGGATATCCGAAATGTAAATCCTTCACAGGTGCCCGGTTCAGTTCATCAGGAGGAATATTGTCGCCGAGCTTATCGGCTCCGTTGTCAGTGAACCATAGCTCACCGGTAACTGGATGCCAATCAAACCCCACCGTATTTCTAACTCCCGAGGCAAACAGCTCTAACCCTGTACCATCTGGATTCATCCTCATAATAGAGGCGTAGCGAGGATCCTCTTTGAGGCAAATATTGCAAGGTGCGCCAATCGGTACATATAACTTCCCATCGGGACCGAAATCGATGAACTTCCATCCATGGTGGGTGTCAGTCGGAAAAGAGTCGTTAATTATTACCGGATCAGGAAGACGTTCCGGGTTTTCATCGACATTATCGTATCTTAGAACACGATTCACTTCAGCGACGTAGAGAGATCCATTTCGGAACGCTACTCCACTCGGCATATTCATCCCGGTAGCCAGCAGATGCACTCCGTCAGCCCTATAATCTCTGTTTTCATCAACTACCGAGTAAAAGTTTCCCTTGCGCCGACTCCCTACATAAATAGTACCTGAAGGGCTACGAGTCATCGCTCGGGCATCAGGCATTCCTTCAGCATAAACCTCTACTTTAAATCCCTTATCGATCAAAATCTTGTCTATTGGCAATCCCTCACCGATACTGGAAACAGTGGTCCCTACAAGCATCACGAATACGGCTATCAGACGAATGTGCCGATATCGTGCAAAATAAATACTGTTCAATTCTGTAAATTTCATTTCAACTCCATCTAAGATATCTAGTCGACTCTCGTCTCCAATTTCTGCAATCGCCTTCTCCGATCTTCTGCAGTGCTGTTTGACAACCTACCTTCAAGATCTCTATGATGCAAATCCTGTCTTAAAATCAGGCCGATTGCTCAAAGTTTCTATGTACCGAACTTATTCGACTCGTGAAGTTGCTCAGATGTGGAACATCAGCGAGTCAACGGTCAAGAGATGGACTGAAGCAGGCGAGCTAGATTGTCAAAGAACCCTCGGCGGCCATCGCAGATTTCATTTAGGCGATATACGAAGATTTCAAGAGGCTAGAGGATTTGAAGCCAACGGACTTCTAACCACAGAAAAATGGACCGATCCCTAC
>CAYXBG010000134.1:0-2773 GCA_964463145.1 uncultured Acidobacteriota bacterium
ATGAAATGAATCAAACGGCAAGTGAGGATGGGGCTTCTGTGAAGCAGTGGTACATCATTCATACATATTCGGGCTTCGAAAGTAAGGTCGCAGAAGGGTTGATGAATCGGGTGCAGGCTTACAGTTTGCAGGAGAAGATTGGCCAGATTTTGATTCCGACAGAAGATGTCGTAGAGATGAAGGGGGGGAAGAAGGTGGTCTCCTCGAAGCTCTTTTTCCCAGGGTACATTCTCCTTGAGATGGAGCTGACTGATGAGACTTGGCACCTTGTTAAAAACACACCAAAGGTGACTGGTTTTGTGGGGCAAGGCAGTAAACCGACACCTCTTACACCTGAAGAGGTGGATCAAGTTGTGCACCGGGTCTCGACCAGCGACGAGAAGCCGAAGCCGAAGTTCGTCTACGGGCAAGGAGAGATGGTCAAAATTATCGATGGCCCTTTTTCGAATTTTTCCGGCTTGGTTGAAGAGGTTAATCTTGAGCGCAGCACGGTGAAAGTAATGGTGACGATTTTCGGCAGGTCAACTCCGGTCGAGCTCGAGTTTATTCAAGTGGAGAAGGCATAGCATGGCAAGGAAAGTCGTCGGAATTATTAAGCTTCAAATCCCTGCGGGTAAAGCCACCCCTGCTCCACCTGTGGGCCCTGCGCTGGGCCAGCACGGTCTCAACATTATGGACTTCTGTAAGGCCTACAACGCGAAAACACAGGGCCAAGAGGGACTTATTATTCCTGTAGTCATTACTGTATACCAGGATAGAAGCTACAGCTTTATCACGAAGACGCCTCCCGCCGCCGTATTACTCAAGCGGGCAGCAGGAATTGCAAAAGGGTCGGCTGTCCCAAATCGAGACAAGGTGGCAACCGTCAATATCGGCCAAGTAGAGGAGATAGCACGCCAGAAGATGCCGGACTTAAGTGCTAATGACATTGAAGCAGCAAAGCTGATTATTCTTGGTACAGCTCGTAGTATGGGACTTGAAGTTAGTGACTAAATCGAAATTTGAGAACTAGTATGTCAGGAAAAAAATACCGTGAAGCGAAACAGAAGGTGGATGGTGGAAGCTATCGCCTGGATGAGGCTGTAGGTTTGATGCAGCAGGTGAAGTTTGCCGCATTCGATGAGACTGCTGAGATTTCTCTGAGACTTGGTGTCGACCCAAAGCACGCCGATCAAATGGTCCGAGGAACAGTTGTATTACCTCATGGATTGGGCAAGAAGGTGCGGGTATGTGTGATCACGTCTGGTGAGAAGATTAAAGAAGCGGAAGAAGCTGGTGCTGAATTTGTAGGGGGAGCAGATCTTGTTGACAAAGTGAAAGAAGGTTGGCTTGATTTTGATGCTCTTGTAACTAGTCCCGATATGATGAAATCTGTTGGAGGCTTAGGAAGAGTACTTGGTCCTCGAGGGTTGATGCCTAATCCCAAGACGGGTACGGTCACCTTCGAAGTAGGGAAGGCAGTACGAGAAATTATGGCAGGTAAAGTCGAGTTTCGGGTAGATAAGAACGGCATCATACATGCACCATTTGGGAAAACATCATTTGATGATGAGAAGTTGGTCGCCAATGCGAGTAGTCTGATTGATGCTGTCGTTCGCGCCAAACCCTCGGCATCTAAAGGGATTTACCTGCGTGGAGTTATTATTTCGTCAACGATGGGTCCCGGGATCCGGTTAGACGTTTCTCAAGTTGGAGACTGAGCTTCCTGGCTAGGGGAGCTAGTTGAAAAAAGATGGATAGAACCCAAAAGCAAGAAGTTGTGGATCAGCTCCGGAAAGTATTTACGGAGAGCAGTGCAATTATGCTAATTGACTTCACTGGTCTTAGTGTCGCAGAAGATGTGGAACTGCGACGCTCTCTTCCTGCTGCTGACGGCTATCGAGTGGTGAAAAATACCTTGGCTCTGCGAGCGGCAGCAGACACTACGCTGTCACAACTGGAGAGTCATTTCAACGGGCCAACCGCAGTTGCTTTTACCCAGGAAGATCCAGTGGGATTGGCGAAATCTCTGAGAGATTTCTTGAAGAATCGTCCTGGGATGTCCTTTAAGGCGGCTGTAGTGGATCAGCAAGTACTCACCGCCGGAGAGGTGGTGAACTTGGCTGGCCTTCCCGGTCGTGCTGAGTTGCTGACCAAGTTTTTGTCACAGTTAAATGCGCCCCTAAGCCAATTCGCGGGGGCTCTTCAATCTCCTCTCCGGAGCCTTGCTTCCATTCTGAAGCAGGTCGGGGAGAGCAAGGAAGGATAAGCCTGACGGCTTTTTTTGGAGGGTAAAAAGTGAGTATCTCTCGAGAGGATGTTCTGGGCTGGATAGAGAAAGCCTCGATTTTAGAGGTGAACGAACTAGTCAAGGATATGGAAGAAAAATTTGGTATCACAGCGGCAGCTGCGGCTCCTGTGGCGGTGGCAGGTGCTCCAGGTGCTGCTGGTGACGGAGGCGATAAGTCAGAAGCTCAAACAGAGTTTTCTGTAGTTCTGTCTTCCTTTGGTGACAAGAAGATCAATGTCATTAAAGCAGTTCGAGAAGTGACTAGTCTCGGATTGAAGGACGCGAAAGACCTTGTGGAGGCTGCCCCGAAGGAGATCAAAGAGGGTCTGACGAAGGAAGAGGCAGAGGAAATCAAGGGCAAGTTCGAAGAAGCTGGCGCTACGGTTGAAATCAAATAAGGTTTCTTTGGGGATCTTTTTGAGACTAGAAGAAGACCAGTATGCTAGGGTAGGGCGTTCAGTCGAAAGCGTCCTTGTCCCCCAGTGTGCCAAGAATGCTGCCGCA
>CAYXBG010000134.1:2783-3952 GCA_964463145.1 uncultured Acidobacteriota bacterium
CGCATCTTTTTGTGGATCCTGGGTGGAGGGGCTCGTGCCTACGTTAAATTTGGCTTCCGGCAGAGGCGTGGAATCGACCGGAGGTCTTGCTTGTTTTAAGGGTTTCGTCTTTCCTTTGTCTACTTTTGAGGTCGCCGGTCGGAGTGTCTCTCTGGGCGGTGTTCGTTTGGGTCATTGCAACTACCAATGTGAGGAGAGCTTACGTCAATGTCCGATTCAATAAAGAATGTCCATCGGGAACGGGTTGATTTCGCAAAAATACCATCCGTATTCCCTATACCTAACCTCTTAGAGGTGCAGAAGCAGTCCTATGCTCGATTCTTGCAAAATGACAAGGGTCCATCTGAGCGAAGCGATCGTGGTTTGCAAGGGGTTTTTACATCTATTTTTCCGATCACCGACTTTCGAGGAACGTCCTCACTGGAGTTTGTAGAATATTCCATCGGAGAATGGGAGGGGAAATACGGTATCGATGAGTGTAAAGAGAGAGGTATGACCTACGCAGTTCCTCTCAGAGTGAAGATTCGTCTGGTCATTTGGGATGCTGATCCCAAAACGGAAGTCAAAACAATCCGAGATATCAAAGAACAGGAAGTTTATTTCGGGGACATTCCTGCTATGACGGAGAACGGAATTTTCATCATCAATGGGACTGAGAGGGTCATTGTAAGCCAGTTGCATCGCTCCCCAGGTGTTTTCTATGAGGCCAATCCTGACAAGAATTATTATCTTGCAAAAATTATTCCCTACAGAGGGTCTTGGGTCGAATTCGAGTATGACAAGAAGGGATTTTTAAATGTTCGGATCGATCGTAAAAGGAAATTTTTGGCATCCACTTTTCTGCGTGCTCTAGGACTCAATTCCGATACCGATATCCTGAGTAGTTTTTATCGTTCCACCACAATCCAAATTCACGACAAAAAGCTGTGGTGGCAAGTGGACGACAATTTGATAGGTCGACGGCTGACCTATGATGTCGCCAATGGTAAAAAAGTGATTCTCCCAGCAGGCCGGAAGCTAACTCGTAATTCCATCTCAAAGTTCAAAAAGGCAGGAGTGACGGAAGTTGAGGTAGCAATCGAGGACCTCGCCGCCGCTGTATCCCTCAGTGAGGTTGTAGATGAGACCTCAGGAGAGATATTGGTTGAATCGAACCAAGACATCAATGG
>CAYXBG010000135.1:0-3947 GCA_964463145.1 uncultured Acidobacteriota bacterium
GCTCTATCCAGCCCCTACCATCTCCTGCATAAATTAGAAGGTCTATATCTTTTGGATCAATGGCTGTCGCATCGAGAGCCTTCTTGCCGGCTTTATACGCTATGTCACAAGCCTTTTCCCCGACATCCCTGTGGTAGCGGATCTTGGAACCAGAAAGGCGAAAGAAACGTCGCAATCTTTTCTCTAATTCACCGACATCTGCTAGTGAAAAATGCTTCCGGCTTCTCCTGATGATCTCAGATACAAGGGAATCATTTGTCACACGTTTACCGGGCAATGCGTAAGAGACATTTAGAATTTTCATTTTAATCAGCACCTTCGGGCGGGGTCGGTTAAAACATCTGGATCTATCCAGCTTCTATCCCACCTAAGCAAACTAGGCAAAAATAAAGTCCGAGTGGATTTCCCCGATAGCACAACACCCGAACTGGCAAGAAACCTACCCTCATTATCCAGACTTAGCCTGAGTTTTGCAACGAAACTCAATTAGAGACCTGTCTATTATTGTAAAACAAGAGACTGCGGTTAAGGCTATCTTCGGGAAAACTAGTCTACCTGTAAATCTTGTGTTCTCAGTACAAGAACATTACTAGATAGGCTTCTCTGGACGGGGGAGGGGGTATACTAATCGCACCCACAATGGTTGCTGGGCGCCTGGGACATGATAGTTCAGGCCACTTTCTGTCAGACCAATTCAGTTGCTTCACGCACCTGTGTCATGCGCACGTAAAGTGCCACCCCGCAAGCCAGAAGAAGAGCTCCGAGAATAACATGGGGTATGGCATGCCACATGTATCCAACAGTCGCTTGCCTGTCCTCTATTGATCCTGGGTGCTTGAGTACTGTCTGCATTCCCAATATCACCTGCAGAACAACTCCTGTAAGGATTGTGTAAGATAGGACCCGGTTACACCCCAGGTTTTGGGTTGCAATCTTCCTACCAGCCATCACACCAGTGACTGCCACACCCACCGCCAAAAGAATGTGTAAAGCCAAACTAAGGCCAAAAACAATCCCCACTTCAGAGTGGCGGACCACTGCCCCAGCAACAATTTGCAAAAGCAACATCGAGCAGAAGGCTCTGAGACGACGTAAGTCCTGATTATCTGCCACTATTGGGGAAGACTCTGGCGATGTACTCAGAACAGAAATTACCCCAGCCATCAACCCTACAAACACCTGGGCAAGAAATGAGTGGAGTATCTTTAACATCCATGGGAACTGGGTTAGCACACCGATACCTCCCAGAACCGTCTGCAAAACAACTGTAACAGCCGCTAGGCTGGTAAGTAGGCTAATCCTGCGGTCAGGATTTCCCCTTAACATTATCGCCAGAAGTAGGACCAAAAGAAGCGCCAATAAAGCAGCTAAACGGTGGGAAAATTCAAAAGCTATCCCTCCAACTAGATTGGACGGGATAATCTGACCATTAGAAGTCGGCCAATCTGGGATAGCAAGTCCATAGCCACTACTCGAGATGTAACTCCCTACATCAATCAGCAGAAAACCAACAAGTAATCCTATCCAAGCGATAAATCTCATCATCCTCATACTTTCGAGAGACTATCAAACAACGATGTCACTGGGAAGATTTCGAACTGGAACGGTGAAGTACTGTTGGAGTAGTACCCGGTGGAATCCTCTCTTGTCTTGACTTGAGAAAGCTCCTCCTAGGAAATCCAGATTTCCTAGGAACTCTTCATCCGACAATTAATTCCAGCTAATAAACTATTTTTTTTCACTTCCTGTTTACGTAGGTCATGGTTGATCACTAATATGTGCAAATGAGTGACCAACCAACCTATCCACCGAGCCTAGTTCAATCATTGGAAGTTATGGCAGATCGACTTCGCCGCCATTCCATCATTTGCACTACAGAAGCAGCATCAGGACACCCTTCCACTTGCCTATCTTGTGCTGATCTAGTTTCAGCCTTGTTCTTTCATAGTTTGCGCTTCGATGTACAAAACCCCTCAAACATTCTCAATGATCGATTTGTGCTCTCTAAGGGACATGGTGTTCCAGTTATCTGGGCTGCGTGGGCTGAGTCGGGAGCATTCCCTATCTCTGACCTCTTGGACCTCAGGAAAATTGATAGCCCACTGGAAGGACATCCTACCCCGCGTTCACCCTGGGCAGATGTCGCTACTGGTAGTTTGGGGCAAGGACTATCTATAGGAATGGGGATGGCAATGGGGGCGAAAATAGATACTACCGGAGCCAACATCTACACACTGATGGGTGACGGTGAACTAGCCGAAGGGTCAGTGTGGGAAGCAGCTATGCTAGCTAGCCACCGAAAACTTGACAACTTAGTGGCTATACTAGACATAAATCGACTTGGTCAGAGCCAAGAGACCATGTACGGAAGTGATACTGAAATATACCGAAAACGTTTTGAATCTTTTGGTTGGGAAACTGAAACCATAGACGGCCATGATATGCAGCAGATATTAGCCGCTCTTGATCGTGCTAAGAGTCATTGTGGAACTCCTTACGCAATCGTGGCCAAAACTTTCAAGGGTAAGGGCGTCTCATTCATGGAAAACCAAGACGGCTGGCACGGGAAACCTATCCCAAAAGGTGAGATGCTAGATCAAGCCCTACTAGAGCTCAAAGAAGAGGAAATGCCTCAGCCACTGAAAATAAAAAACCCAACTGGAACTGTGAGAAAGAATCCTTCTTCGGATCCCGTGAGTGATCTTGATCTTCCGGCTGAGACCTTAATGGCAACGAGAGTTGCCTATGGAGCAGCACTGCAAAAATTGGGGCAGACTAACCCCAGGGTTGTTGTTCTGGATGCCGATACGAAAAACTCGACTTACTCTCAGGAATTCTTGAAAGCCTTCCCAGAACGATTTATTGAATGCTTCATCGCTGAGCAAAACCTGGTTGGTGCCAGTGTCGGCCTGAGTGTGATGGACAAAATCCCCTTTGCCTCCACCTTTGCCTGCTTCTTTTCAAGAGCCTATGATCAGATTCGAATGGGTGGAGTCTCTCAGAGCAATCTAAAACTCTGCGGTTCTCACTGTGGTGTCAGTATTGGTCCCGATGGACCTTCCCAGATGGGTCTGGAGGATATCGCAATGATGCGGGCTGTCGCTGGATCAACTGTCTTCTACCCTTGCGATGCAATCTCCACCCACCGACTGGTCAGCTTAGCCGCAGAGACACGCGGTATATTTTATATACGTACCAGCCGCCCTAAAACCCGACTAGTTTACGATGACACCGTTGAATTCCGTATCGGCGGGAGTCATGTGGTTCGACAGAGTCCTGCAGATAAGGCCACCATAGTTAGTGCAGGTGTGACTCTACACCACGCACTTGAGGCCCAGGAGGTCCTAGCTGCAGAAGGGATCCTAGTCCGTGTCATTGACCTCTACTGCATTAAACCTATAGATCAGAACACTTTACAAGAGGCTGCTAGGGCAACTGGAAGGATCTTGACGGTTGAGGACCACTATCCTGAAGGTGGCCTGGGAGATGCCGTTCTGGGAGCAATTGCCAACATCCCCTGCCAATATCGGAAAATTGCCGTAAACGGATTACCTAGATCAGGACCGTCTGAGGCACTACTCAAGAAATTCGGCCTGGACGGGGCCTCCATCGCCACTGCCGTTAGAAAGATGCTCCTCGACGAAGTCAGTGCATAACCTGGCCACCGCAAATGTTATAGGCCTGACCCGTAATGTTTTTTCCTGTCTCCGAAACAAGGAAGCAAACCATCTCGCCAATTTCTTCTGGTTGCAACATTTCCTTCAAAGGCACATTTTCAAGAGCCCCCGCCCTGAACTCCTCATAGGTTATCCCACTACTTTGTGCACCAGCTTCCATCCCAAGACGAGCCATCGCCGTCTCTACCCAGCCTGGGCAAATAGCGTTGACCGTTATTCTACGGGCTGCCAATTCAAGCGCTAGTGCCCTTGTGAAACCCACTATTCCAT
>CAYXBG010000136.1:0-3918 GCA_964463145.1 uncultured Acidobacteriota bacterium
TGTACCGACCGGCATGAAGACTGGGGTCAGAATGGTCTCTTGGGAGGTTTCTATTCGCCCACAACGAGCATCCCCATGCTTATGTTCTAGAATAAAGGAGATACTCATGGGAGCAGCCCATCCTGATTCTGATCTTTGCACCTTTTTGGGAGGGAACGATGTGCTCTCCTAGGCACGGCTCAAACTAGTTTGGCAGCTCGAAAAGGCTGGAATTCGTGACAAGCATGAGTTTCGCACCGTCAGCACTGTAGGCCAAACCAACCAGCATGGGCGCTGCTATCTCGTGAGTCATTACGCCCTCGGATAAGGAAAAAACTCCCTTGCGTCCACCAAAGGAAGCTGTAACTTTCAACTGCCCGTCAGGTCCAAAGGCCAACCCCTGTGGCCTTCCTAATCCTTGGAAAACTACGCTCGGGGTGGAGTCTTTTCCTATGCGGTAAATCCTGTCTTGAGTCGCTAGGGTCGGACCGGTAACAAAAAGCTCATCTTCGGGAGACATCGCAAAATGGTATGCAGATATACTGGGCTCAAGTTCACAATAAGCTGATACGGTCCGGTCCTTTGATACTTGATAGACTGTGCCTCTCCTGTCCCCAATAAAGAGGTTTCCGGATGAGTCAAAAGCCAGTCCTGTAGCTAAGCCTAGCCCCTCTGCGTATTTTTCAACTCGTTTATCCAACGTACTTTTATAGGTCGATCCATTGTGTCGACTTGTTATGTAGAGGCATTCATCCGATCCCAGAGCCATTCCCGTTGGGTTTATGATGTCGGCGAGAAAGGGATGTTTCTCCCCTGATTCATCAATAACAAAGATGCTATAGGGAACCTGTTCCCCACGACCACCACTAAAGGTCACATAGACCTCTCCGGTGGAACCAATCACCGGGTTTCCAACAGCATGTAGATCTGATGCAACTAGGCGTCCAACGGTTAGGCTCCCCGAGGCCCTCTCACTCCCACAGCGAACCTCTAGAGAGCCGTCCGCCTCTTCTGGGATTATCACCGTAGCTCGAGAGCTCGAGACAGCGACTATATCAGCTCTTTGATCCCCCAGGAATACCTTCGTAGATGAAGGGTCCGGGAGGCCAACAAGATCAATGTCCACTACCCCTCCGGGTAGGGCCCGAGATGGACTTACCGATCCGATTTCCATAAGGCCCCACTATAACATGGCAACAGATGCAAAAGTGAACCAGCTTCGTGTTAAGATTGAGGTTTTTATCATGGTCCTAGAACCCATCAATGAGGGTCCCATAACAATCCGAGGGGCTACCCAAAACAACCTTAAGAACATCGATGTCACCATCCCGGGAAATCGCCTGACGGTGATCACCGGGGTTAGTGGATCAGGGAAATCTAGTTTAGCTTTCGATACCCTGTATGCAGAAGGCCAACGACGGTACGTTGAATCCCTATCAGCCTACGCTAGGCAGTTTTTGGAAAGAATGCAGAAACCTCAGGTCGAAGAGGTGACAGGCATTCGGCCGGCTATCTCGATTCGCCAGAAAAATACAGGAAGAAATCCACGGTCTACAGTCGGCACAGTTACGGAAGTGTACGATTACTTACGCCTCCTCTATTCCCGAATAGGTCACATCCACTGTCGATCTTGCCAGCGTGAGGTGAACCGGGACAACATCGATAAGGCGGTCGATAAAATACTGCAACTCCCTCCCGGATCAAGATTGAATTTGGCTTTCCCGTTTCGGAGTAGCCGACTGGACTTGAACGATCAGCATTCCGAAAAAGAATTCTCATGTGCCGCTTTGATTGAAAACTTGATAAGGCAAGGATATCACCGTCTAGTGATTGATCCCGAGAGAAAGCCCCTTAGATATCTGCATCTTCCAGCTCCAAAAACCCCTTCCCTAAATGAATTAAACACCTCCCGTATCCTCATTGATAGGATCGTTCTAAAAAGGAACATACGTGATCGTCTTACTGACTCTCTGGAAACCTGCCTTTCGGAAGGCAGCGGTGTCGCAGAAATATTTCTAGACTCCAACGAGGCTACTACTTCGACCAAAATGATGAGGTTCAGCGAACGTTTGGAATGTCAATATTGCAATATCCAATACCGAGACCCGGAACCGCGGCTCTTCTCGTTCAACAGTCCTTACGGGGCCTGTTCAACTTGTCAGGGATTCGGCAATACGATTACTATCGATCCCGACCTGGTGATCCCAGATGGATCGCTCCCTCTAAATCAAGGAGCCATCGATCCCTTTACCAAGCCCCGCTACAGGCATTACCAGCGAAAATTACTCGACTTCATTCGGTCAAAAGGCTTATCTCCTTCAATCCCTTATGAAGAACTACCAAAAGAATTAAAAGCCTTAATCTGGACTGGCAATACAAGCTTTCCTGGAGTTCTCGGTTTTTTCCGAGCTCTAGAGCGCAAGAAATACAAAATACACGTCCGCATCTTTATAAGCCGCTACCGAGCCTACGCTTCCTGTCCTGAATGCCACGGCTTCCGTTTATGTGCAGATGCGAGAGATGTCTTGGTTGGGGGAAAACCCATCACAGGTCTAACGACTCTACCAATCTCTCAACTCGCCCACTTCCTTTCCGACCTAGCCCTTACACCACACGAAAAATCTGTAGCCTTAGGATTACTCGAAGAGATCTCTCGTAGAGTCGACTTTCTCGACAGAGTGGGGTTAGATTACCTAACACTGGATCGCTTAACCTCCACCTTGAGTGGTGGTGAAATGCAGAGAATCCATCTAGCTGCAACTCTCGGGGCCGCTCTGATAGGAACCCTTTACGTTCTCGATGAACCCACAATAGGATTACATCCTAGGGATGAACTTAAGCTCATCGAGATCCTTAAAAATCTCCGGGATATGGGCAACACCCTTGTCGTAGTCGAGCATGAAACAGAAATGATTCAGGCTGCTGACACAATCATCGACATTGGACCGGGTGCAGGTGAATTGGGTGGGAAAATCGTCCACCAGGGAGATCTGCGTTCGTTAAAGAAAAACCCCGCCTCCCTGACAGGCCAATATCTATCTGGAGCTCTACGAATCCCTACCCCAGTTTTTCGCCGTAACACTAATCACAATTGGCTGACGGTACGGGGTGCCCGAGAAAACAATCTATCCAATTTAAACGTGCGGATCCCCCTAGGACTTTTAACCTGCATAACGGGCGTGTCTGGCTCTGGGAAATCGACTCTTGTCCAAGACGTTCTCTATGCCGGAATAAAGAAAAAACGGGGTGAATGGAAAACGTACGTAGGTGACTTCGACACGATTCAAGGTTGGGAACATCTAAGTGACATCATTCTTGTTGACCAGTCTCCAATTGGCAAGACCCCAAGGTCTAATCCCGCAACCTATATCAAGGCCTTTGATGAAGTCCGTAGTCTATTCGCAAACCTACGCACTGCCATAGCTCGCAATTATGGACCAGGGCACTTCTCGTTCAATGTCCCTGGAGGCCGTTGTGAGGCCTGTCAGGGAGTAGGAACACAAACCATCGAGATGCAATTTTTAGCAGATATCCAACTCGTATGTGAAGAGTGTAGAGGGACACGCTACCAACGCGAAATTTTGGAAGTCAAATACAAGGGTAAAAACATCTATAATATCCTGGATATGACGATTGCCGAGGCAATTCGCTTTTTTGCTAATAGGACTGCGTTGGTTAAAAAACTCAAGGTCCTTTCCGACGTAGGTCTAAGCTACTTAAAATTGGGGCAACCTGCAATTACACTCTCGGGAGGTGAAGCCCAACGTATCAAGTTGGCAGCTTATCTTAGCCGTAGGAAAAAAGGGCAGACTCTCTTCATTTTCGATGAACCAACGACAGGCCTACATTTTGATGACATTGGAAAACTCCTTAAGGCTTTTAATAGACTTACAGCTGAGGGGGGATCTGTGATCGTGATTGAACACAATTTAGACATTA
>CAYXBG010000137.1:0-3881 GCA_964463145.1 uncultured Acidobacteriota bacterium
CGACCAGCTGCGCATTCAACTCTGGCTTATGGATCTCCTGAATGTTGATGAAAACCTCACGATTTGTCTTAGCCTGTAGTTCCGCCTTCAATTTATCTATCTCACTGCCTTTTCGACCGATAATTATACCGGGCCGGGAAGTTTTAATGACAACTGTAAGCTTGTTAGCAGCCCTCTCGATGTCGATTGAGGCTATACCTGCATGATAAAATTGATTTTTGAGTTCCCGTTTTATGCCAAGATCTTCCTGTAGGAGTTTTCCGTAGCCCTTATCAGCGTACCAACGGGAACGCCAGGTCTTCGTGTATCCTAACCTAAATCCATACGGGTGTACTTTCTGCCCCAAACCATAGCCTCCTTATTCTTGACCGTCCGAAACTCTAACCGTTATATGACTTTGATACCTTTTTTCAAAGTGGGCCCGCCCTTGAGGGGCCGGACGAATCCGCCTCCGATTTTTAGTCGGACCGAGATCGACAAAGGCCTCCTTGACGAACAAACTATCAATATCTAGTTCGGAATCTTTTTGATCTGCGTTCGCTATTGCCGACCGCAGTACTTTCTCAATAGAGCTGGATGAACGCTTCGGAGAAAACCGAAGAATCGCCAGTGCCTCATCGACCTTCCGTCCACGTATCTGATCAATGACTAGCCTCGCCTTGTGAGGAGAGCCCTTGATGTATTTTGCTGTTGCCGTCGCTTCCATTTCGTCTACCTTGTTGCTATCGCATCCTTGCGGATCTCTCCGATCGAGCCACATGCCCCTTAAATGTTCTTGTGGGAGAAAATTCTCCAAGTTTGTGTCCTACCATGTTTTCGGTCATATAGACTGGGATGAATCGCTTCCCATTGTGGACAGCAATCGTCATGCCTACCATCTCAGGAACAACGGTTGACCGCCTAGACCATGTTTGGATAACCGTATTATCCTTGGTCGCAACGGCATGGCGAACCTTTTTCATCAGATGATCATCGACAAAAGGTCCTTTCTTAACTGACCTGGGCATGCCTGACTCCTTTACTCGTTTCACACTTCATCACTATTTCTTCCTGCGGCGGATAATAAAACCGTCCGTCCGTTTATTGTTCCGTGTCCGATATCCCTTAGTTGGCCAACCCCATGGAGAACAGGGGTGCCTACCACCCGAGGTGCGCCCCTCACCACCACCCATAGGATGATCAACAGGGTTCATCGCAACACCACGAACTTTGGGTCGCCGCCCACGCCAACGAGAAGCACCTGCTTTCCCCTGGGAGACGTTCTCATGATTAGTGTTCCCGACCTGCCCGACCGTAGCTCGACACAGTATAAAAACCCGCCGGACTTCTCCCGAGGGCATTCGCACTTGAGCGTATCGATCCTCTTTAGCTACCAGCTGTGCAAATCCTCCTGCACTCCTTACAAGCTGGCCACCGCGCCCAGGAGTTAATTCGATGTTATGAATTGTAGTTCCCAGCGGCATATTGACCAGGGGCAGATTATTTCCTGGCACGATATCAGCGTCCGGTCCCGAAACAACCGTGTCCCCAACTTCCATACGAGCCGTCGCTAGAATATATCTCTTCTCTCCATCAGCATAGTGGAGACGCGCGAGCCAAGCACTGCGGTTCGGATCGTATTCAATAGCTGCAACCTTAGCCGGCACTCCATCCTTATTTCGGTGAAAATCCACCTCACGATATCTGCGTTTATGGCCCCCACCCCTACGACGCACAGTGATGCGCCCCAGGCTATTACGCCCACTAATGCGTTTTTTACCCGAAGTCAGCTGTTTTAGCGGTTTGATGTCCGACAAATTTTCGCGAGCGTCGACAGTCCGAAAACGCCGGCCCGGAGAAGTTGGTTTGTGACTTTTAATCGCCATGAAAACTACGACGCCTCAAAAAATTCTACTTCTTTTTCACCAGGCCTAAGTGTGACGTAAGCTTTTTTCCAGGAAGCCCGCCGACCTACATTACGTCCCTGGCGCTTAAGTTTACCTTCAAAATTACAGGTCCGGACCTTAGCAACCTTAACTTTAAAAATCGTTTCCACTGCCTCTCGAATCTGATGTTTACTGACACCGGGCTTGACCTTAAATATCAGTACCTGCCCTTCAGTCCGCTCCTGAATAATGGCTGCCTTTTCTGTAATGTGCGGGGAATGAAGCACACCGTAAATATGATCAGTCATGACTTCAAAACCTCATCGAGCTTTTGCACGGCCTGCTTCGAAATAAGAAGATGTCGATGATTCAGCAGGTCATACACATTTACCCCCGTTGTCGGCACCATTTTGACATTCGGCAGATTCCTGGAACCTAAAAAGAGATTTTGGTTCTCCCTATCATCCACCAAGAGGACTTTACCACTAAGACCGAATTGCTCCAGGGTCTCTACAAAATCCCTTGTCTTATAACTCTCCAGAGTGAAATCGTCGATCACAACGAGCAAATCATTGCGCACCTTGTCAGAAAGAACCATCCGCACAGCTCCTCGGCGTTTCTTCTTGGGCAAACGCTGGGAGTAATCACGCGGCTTAGGCCCAAAGACTGTCCCACCTTTCTTCCATATCGGACTACGCGTACTCCCCGCTCGAGCCCGACCAGTTCCCTTCTGGCGCCAGGGCTTTGCGCCCCCACCCCTAACCTCACTTCGATTTTTGGTTTTGTGGGTCCCCTTACGACGGCCAGCTAGAAAAGCCCTTACAGCCTCCCATACCAACGTTTCACTAGCAGTGTAGTCGAACACAGTATCACTCACTTCGACTTCACCTACGGCTTTATTTTTCAAGTCGTGAACTTTGAGTTTAGCCATCAGCGTTTACCGACCTCTATATTTACTTCTTGTAGACCTGCACATAATTACCGAGACTACCTGGAACAGACCCCTGTACTAGGAGGATATTCTTCTCACTATCTACTCTAACGACCCTAAGATTTTGGCTTTTCCTCCGACGATCTCCCATATGCCCAGGACCGCGCATGCCCTTCATCACTCGACTTGGAGATGCGCTTTGTCCAATAGAACCAGGAGCCCTATGGAACATCGAACCATGAGATGCCTTACCACCACTAAATCCATGTCGCTTCATAACACCTTGGAAACCCCTACCAATAGTACGCCCAACAACGTCAACACGCTCCTCGGCTTCAAAAACATCCTTTACCGACACTTGATCTCCCACGGACATTTCCTCGTTACCCTCTTCCGTGAACGCAAATTCTCGGAGGATTTTAGACGGCGCAGCAGAAGCCTTATCAAAGTGCCCTTTCATCGGTTTGGTAAGCTTGCGCAGCTTCTCCTTATCCACAAAGCCCAGCTGAACGGCTCCATAACCATCACGTTCTTCAGTCTTCTTCTGAACAACCACACAAGGCCCCACCCGGATCACCGTGACGGGAACAACTTTGCCGTTGTCGTCAAATACCTGGGTCATTCCCAGTTTTTTCCCTATTAAGCCTCTCACCATTACATCTATTCCTTTTCGGCACCGAACGCCTTAATCTCAACATTGATCGCAGCGGGCAGATCCAGCTTCATTAGTGCATCTACTGTCTGAGGAGTCGGCTCGAGGATATCAACTAGCCGTTTGTGTGTCCGGACTTCAAACTGCTCCCTTGATTTCTTATCCACGTGGGGCGACCTCAAAACCGTGTAACGGCTGATTTTAGTGGGCAGTGGTACCGGTCCAGAAACTCGGGCACCAGTCCGTTTCGCAATGTCCACAATTTCCCGCGTCGAAAGATCCAGAACCCTATGATCAAATGCCTTGAGGCGGATCCTTATTTTTTCGTCAATCATTGAATTTCAACTTTCTCTAGTCAGTGCAGAATATCCTTACGGTCATAATCTTCTATTCCGTTATCGCAGTAATGGTTCCGGCACCGACGGTACGACCA
>CAYXBG010000138.1:0-3838 GCA_964463145.1 uncultured Acidobacteriota bacterium
CTGAAGCTCATTTTAAGGTTCCAGGTGGAAGAGTCGTTAAGGCCGACGACCTTTTGTTATATTCGCTTGAGGTCACTGCCGAGGAAGGCTACTGGGTTGAGTTCTCGAGACCTGTAATCCGAGGGGAACTCAGCGAGGTATCCAACGCAATGAAAGAAATCTATCCTGAGGCCATGGAAGCAGCCCGTTCTGTCATGCGCGAGGGAGAAATCGCGAGTACCGTACATAGAGCCGGAGCGGAGGTGTTAGCAAAGCACGGATTCGAATTGGGGCACCTAACTGGCCATTCGATCGGAATGACTATGTTGGAACACCCCGCAATCGGCTCCAGTGTTGATATCGAGCTTAAAGAAAATATGGTCATCTCCTATCATCCACAAGTGGTCGACCAAGAAGGGACTGTTTGTCTATACACTCAAGACACTTTTCGCGTAGGACAAAAAGAAGGTGAAAACCTAACCAAGATTCCGTGGCAACTGTACAGAGGAGGCGAACTCCCTCCCAATGAATAAATCTGCGTTTTCTCTAAGGCTGAAGAAGCTATGAATATTTGTATTGTCGGGTGTGGGGCAATCGGCAGTCTTTTCGCTGCCCATCTCGCCCGTCTGGAAGAAGTAAAAGTTTATGCCTTCGATGTTTCTCAAGAACATGTTGATGCAATCAACGCGGCGGGGTTAACCCTATCTGGAGCTGCTAATTTTACGGCTAAAGTTACAGCCACAACCGATCCCTCGAAAATTCCCCAGTGCCAGTATGGCATGGTTGCGACCAAGAGTAATCATACTGAAGCTGCCATCAAGAATACGGCTCATATCTTCGCTGATCAGGGAGCAGTGTGTTCGGTCCAAAACGGTGTTGGAAATGAAGAAATTCTCGCCAAGTATGTGCATTACGTAATACGTGGCACAACCTTCCCGGCTGGCCATATCATTAAACCTGGAAAGGTCGGTTATGATATAGCAGGAGACACCTGGATCGGTCCTTTTGAACCCAGTGGCACTCCCCTTGAAAAGGTAAAAGAATTGGCAGATTTGATCACAAGAGGTGGCATGAAAACCGAGCCTTTAGAAGATGCCCGGGGTGCTCAATGGACCAAATTAATCTTCAATGCCGCCACAAACCCAGTAGGGGCACTCACCCTACTGCACCACGGCGCAGCGACCTACTTTGAGCCCACAGGTCAACTTTTTGAAAAACTTATAGAAGAAGGAGAACGTGTCGCAGAAGCCGCCGGCGTTAACCTGCATGGAGACCCAAGAGATATGGTCCTGAAAGGTGCCCAGGCTCCGGGGAAACATAATGCCAGCATGCTTCAGGATGTTCTTGCCGGCCGGCCTACAGAAGTAGAAGTGATGAACGGGGCAATCGTAGAGTGGGGGAAAAGAACCGGCGTCCCTACGCCCCTACATGAAACAGTGAGAGGACTTATCAAAGGGTTGGAACATTCCTGGACTGCCCCCTGATAACACCGAAAAATTACATTTATCTATACCGAGATGACTTTACAAAAGGAGACAAAATGAGTATTCCCTTCCGGATTGGGGTTCTGCAACTGAGTATGGAACCTGTTGAAGAAACAATTGCAATGGCCCAAGCCTGTGAAGAAGCTGGCTTCGATACCTTCTGGTTGGCAGAGGCTTATCATTGGTGGAGAAAACACTCGATGGAAGCACGGTCATCGACTTCCATTACTGCACTTGCAGCACGGGAAACAAGTTCGATAGGAATCGGTTGGGGCATTATTTCTCCTTATACAAGACATCCTGCACAGATAGCCATGGAAGCTCGCGTTCTCCAGGAAACAGCTGGAAAGGATCGTTTCCTACTGGGGTTAGGTGCATCTAAAATTTTCATGAAGCACATCGGCGAAGGAGAAAGTGGTGTCCGCATAGGCCCAGCTACAGTCATGCGGGAAGCCGTTGAAGTCATTCGTGGAATACTTTCCGGAGGAGGGTTCTCCTATCAGGGAAAGGTTTTCGCGGCCGATGTACCAGCAATGCGAGATGGTACACATAGCCCAGATTGGGAGTCGCCGATTTACTTTGGCGCTACGGGTCCAGTCCTACAACGAATGTCAGGGGCAATAACGGATGGACTCCTCACAGCAAGTATTACCACTCCTGGCTTTGCCCAGTTCTCCAGAACCCGAATGGAAGAAGGAGCTCTTAAGGCTGGTCGCGATCCGGATAATCTAGATCTGGGTTGTGTCGTAGTCGGCAGTATTAACGAGAATTCAGATGCCGGGAAACAGGGGGCCAGAGAAATGGCTGCTATGTATTTGGCTAACAAGGTACAAAACATCCGAGGCTCCGCCGACGTCATCTTAGAAAAAGCAGGGTTAACCTTTGACGAAATCGCACCCATCGCAGAAGCTATGGAGCAAGGAGGGCGGCAGGCGGCAGGGTTGGCAGTTTCAGATGAAACACTGGAGAAAGTCTGTCCAATCGCTGGAACTCCGGAAGAATGTATCCGAGCCATCCAATCTTATCGCGACGCTGGTTGCACCCACATACTACTAGAAGTCTGGGGAGACGATAGACTGGAGCAAGTGAAACTATTTGGGGAAGCAGTACTACCCCACTTTCAGGATTGAAATATGGGTCTTTAGTCAGCTCCGCTAAGAGTCTCCACTACCTCTCGAAATTGCGCGTCACTGACGAGACCCTTTTCCGCGACAGAAATACTTTTGATCTCTGCAAGGACTGCTGGATGTCGCCCCTTGTCGAGCTCCAAACCTAGTTCTTTCAGCTTTAACTCGATACTGGCTAGTCCACTCTTTTTACCCAAAACAATCCCTCGAGGGGCCCCGGTAATTTCGGCTGAAAAGGGTTCAATGGCTTCGGGGATGTGGAACTGACTAACTACGGCACCACTCTCCCGAACAAAAAGGTTCCTACCCACCAACGGCCTCCAAGCATCAAGTTCGTAACCGCCGCATTCTTGTACTAGCTTCGAGATCTTCAAAGCCCTATCGAACTGTAGATCCACCGAAACACCATAAAGACAGCTTAGCGCCATCCCAATCTCACAGATATCAGCGTTACCAGCACGTTCACCCATCCCATTTATTGTTCCCTGAATCCACCTAGCACCGGCACGAACAGCGGCGATCGCAGAGGCCGTAGCCATCCCGAAATCATTGTGACCATGAAAATGAAGGGGCACATCAGAGCCCACCCAAGACCGAACCTTGCCTATCAAAATCTCGACAGCCTCTGGGCCACAAGCCCCAATAGTGTCAACAACTACTATCTCTTGAGCACCAGCCTCCAAGCTTGCCTGATATATATCCTTCAGGAAGGCCATCTCCGTTCGAGTACCGTCAACTGCAAAAAAAGCTACAGAAATGCCATTCTCATCAGCGTATTTAATTGCATCTACAGCCCTTTGAGTTACCTTCTCGTGGGTCAATCCATAAGCCGCAAGTTTTATCTCACTGGTTGGAACTTCAATGACGGCATGACGAACTCCCAAATCAACAAGAGCATCCACATCACCTTTCAGAGCTCGAGAAAAACCCCAAACTTCAGCATTTAGTTCAGCGTCTAAAATCCGACGGAAAGCCTCTAAATCTTCAGCTGAAACGCGAGGAAATCCTGCCTCGATGCGTTCTACACCCAACGCATCTAAATGACGTGCTATCTCAACCTTTTGATCGGGGTCAAAGACTACGCCGACGGTCTGTTCACCGTCCCTGAGGGTTGTATCGTAAAAACCTACATGGACATCCTGGAAGCAACTGTCTGTATCATCACCCGAGTTGAGTGAACCTACCCATACCTGATCTCGTAATGCTTCTGGATCTATACCCACGTCAGGTCCCTTCTGGATTCTATGA
>CAYXBG010000139.1:0-3802 GCA_964463145.1 uncultured Acidobacteriota bacterium
CAATACCATCTTTTTCCCACTGGATTTCAGCTCCAACATCCTGAATGACCCGAACGGCTCTGACTCCATCCATTGCCCTTACTTTAGAGAGATCGAGACGAGTAATACGAGCATGAGCAAAAGGCGAACGAAGAATAGTCCCATACAACATACCCGGACGATTTACATCGTACGAATACTTCGCTTCCCCGGATACTTTTACCGGACCATCCAAACGAGAAATCTTCCGTCCGATTTGAGTGCGCTGTGCTTCATTGGGCCAGGAGTACTCAGCCACGATCCACCTCCTCTTCCATAAGCTCTTCTAAAACACCGTGTATTCCGGCGTATGTTCCACACCGGCAAAGATTTCCTCCAAGTCCCTGCTTGAAATTCTCGGTAGTGGGCTTCGGATGTTCGTCCAAAACCGCTTTACAGGCCACTACAAAACCTGGCGTACAAAAGCCGCATTGCGATGCATCATGGTCGACAAATGCTTCCTGTATGGGATGCATATTCTCCGATGATCCTACTGAGGTCACAGTCTCGATCTTAGATCCCTGGGCGTCAACAGCTAGAACCGAACACGCGTATATAACCTTACCGTCTAGCATTACAGTGCAGGCTCCGCAGGTTGCCCGATCGCAAACGCGCTTAGCCCCAGTTACGTCCAAGCTATCACGTAACGCGTCCAGTAAGGTGACTCGTGGTTCAACCTTGACTTTCCGATTTTGTCCGTCAACATTGAGTTTAACGGTGACCGCTTCCGGGCCAATTAACCCCGATGATGGCGAGGCTTCTAGGGAATCGGATAGCATACCCACAGCTATCCCCCCGGACATTGCTCCCGCGGCACCAGTTCGGAAAAAATCCCGACGAGAGTAACCTGAATCGTTGTCCTTAGTTCTTTTCCCTTTTGACATACGGTCCTTTCCTCTTCTGAAAAGAAGATGCAAGCTTTTCAAGGACTATACTAGATCATGGCTATGATTCTCAATAGAGGCCTCTGGAGCTTATTTCGTCACCATGAATCATGGTCTCAAACATTAGAACGAGAGGAGTTCATAGTCCTTAGACTATTCCACCTTAATACGAAACGAGCTACACAGCTCAGCTGAAAACGAAGAGGAGTACCTTCAAAGACTATCTGGAAAAGCTGTTTTTCCGGAGATCTGTGGTCAGGATAATGACCCCAGACTTATGTTAGTCACATAATCTCCTGGAAGAGGATTTCTGGGCAGTGCAGTAGTTGTGTTGACCTCTGAAACGGACATACAACTGGAGACACGATCTCATCCCGACTTACTTGGAATGGGAGTTCTTTCGAGCCTGGTGTCGTCTTTTACGACGGAGTTTGCCTCTACGTTTTCTTTTCTTCTTTAAAACATTACCCATTTATTTTCACTTCCTAGTTTCACTAACTGGAAACCCAGTCTACACTATCGTAATGGAAATGCCGCATCATCTTGTGAACACTACAGCCTGTCAAGGGCAATTACTCGATGCATTTATGCTTGTCAAGCTAATGAGAGACCAGTCGTGCAACGCACATACTGGGAGGAAAAATTAATGGAACCTCAGGATTTTGTTGATCTAAAAAAAATCAATTTCAAACCACCAAAGAAATCCCAAATACTGGCCTTTTTGGCAGTTATCGCAGGATTAGTCATTTTTTTTACATCGTGGTTTCAGGTAGAAGCTAACAGTGAGGGCGTCATTTTACGCCTCGGAAAATTCAATCGAATGGTAGGACCTGGGCTTCATCTCAAAATTCCATTCGGTGTCGAGTCTGTAACCCTGGTGCCTTCGCAGCGACAACTCAAAGAGGAATTCGGCTTCCGGACACTCAGAGCCCGCAGTCGCAATCAATTCTCTCAGCAGCAGTTCCTGAAAGAGTCACTGATGCTAACCGGCGACTTGAATGTTGCTGAAGTAGAGTGGAGTGTCCAGTACAGAATCTCCGACCCTTTCAAATTTCTCTTCCGGGTTCGTAATGTCCGCGATACCTTCAGAGATATCACAGAAGCCGTCATGCGGGAGGTCGTGGGGGACCGAACTGTCAACGAAGTGCTAACGGTAGGCCGGACTGAACTAGCTCAAGCTGTGGAGTCTGAACTGCAAAGACTCTGTACACAATACGAGACCGGTATAGCTGTAGAACAGGTAATCCTGCAGGACGTAGCGCCCCCCGATGCTGTCAAGCCTTCCTTCAACGAAGTGAACCAGGCTCAACAGGAACGAGAGAAACTAATTAATGAGGCGCGAGGACAGTACAACATGGAGGTGCCTCGTGCTCGAGGCCAGGCCGACCAGGAGATTCGTCAAGCTGAGGGTTATGCAATTGATCGGGTAAACCGAGCTCGAGGCGAGGCATCGCGTTTCGAACAATTACATGATGAATACCGGAAAGCTCCATCGGTTACAAGACAGAGGATTTATATCGAAACTCTGAGCCAGGTACTACCCAAGGTAGGTCGAAAATTGATTATTGATGAAAACACAAGGAATCTGGTCCCTCTCTTACAACTAGGGAAAGGTGGAGGTGCCCAATGAAAACGAGACGACTTCTCACTTTCTTCTTAATTCTTGTTCTTCTCGTCCTATCCAACGGACTATTCGTAGTAGATGAGACTGAACAGGTCGTAGTCACCCGGTTCGGGGCACCTCAGGGGAACGCCATCCTCACCCCAGGAGTCCATTTCAAATGGCCTTTCGTGGACCGAGCGCATTTTTATGACAAGCGTTTTCTGGAATGGGATGGTGCAAGCGACCAGGCCACTACCAAAGATAAACGTTTTATCTGGGTAGACACCTTTGCCCGCTGGAGAATTGCAGACCCTCAACTCTTTCTAGAACGCCTTTCGGACGAACGAGCAGCCCAAACCAGACTTGACGACATCATAGATGGAGCTACTAAGCGCAGTGTTGCTCAGCATGATTTGGTTGAGTTGGTCCGATCAAGTAACCGCGAGGTGCAACCCGACCTAACACTCCCCGAATCGGAGCGACTTTCGGAATTGGCACAGATCTCAAGAGGACGACAAGAGATAATGCAGGAGATCTTAAAGGATTCCGCCAGTGGCGCCATAGATCTAGGGATCGAAGTCATCGATGTGCGGTTCAAAAGCATTGACTATGTGGATGAGGTACGTCAAAACGTCTATTCGAGAATGGTCGCTGAGAGACAACGTATTGCACAACGATTCTTATCCGAAGGTCAAGGTGAAAGCGCCCGCATCATAGGAGAGAAAGAACGTGAATTAAAGAGTATTCAGTCGGAAGCTTATCGTAGATCTCAAGAACTGATAGGAAAAGCAGACGGCGAGGCGACAGCTATCTATGCTAGAGCCTATAACCGCGATCCGGAGTTTTACAAGTTTCTGAAAACTATGGAGACTTATGAACAAACAATGGACGAAGAGTCCACGCTAATCCTTAGCACTGAAAGCGATTTTTTCAAATTCCTGGATAACATCAGAGGTCGCTAGACGAGCAAAAGACTTCTACGCAGGATCCAGGCCCTTCCTGGATCCTTATTCTCCTAGAACTGCGGGACATCCCAGGTGAAACTGCCCGACTGACAGGCTCACTGGCTCGTGGAGGCAGCAGAGTACCTCTAACCTGACGGTCGCAATAAATGCTACTCTATTCTTCAGAAAAAAGAGTACCCAAGTAATCCTATCAACCCTAACCCTCTCCTGTTGCTACTAACATGAACGACTTTGACTCATCCAATCCAATGAGACATTATTTTGAGGATATTTCTGTTGGTGATACCTACATTACGCCCAGTCGGACAATTACTGAAGCCGACGTTACCAAC
>CAYXBG010000140.1:0-3736 GCA_964463145.1 uncultured Acidobacteriota bacterium
GTTTCATGCGCCCACGATGTCCTGGCCTGTTCCAGGAACATTGATGATTGAACCTACTGAAAGCGAATCTAAAAAGGAACTCGATAGATTTTGTGAAGCAATGTTAGAAATTCGATCCGAAATCCGTGATATTGAGACCGGCCTTTCTGATCGGGTTCGGAACCCCCTCAAAAACGCCCCGCATACCGCTGAAATCTTGCTTTCAGACGATTGGAGTGAAGGCTACTCGAGAACTAAAGCAGCTTACCCTTCGGATTGGGTCAAAGACCATAAATTCTGGCCTCCAGTCTCGCGAGTAGACAATGCGTTTGGAGACCGAAACCTGGTATGCTCATGCCTCCCTATTGAGGATTACCAGGAATAGCAAATTCTTATTAAGGAGAATGATCCATTATGCTCCCTGAAAAGCCTTCCCGTCGAGATTTTATTAAGACAGCTTCGACCGTGACTGTGGGAGCAGGTGTGCCTGTTCATATTTTATCGCATACCGTAGACTCACCTACCTACTCGGCTAACGATAAGATTCGTCTTGCTACTATCGGCATGGGGACCATGGGGTTTGGCGACACTCGGACGGCCCTGCGGGTTCCAGGTGTTGAATTGGTGGCCGTTGCCGATTGTTATCAGGGTCGGCTCGAGCGGGCCAAAGAAATTTTCGGGAAATCGATTACGACAACGCGAGACTTTCGAAACATCTTGTCGCGGTCAGACATCGATGCTGTTGTAATTGCTACTCCCGATCACTGGCATACCCAAATCGCAACAGAAGCGATGCTCTCTGGTAAAGACATCTATCTCGAGAAACCAATGGTCCACAAATTGGAAGAGGGAGCCGGACTTATTCAGACTCAGGAGGACACTAAGAGCCTAGTCCAGGTCGGCAGTCAACGCGTCAGCTCAATAGCCTATGAGAAGGCTGGTGAATTATTCCGAGCAGGTGCCATTGGCACACTAAATATGGTGGAAGCTTTCTACAACCGCAATTCAGCCTTGGGGGCCTGGCAATACTCTATTCCAACTGATGCTTCTCCTCAAACAGTCGATTGGGACCGCTTTCTCGGAAACGCTCCCAAACGCCCCTTTGAGGCCACCAGATTCTTCCGTTGGAGGAACTATTGGGATTACGGGACAGGGGTTGCTGGAGATCTTTTCGTACATCTTTTTTCTGGCATCCATTTTGTTGTAGGTGCAAAAGGACCCTCAAGAGTCTTTTCTACGGGGGGGCTTAGGCATTGGAAAGACGGTCGAGATGTACCGGACGTGATGATGTCTCTGTTCGACTACAGTCGTAGTGGATCTCACCCAGCATTCAACATGTCTCTCCAGGTAAATTTTGCTGATGGAAGTGGAGGCGGAGAGCATTTTCGATTCATAGGTGACGAAGGCATGATGACAATTCGTGGTAACTCCGTCACTCTTTCTCGCTTGGCTGCCAGAGGTGCTCCTGGTTACGGCATTAGCACTTTCTCTGCAAAACAACAGGAAAAATACCTTGATAGATATAGAGAAGAATATCCCGAGGCTGCGGAAAATAAAATGAGAGATAGTGCATCTGTAACCTATTCCGCTCCCCGTGGATACAATGATCGTTTGGATCACTTCAGGAACTTCTTTCATGCTATGCGAAGTGGAGGGTCATTGGTTGAAGACTCTACTTTTGGACTTAGAGCTGCAGCCCCAGCACTTTTATGTAACTTAAGTTACCGGAATGGCCATACTTTCTCCTGGGACCCTGAAAATATGAAGATCAGTTCTGCCCAAAGGACCTAGCTGCACAATCCGATCCCTCTTAATATCTCTTCAGGATTTATCTTCCCCATGGGCATCGTAGACTGGCGCCTGAACACATTTTCCACTAGACTGGATGAGTATTTAAGAGGCTCTCCCGCCGTACAAGTGCCAAGAGGCAAGAGACTGATGGAGTTTCCCCGTCCTTGCCGTCTTGCTCCATGAAGGATATACAAGGCTAAGAAGTGCATGAGTTTTTGTCCGAAAAATGCCCCTGGGCTCTATGACCCTAAATTCGAGAAGGATAGTTGTGGCATAGGATTTGTTGCTAATATCCAAGGCGTTCCATCTCATCAGATTATAGCCGACGCCAGCAGCATGTTATGTAGCATGGAACACCGTGGTGCGCATGGATATGAGAGTAACTCTGGGGATGGAGCAGGGATAACAACAGCCATCCCTCGACAGTTCCTGACTAAGATCGCAGCTTCTGAAGGTTGGAACATCGAGAGCCCCGAACACTTCGCTGCCGGCCTAGTATTCCTGCCACAGAAAAGAAAGAAACGCAGGGAATACAAGGCTCTACTTGAAGACCTAATCCGAGATAACAATGTTCGTCTAATCGGATGGCGAGATTTACCCACCGATGCCGTGCTTGCCAATCTAGGCACCAGTGCATCCGACAGCCAACCTGTAATTCAACAATTATTATTAGATCCCGGATCTACAGAAATATCAGATTTCGAACGCAGACTTTTTGTTATACGCAAACTGATCACTCATCAGATTCGAAATCAAGAAACATCAGAAGCATTGCAATTCTATATTTGTAGTCTTTCCTCTAGAGTTCTAATCTACAAAGGTCAATTATCCCCTGACCAATTATTCGACTTCTATCCCGACCTACGCGATCCAGACTTCCATAGTCACTTCGCAATGATCCATGCACGTTTCTCCACCAATACCTTCCCATCTTGGGACCGAGCACAGCCCTTCCGATTCATTGGACATAACGGAGAGGTTAATACTCTTCGAGGAAACATCAACTGGATGCGGGCACGAGAAATGCAGTTAGCTAGCCCATATTTCAAAAAATCTGAACTTCTTGGAATGCGGCCAATCGCTGAAGAGAACTGTTCCGATTCTGGAAATCTCGACAACGTTCTCGAGCTACTTCTCATGAGCGGTCGTAGCCTAGCCGAGTCAGTCATGACATTAATCCCGCAAGCATGGGAAAAGGAGGTAAATCTACCTCAGGATCAAAAGGCTTTCTACGAATTCCAGTCCAACTTAATGGAGCCTTGGGATGGGCCTGCATCAGTCACTTTTACAGATGGACAATCTATCGGGGCGGCCTTGGATCGTAATGGCTCACGACCTAGTCGATATTATATTACCCATGACAACAAAATAATTCTCGCCTCGGAGGTTGGTGTTTTAAATATTCCTCCCTCGGAAATATCCGCAAAAGGACGACTAAAACCCGGGGATATAATGTTGATCGATTTCCAGGAAGGAAAGGTCCTCTTCCCGGACGAAGTAAAAACCAAAGTTGCATCAAAGCACCCCTATAGTACTTGGCTACATCAGGAGCAGGTCCCCCTCGAAACCCTACCCGTTAGCCCTCAACTAGAACCTTGCGGCATGGAGGAATTGTCACGCAAATTAGTCTGCTTTGGGTATTCTGTCGAAACTATTGACTTCATTCTGCTGGCCCTAATCAATGAGAAAAGAGACCCCATTGGTTCGATGGGGAACGATGAGGCATTAGCTTGTCTTTCAGATTTCTCAAAGTTGACTTATCAATACTTCAAACAGCTTTTCGCCCAGGTCACAAACCCTCCGGTAGATCCTATCCGAGAAGAAAGTGCTATGTCTCTTCGCTGCAACATTGGCCCGTCGGGAAATCTGCTGGAGACATCAAAAGAACAAGCACGTCGTCTCGTGGTAGAACATCCCATTCTAACTAGCGAAGACTTCTCGCGCCTGGGTTCCCTTTCTACTCGGA
>CAYXBG010000141.1:0-3604 GCA_964463145.1 uncultured Acidobacteriota bacterium
CATAGATGAGGATTCGTTCGAATTAGTCCAAGAAAAACTACTTTTTGGAAAAACCCTGGACGATGCACTGGATGGCCTATCTGTGATGCATCAAATGCAATTATCCATACAGGTGTGCATGGACACCCTCATGCTGGTTGCCGCTCAAGGCCTCAACAATGCTCAGATGGGCCGCTGGTTACCTGCTCTACGGGCTTTCTTGTATACCGATCTTTGTAAGCAATCAGTTGCTACCGAACAAGCTTGCAGCCAAGGCTACTTTGCTATGATGGCTGCGGGACTTATTCATCAGGCCTCTTCTAGTAGCCGCGAGGCTACTGCCAACCGACAGGTCACACATTTGACCAAAAAAGATGCCCCTTCTGATGGCGTCAACACCCTGCGCAGCCTGATCAGTCACAGTGATCCGTTTGCTTCCGCAGATACGGTAAGGTCTATAATTTCTGAAGATGAATCCTCTATAGATCAACTATTTGAAACACTTGCAACCTTGGCAGCTAAAAGCGATGGTCGAATGGCAACCGGATATGATTTACTACTGGTAGAAGCAGCCATTCGAGGGTACCGAGAATCAGCATCTGATCTTCGTGATCGTCTACCAGTTGCCTGTGGTTTTTTTCTCGGTCGGGTCCTAAAGAACTACGAGTTGTTCGGCGCCTATGGTGTAAAGTAACAACATCTCCCCAATCGCGGTTCTATAATCTTGAGGCAAGAGACTACGTGACTACACCTCTCGGGGGAACTATCGAATGAGTCGATTCGGACCATAGCATGACTGAACATAACAGTCTTCCCAGTACGAGCTCCCTGGTTATCATCGGAGCCGGTCCCATCGGCTTGGAAACAGCCGCCCTGGCGTCCTCAAGCGGGATTGACTTCGTTGTCCTAGAACAGGACTCCATAGGTGGAAACATACGAAAATGGGGACACTTACGTCTTTTCAGTCCCTTCTGGATGAATTGCTCTAGGCTGGGGTTAAAACACGTTTTAGACTCCAATCCGGACTATGTCCCTCCAGACCGGAACCAGTATTTTACCGGAGATGAATTTGTAACCTCTTATCTTGAGCCTCTTGGCCGGGCTCAAAGCCTGGTGCATAGAATTTTTACCGGACAGAAAGTTGATGCCATCGGACGTCATCAAATCTCTAAGATAGATCTCATCGGGAGTCCTGGGCTAAATCGGCATCCTTTTCGACTCCTAGTTCGAAGTTCTACTGGCCAAAGCATACACCAGACTCGGTCTATCGTAGACGCTTCTGGAGTCTACTCGACCCCACGTACCATAGGAAACGGTGGTATACCCGCCCTCGGTGAGGAGAAGGCCCTAGAAGATGTCCCCGAACGGATTCACTTCGGCGTTGTAGACCTCCTCCCTATGAAAAAACTACTGCGCAAAAAATCGATACTTTTAATAGGAAGTGGGCATTCGGCAGCAACCCAAATATCGGAGATACACTCCCTCGCTCTAGAGCTAGATCTAAAAGTAACATGGCTCTGGAGACGACCAGATCAACAACCATATATCCGCGTCCCGAATGATACTCTTCCAGATAGAGACCGCCAGTCAGAATTGGGAAATCGACTAGCCAGTGATTCTCCACACTGGCTTACCTGCTTACCAGGTTCCACTGTTGAATCTATTACCGTAAAAAAATCTGGGCGGCTGGAAATTAAGCTCCAACAGAAAGGTGTAGTAAGGAATCTGACCGTTGACCATATTCTGGCCTGTGTAGGATTCCGACCGGATGCCAAGATCTATCGCCAGCTCCAGATACATGAATGCTACGCTACAGAAGGACCGATCAAGATTTCAGCAGCTTTATTAGGGGCAAGTGCGGCGGATTGCTTAGACCAAGAGAACCAAGGCATCGATACTCTTAGTAATCCAGAACCCCATTTCTACATAGCTGGCAATAAAAGCTATGGAACAGGAAGCAATTTTCTGCTCTCCGATGGAATAAAACAAGCCGAAACGATCATCAAGGAACTAGCGGTATACTTAAAAAATCCTGCCAAACCAGTGGCTGCATTCCCGAAACAGTAGCAGCTATCTAGTCACTTTGTACGCATGAAAGCGGGTACGTCAATCTCCGTCTCCTGCAAGCTTTCCCTGGAAGGCATCTCCACACCAGTCACAACCGGTTCGTGCACTGATGGGAACTGGCTGGGCGCAAATTCCGGAATAGAATCAGTATCCCTATAACCATCCTCCATAGGATCTTCAAACCCTGTGGCGATGACCGTAATTTTTATTTCATCTTCCATTTCATCGTCAAAAACAGATCCAAAGATGATATTTGCATCACTATGGGCGGATTCCTGAATGATGTGACTAGCTTCGCTCACCTCCTGCAACGTGATGGCATGGTTACCGGTTACATTGATCAAAACCCCTCTGGCCCCATGGATTGACGAGTCCTCCAATAGTGGACTCGCTATGGCGTTTTGAGCGGCATCCATAGCGCGTGTCTCCCCAGTGCCAGAACCGGTTCCCATAAGGGCCATCCCCATGCCAGTCATTATTGTTTTGACATCCGCAAAATCAAGATTGATGACACCAGGCACAGTGATCAGATCACTAATCCCCTGAACAGCCTGTCGCAATACATCGTCGGCAAACTTGAACGCATTAGCAAGAGAGGTTCCCTCCGGAACAGTGTTGAGGAGACGTTGGTTAGGTATTGTAATGACAGTATCGGCACTTTCCTTTAACTCTTCTAGACCACGATCGGCATGTTCCTGGCGTTTTTTCCCTTCAAATTGAAAAGGCCTCGTAACTACAGCAACAGTCAATGCATCCAATTCGGCTGCCAAACTTGCAACAATGGGAGCTGCCCCACTACCTGTCCCTCCTCCCAATCCAGCAGTTACAAAAACCATGTCGGCACCTTCCAAGAGTTCGATGATCTTTTCAGTGTCCTCCAACGCCGCCTGTCTTCCAATCTCTGGATTGGCTCCAGCCCCAAGACCTTTAGTAAGTTTACTTCCCAACTGAAGACGTACTGGTGCATGAGACATTCTGAGAGCCTGCATATCTGTATTTGCACTGATAAACTCCACTCCCTCGATACCAGACTCAATCATCCGGTTGACAGCATTGCATCCCCCCCCACCAATACCAATCACTTTAATGTGGGCCCCATTAATTGGGCCTTCTTCGAAAGAGAGTTTAACTGTCTTGTCGTCAAAGTTAAGTCGATTCACAAGCTACTCCTACTAGTCGATCCGTATCCACTCTACAAAATGGGTGTGCTCTTATGAGACTGCGTCCTCAGGAAATCTTCTCCAAAAACCAATTACGCATTCGATCACGGCGGGGCTTGGACCTATTTGAGGTAAGGTTTTTCAGATTAGGCAGCGCTGTCGTACTATTGCTACCGTTGAGATCATGAGCGTACTTGAGTAGTCCTAACCCCGTACAGAAGGCAGGATTATAGATAGAATCCCCGTTCGCAGCCAAATTCACAGGATACCCAAGTCGAACCGGCATCTTAAGAACTAGCTCTGCACGATCGCGTAATCCCTCGAGCATCGCTCCTCCTCCAGTAAGCACAACTCCCGTGGAAAGTTCGGTCTTAGTTCCTACCTCTCTTGTTATCTTA
>CAYXBG010000142.1:0-3599 GCA_964463145.1 uncultured Acidobacteriota bacterium
TCCAGGGTCTCCGAAACCCCTGGGCGCTTAAACAGGTCTTCCTTTCTGAGAGACTGTACAAATTCCACAGCCTGCTGGGCAAGTTCTCGACTGGCTTGAGGGCACCGACATTTCACAATTTCTATTTCCTTTTCGAAATCAGGATAGTCTACCCAATAATATAAACAGCGGCGCTTTAAAGCATCATGGATCTCACGAGTTCTGTTGGACGTTATCAGGACAACAGGTTTCTTGAGAGCTCGCAAGGTCCCAATCTCTGGAATGGTTACTTGAAAGTCCGACAAAATTTCCAGAAGAAAAGCTTCGAACTCTTCATCCGCTCGATCAAGTTCATCAATTAACAATACAGGCGCATTTTGATCTGGGGTCGGACTTATCGCCTGCAAAAGTGGTCTTTCGAGGAGAAAATCAGTACTGAATAGATCAAAATCATCACTTCTCTCAGATAGTTTCCCCTGCGCTTCCAAAAGGCGAATTTGCAACATCTGTCGACTATAATTCCACTCATAGACCGCACTATTAACGTCAAGTCCTTCGTAACATTGAAGTCGGATCAGGCGACTATTTAGTAGTTGCCCGATTGCCTTGGCTAATTCCGTTTTACCAACACCGGCCTCGCCCTCCAGGAAAAGGGGTTTCCCTAATTGCAGAGCTAGAAAGATCGATACGGCGAGAGATCGATCGGCAATATATGCCTGCTCTCTTAGCCCAGCTTCGATTGCCGCAATGCTGAGGGACTTAGTCTCAGTCGCTTTAGAACCCACTTCGTTCCACTGCCAGCTTTAGCGCCTTGGCACCATATACTTTTGCAAGCTGTACCCGGTATTCTCCAGAAGCGAAAAGATCTCCCATTGGGTCCTCAATTTCCAGAGACTGTTCCATCACACCTTCAATCCCTGTGATCCCATTTTTTAAGACAGTCTTAGCGATCAAATCTGCAGAGAAAGGTATTGGAGTGACCCCGTTGTACCAGAGATTTACTTCGCTAAAATGACCAGCATTCTCACAGTCGACAACAGCCGCCGCCCCACAGACCGCATAACCAGAAGCAGGATGCTCGAATTTAAGGTAGGCACTGCCTGCTAAGGGGCTTAGGGGTCGGATCTTCACGGCCGTCACAATTTCGTCTTCATGAAGATCAGTCAACAGTAGATCAAGGAAAAAGTCAGCAGCTTTTATTTGGCGCTCGCCACTGGGGCCAATTGTCAGAATCTCACCTCCCAAAGCACAGATAACAGCAGGCAAATCAGAGCCCGGGTCACTGTGGGCTAGATTGCCTCCGATTGTCCCTCGATTACGCACAGCAGGATCTCCTATCTCAGAAGCAGCCTCACTGATGATAGGGCATTTCTCTTGTAGTATAGGATCTGCAGCCAACTCAGCATGTTTGGTCAAAGATCCGATGATGATCCAGTCATCTTCTGATCGTATTCCCGAGAGCTCTTCAATTCTCCCGATATCTACAACAGTAGTCGGCTGTGCTAACCGGAGTTTCATCATAGGGATTAGACTATGCCCACCAGCCATTAACTTGGATCCCTGTTTAGATTGTAAAAGTGTTAGGGCCTCTTTGAGGCTATTCGCTCGTTTATACTCGAATTCGGCTGGAAACATTGTCAGATTCTCCTATTCTCCTGAATAACTTTCCAGATTTTTTCTGGGGCAAGAGGCATGTCAATGTGCTTCACGCCATAGGGCTTGAGAGCATCGATCACGGCATTAACAACAGCTGCTGGAGATGCGATGGCACCAGCCTCTCCACACCCTTTGACTCCTAGGGGATTGTGTGGACAGGGTGTCACGGTGTGATCCAGCTCATAAGAAACAAGCATGTGACTTTTAGGAACTGCGTAATCAAGTAATTCCCCGGTAAGAAGTTGTCCGCTCTCAGAATACACCGCACCCTCCCACAGTGCTTGCCCAATACCTTGGGCAATGCCCCCATGTAGCTGGCCTTCCACAATCATGGGGTTGATAACGTTACCAACATCATCGACAGCCACATAACGAAGTATTTCTACTTGGCCGGTCTCAGTATCTATTTCAACAACCGCAATATGGGTACCAAAGGGATAGGTGAAGTTTGACGGGTCGTAGAAGGTTGTTGCCCTGAGGCCCGGCTCTACCCCTTCTGGAAGGTTATGCGCGAGGTGAGACTGTAAAGAGATCTCTTGCAAAGTCTGAACCTTTTCAGGAACACCCTTCACGGAGTATTTGCCAGCTTCAAACTGTATATCTTCCTCCGCAACCTCTAAAAAATGGGCAGCAATTTTTCGCCCCTTCTCAATCACCTTGTCGGCCGAAAGAGCTAAAGCACTTCCACCAACGGCAGCACTTCGGCTTCCATAGGTTCCCCAGCCAAAGGTGACCTGGTCTGTATCCCCATGGATCACTTCAACATCTTCCACCGAAATTCCAAGTCTATCAGCGACTATCTGGGAAAATGTGGTCTCATGCCCCTGTCCGTGATCAGAAGAACCTGTGTAAGCTGTAACACTCCCGCTAGGATGCATTCGTACTTCGCCGCTCTCCCATTGGCCTGCCTGCGCACCCAATGAACCAACCACTGCAGAAGGGGCCAGCCCACACGCCTCAATATAAGAAGACAGGCCAATACCGAGTAACTTCCCCTGCACGCTAGCCTCTTTCTGACGGGACCGCAACTCGCCATAACCGACCTTTTCCATCGCACGATCTAAAGTACCTTCGTAGTTCCCACTATCGTAGGTTAATGCTACTTGAGTCTGGTATGGGAAGGCCGTCGATGGGATAAAATTACCGCGCCGAAATTCTGCTGGATCCATCTGGATTGCCTCGGCAGATAGATCCATTAGGCGCTCCACTAGGAAGGTAGCCTCTGGACGACCGGCGCCTCGGTAGGCATCTACTGGTGTAGTTGTAGTGAAGGTGCCAATCGTTTGCACATGAATTGCCGGAATATCGTATTGGCCCGACATGAGTGTTCCGTATAGATAGGTCGGGATAGCTGGAGCAAACGTTGATAGATAAGCTCCCATGGCAGCCCAGGTCTTCACTCTTACTGCCTCGATTTGGCCACTCTTACTGATTGCCATCTCGGCTAGTGATACATGATCTCGGCCGTGTGCATCTGTCAAGTTGGATTCAGAACGGCTAGCAGTCCATTTAACGGGACGTCGCAGCTGCATTGAACACCAAGCAGTGATGGCTTCATCAGCATAATGATGGATCTTACTTCCAAAGCCGCCTCCCACCTCAGGGGCGATCACTCTAATTTTGTTCTCTGCCAAGCCTAGCGACGCCAGAGACATGAGAAGCCGGTGAACGTGAGGATTTTGAGTGGTCATCCAAATAGTAATCTCGTTCTTGGAGGAGTCGTATTCCGCTAGGGTACAGCGTGGTTCTATTGCATGTGGGATGAGACGATTATTGCGCAAATTCAGATCCACCTTGAAATCCGTCTCCGAAAAAGCTCTGTCAACCTTCTCTTTGTCTCCCAATTCCCAATCGAAAGCTATATTATTAGGGGTATCCTCATGGATCTGAACGGCCCCTTCCATAGTCGTCTGCAACGGGTCGACCAGTGCAGGTAAGGGATCGTATTCCACGGATACAAGTTC
>CAYXBG010000143.1:0-3554 GCA_964463145.1 uncultured Acidobacteriota bacterium
ACGATCAAATTATGCTAATCGGGAGATCTTCTGCTGGAAAATTGCTTTTTACCCATCCTTTCGTTCAACTTCTCAACTCTAAAGTCGAGGCGGGTTTTGCTGATGAAAGAGAGTATGTCTACGGTAACGAGATTGTCGATAAGCAGACTCATATGGGCTTTGACCTTGCCTCGAGGGCCAGAAGTGATGTGAATGTGGCCAATGATGGTCTTGTTGTGTGGGCTGATTATCTTGGGATCTACGGTAACTGTGTCATTGTTGATCATGGTCTTGGGTTGATGTCACTTTATGGGCATCTGAGTTCTGTAGCTGTGGAAGTCAACCAAGCTTTAGAACGAGGACAGCCGTTGGGTAAAACAGGGGCCACTGGTCTGGCTGGAGGAGATCATCTCCATTTTACGACCCTTATACAGGGTGTCCAAGTCAACCCCATGGAGTGGTGGGATCCGAAATGGGTGAAGGAGCAGGTTTTCGGGCGGTTACAGGCCTCAAATTGAGCCTCGAAACTTGAATCTAAGGAGCAGGTGATTTGCAACTGGCATGGCTGGCCGTGCATAATTCTCCTCCATGACTCCTGCAATTGCGGCACTTGCCTGCTTCGTTCTCTATTTTCTGGGATATCGCTTCTATGCTAAATATCTCGGTCGTCGCATTTTTCAGCTAGATCCAACCAGGGTCACGCCGGCACACGAACTTAATGATGGGGTTGATTACGTGCCTGCCAACCGGTATGTGTTGCTGGGTCATCATTATGCTTCAATTGCCGGGCTCTCTCCGATGTTGGGTCCTGCTATCGCGGTAATATGGGGTTGGCTCCCAGCGCTCTTGTGGGTAGTTCTAGGAACTCTTTTCATTGGTGCAGTCCATGATTTCAGTGCGCTAGTTATATCTATGCGTGCTCGTGGAATGTCGATTGGCAAGGTAGCAGAGGGAATCATTGGCAGTCGGGCCAAAACACTCTTTCATCTGATCATTTTTTTCTTGATCGCTTTGGCTATGGGAGTATTTGTCCACGTTTCCGCCACTCTATTGAGCACCGCATACAATCCCGAAGCAGCCTATCCGAGTATGACGCTGATGTTAGTTGCGATTGTGGTGGGATGGCTTGTCTACAAGAAGGGTGTACCCCTATCCCTGGTTACAATAATTGCTTTTCTGATTACTCTGTTGAGTGTCTGGATGGGAACATGGCTACCCGTTCTTGACTTGCCCCTATCTCAATGGAGCCTCATCCTCCTCTTGTACAGTTTCTGTGCTTCAGTTCTGCCAGTTTGGCTACTTCTTCAGCCTCGAGACTACATCAACTCTTTACTACTCTATTTGGGGTTGATCTGCATATTTGCGGGATTTTTCCTGCTGCGGCCGCAGTTTGTTGCACCTATGATCGAGGCTAATCCCGAGGGAGCTCCCCCACTCTTCCCTTTCGTTTTCATCGTTATTGCTTGCGGTGCGATATCGGGTTTTCACGGACTCGTTTCCTCTGGTACGACGGCCAAGCAAATCAGTAAAGAGACGGATGCCCCAATGATAGGTTATGGTGGGATGATTGGAGAATCGTTGTTGGGGTTGGTAGCCGTATTGGCCTGTACTGCTGGATTCCAGAGCCGGGATCTTTGGCAACAGCACTACAGTTCTTGGGGAGAGGCACAAGGCCTGGGCCTCAAGATGAAAGCCTTCATCGATGGATCTGGCTACTTTCTCAGCCAGATAGGCGTCCCTCTCGAATTAGCTAAGGCATTCGTAGCATTGGTAGCTATTTCGTTTGCCTTAACAACTCTAGATTCCGCAACCCGTTTACTCAGGTTTAACATCGCTGAAATGAGCGAAACTGCAGGAGTTCGAGCTCTTAGGAATCGTTACCTGTCTTCTCTCCTGGCGGTAGTAACCATTGGGTTTTTTGCTTTCTATCGGATTGATGGTGAGCCGGCAGCACTGGCCCTTTGGCAGCTTTTTGGAACAACTAATCAGATTATGGGAACCTTGACCCTTTTGACGGTCACGCTATACCTCATGCAGCGGGGCCGAAATTATTGGTTTACAGCTATTCCGATGCTTTTCATGATCAGTACTACAGTTGTGGCAATGCTGATTAAGATAAAAGATTTTTGGGAGGTAGAGAGTTACCTGCTCTTGGCCATAGGCCTCGGTGTTTTTGGCCTATCCATTTGGCTAGTCGTAGAAGCGATTTTACGTGTTCGCAAGGGAAGAGGCGTCACCCGCGGGCAACACTTTTGATTCTTTGGTCCCCTTGATCAAGGGATGACCCTTCTGTCCATCTACATGTTTTTGTAGTCGGGGCCTCCACCACCCTCTGGAGGAGTCCAAAGAATGATCTGGTAGGGGTCCATAATGTCGCATGTTTTACAGTGGACACAGTTGGTAAAATTAATCTTCAATACAGGGGCCGTGTTTTCTTTACCGTCAGAGTCCATTTCATAAACATTGGCTGGGCAGAAATGTTGACATGGGTTGCCGTATTCAACCGTACAACGGTTATGGCATATGTCCATATCTTGAATCTTTAAATGGCAAGGTTGGTCTTCTTCGTGAGCGGTATCTGAGAGAAATACATCACTAAGTTTATCTATTGTTAATTGTCCGTCGGAACTGGCTTTTGGATGTTTCTCTTCTCGGGGAGGATGACTGGGCTCTTTACGCTTCATCAGAGTGTGGCCAGGCAATGTTGGGAATGGGTCTATTAAACCCCGTCCCCCCGTAAGATACTGCAATCCAGTATGGACCAAACCAGAAAGAAAATTGCCTTGAAATGCTTGCCGGAAGTTTCGGACTTTCCATAGTTCTTTTCGTGCCCAACTAGCTTCAAAGCTAACCGCGTATTTTTGTAGTACTGTCTGGGTCGAATCTCTCTTCTCCAGCGCGTCAAAAATAGCTTCGGCTGCTAGTATTCCGGACTTGATGGCCAGGTGGATTCCTTTTAGCCTTTGCGAGTTTAGAAATCCTGCAGAGTCTCCTACTATTAGAAGGCCGTCCGCTTGGAGTCTTGGCAGAGAATAATATCCTCCTTCTGGTACAGCCTTAGCGCCGTATGAAATGGCCTTGCCTCCTTCCAATAATTTACTGACGAAGGGATGTGCTTTGAAGGCCTGAAATAGGTGGTGCGGATCGAGGTCGGGATCTTGATAGTCTAATCCCGTAAGAAATCCTAGATCCACCAAGTTGTCCCGCATTGTATAGATGAAACCGCCACCGAATTCGGAGATACCTGTGGGGAAGCCGAGAGTGTGATAGACCAAACCTGGCTCTAAGGGGCCAGGAACCTTCCAGATCTCCTTAACTCCGACAGCATAGATTTGAGGTTGACTGTTTTCACGAAGACCTAGCCTTTGAAAAGCCTGGCGAGCTAGAGTACCTCTTGCACCTTCTCCTAAGACCGTGACTTTGGCCAGTACGTCAATTCCGGGCTCGAAATTAGCTTTAGGTTCTCCATGTTGGTCTCGACCTTTGTCCCCAATCCGGACTCCGATGACTTGATCGTTATTGAATAAAAGCTGCACAGCTGGGACCTCGGGATAGACTTCGATCCCATTTTCTTC
>CAYXBG010000144.1:0-3473 GCA_964463145.1 uncultured Acidobacteriota bacterium
GAGGGAGCTACGGCTACTGATCTTGTGCTTACGATTACGGAGATGCTGCGTGACCACGGGGTGGTGGGTAAGTTTGTAGAGTTCTTCGGCCCGGGGGTTACGAATCTGTCTTTGGCCGATCGAGCTACGCTGGGCAATATGTCGCCAGAATATGGGGCTACTTGCGCAATGTTCCCGATCGATGATGAGACATTACGTTATCTGCGATTTTCGGCCAGAGATGAATCGAGAGTCCGGCTAGTTGAACGATATGCCAGGGAACAGGGACTCTTTCAGTCTTCAGATAATCAGAAAGAGGCTGAGTACTCGAGCACGTTGGAATTATCAATGGGGAATGTAGAGCCTAGCATCGCTGGCCCCAAGCGGCCTCAGGATAGGATTCCTCTCAGCGAAAGTAAAAAGCGCTTTGAGTTGGCTCTGTCAGATTTAACGAGAAAAGAGACGGGACAGATAGCTGAGGGAAGCATCAAATCTGATAGTTCGGATGCTAAGGTCGAGATGGAAGAGGGGTCTGGCCTTGCCCGATTCGAGTTAAGGGATGGCTCTATAGTGATTGCTGCCATAACGAGTTGTACGAATACCTCCAACCCTTCCGTTATGGTTGCTGCGGGTTTGGTAGCTAGGAATGCTGTGGCGCGCGGTCTCAGGAGGAATCCCTGGGTCAAGACTAGTTTGGCCCCCGGCTCCAAAATAGTTACTGAATATTTAGACGAGGCGGGCCTTACTGAGCCTTTAGAAAAGCTAGGGTTCAATCTAGTGGGATATGGTTGTACTACTTGTATAGGGAACAGTGGCCCACTGCCTAGCCCCATAGCAGAGGCTATCAGAGACAATGATCTAGTCGCCTGTTCTATCCTTTCTGGGAACCGAAACTTCGAAGGAAGAATAAGCCCTGATGTACGGGCTAACTACCTGGCCTCGCCACCGCTCGTGGTTGCATACTCTTTGGCTGGAAAGATTGATATTGATCTCTACACCGAACCTTTAGGACGAGATCGGGCAGGCCAAGATGTTTTTTTGAAAGACCTTTGGCCGAGCCAAAAAGAGATTCAGGAAGTGGTGGCATCTTCAGTGCAGAGGGAGATGTTTGCCAGTAAATATTCGGATGTCTTTGCCGGTGACAAAACTTGGCAGGGAATTTCGGTCCCAGATGGAGATCTGTATGCATGGAATGATGTATCGACCTACATCAAAAATCCGCCTTTCTTTGAGAACATGGAATACGACCCGACGCCTCCTTCGGATATTTCTGGGATGCATATTCTTGCATACTTGGGAGACTCGGTAACCACGGATCATATTTCGCCTGCGGGGTCGATTCCCCAAGATGGTCCTGCAGGCAGATATCTTCTAAGTCATTCTGTCCAACCCTGGGAATTCAATTCTTTCGGTTCGCGTAGAGGAAATCATGAAGTTATGATGAGGGGAACCTTCGCGAACATTAGACTTCGAAACCACCTGCTCCAGGGGGTCGAAGGAGGGTATACGAAATTGCCCAATGAGCAGGGCTCTATGGCTATCTATGATGCTGCCATGACTTATCAGCAACAAGAAGTACCCCTCATGATTATTGCAGGCAAGGAATACGGTTCAGGATCATCCCGTGATTGGGCGGCTAAGGGGACACGCTTACTAGGAGTGAAGGTGGTCCTTGCTGAAAGTTACGAACGAATTCACCGTAGCAATCTCATTGGCATGGGTGTTTTACCACTTCAGTTTCAGGAGGGGATGTCTTCGGGATCACTGGAATTGACTGGAGCTGAGGTGATTGACGTTATAGGCATTTCTGGAAATCTTGAACCTGGAGGTAGCGTGGAGGTCATTATCCATCGTCCACAAGGGGATCAGGAGCAGTTCCAAGCGATTATAAGGATTGATACACCGAATGAAGTGCACTACTACAATCACGGTGGGATTTTGCACTATGTACTTCGCACGCTGCGAGACTCTCACAAGGAAAACTGACAGGGCCCAGAGCTCTCCAGCTAAATCACCTAAGACTCGTTGCTTTTTCCACAGCTGCTGCAAATCTCTCTATAGCTGCAGAAGTCAACAAGGTCTGCTCGACAACCTCATCCCAGTTGTTTTCCTCGATCGCCTCCCGGATACCCGGTAGTGTCTTAACGCCATATCCCGTATAGAATCCCGGTGCGTATATCTGGTGGCGGAACCAGGGACGTCGGGGCAATCCTTGTGAGTTTGTTAAAAATTGTTCGGCGCGGAAGAGCGTGGAATTCAATTCTTCGAGATTAGGAGGACTCTTCTTGAGAGCCCCCTTCACTCTAGCTTCTCTCTCTCTATAGCCCTTAGCCGCGGATTCGAGTCTGGCCACAGCATTCCTGAGGGGAGCAAAATTGAAATGAGGAACTATTTTTTTCATCTCTGGAGCGATATAGGTCTCATTCGGGTTGGCGGCACGTTGAAAATGGTGACCACTCACTAGTTGGTTGAAAATCTCTGCATCCTCACGAGCTTTTTCGGCGAGTCTAATCACTTGCTCGGCGTAGTTGGAAAATGTGGTGGCTGCGGCCTCGAAATCAAATGGGAGGACATGTCCTTCTGAGAGACGCAGTGTTAATCGCCCACATACGTTGGCAAGTGTTATCCCGTATTGGAATCCAGGATCGTAATGACGGCTGTAGTGGTCAAAGCTATCAAACATGGTGTGGTATTCACCGCCTTCGGCTTCGCCTGTGAATCTAACGTCAAGGGATGGGATCCCTAAATGTTGCAAAAATGCCGTATAGTCCGATCCCGAGCCAAGTGCGTCGATATCCATAGTTTTTTTCTCGAGGATCTTGCGTCTCTCAGACCCAACTGCTTGAATGGCGCTCCACGATTTATGTCGCTCGAAAAGGCTCTCTCCTGTAAGCGGATCGTTTACATCTTCAGCTACCCCTGCGGACAATCTCTGCAAACTGTGAGAACCCCGGATACGGAGAAATCCTCTGGTGGAACCGTCTGTATTGATGTAGGCTACAGCCTTCTCCCTGAGTGTTGCGGCATGGTGCTCCACCCATTCAGTAGATCCTAGTAGGCCTGGCTCTTCCCCATCCCATGCAGCGAAAATGAGGGTTCGGCGTGGTCTCCAGCCTTGCTTGTACAGCTCACTGAAAACTCGAGCCTCCTCCAATAGTGCTACTAGGCCGCTCATCGGGTCCCTGGCACCGACCACCCAAGCGTCGTGATGGTTTCCCCGGATCACCCATTCATCGGGCCACTCTGTCCCTTCCATGCGGGCAATAATGTTGTAATTGGGTACTCTATCCCAGGAAAACTTTAGGCGCATTTTGACGGACGCCAGGCCAACTCCTCCTAGTCTATAAGTTATAGGGAGGGCGCCTCGCCAGGTAGAGGGAGCGACCCTCCCTCCCAGGTTCTCTAGAAAGGGTAGGGCATCCGAAGATGAAATTGGTAGAACTGGAATTTTCATGATGGTATCGGACTCTTCCAGTGATAATAATTGAGCTGTT
>CAYXBG010000145.1:0-3452 GCA_964463145.1 uncultured Acidobacteriota bacterium
CATCATTCAAGCCTCGCATAAATGGTGCGTAAGGAGGGGATGCTCTCTTATAACTCGAGTAGTAATTTCAGGACTAGAATCTCTGTCTCTAGTCGCCGGCCACAACTCCCTGGTCCTCCGCAAGCAAGCAAAAATTCACCTTTGGATGCCTCCGGCGCGGCAGCTTTCTTGCGATTTCATCCCGCATCCCGTAACTATCAAGCCTCGGGCACAAACAGCTAAATTCTATCATTGGCCGGTGTCGGTAAGGTCGATTTGATCGATGACTCCAACGATGGCTGCATTGACCGGTGTTTCAAACTTCCCCAGCACTTTCATTGCGGCCCAACCGTCCAATACGCAGAGGACACGGTCGCCTACTCCGGCGTCGACACCAGCAATGGCGAGAATTTGTTCTCCCTCTTGATTCCCATCCAGCTCTAGGGGCTGCACGAGTAGTAGTTTGTGACCCTCAAGGGAGGAGTGCTTCCGGGTCGCGAAGAGTTGGTCTACTATTTCCCCAATGATCATTCCACTGCCTTGTCGAAGTTTTGGGGATCTATGATCCCGATGATAGAGCAATCACTAGAAACGAGGTCTGGGTGCCATGGATAACTACCTTCCTTATTGGCCACATAAAAAACTCGTTCGCCGATCCCAGCACCCACTGAATCAACGGCCACAGAAGCAGGTCCTTTGAATTCACCCTGGCGGTCGATAGGACGAATGAGTAATAACTTGCGACCATTTAAAGACGGATCTTTGAGCGTTGATACAACCGTCCCTACTACGGTAGCTAGCCTCATCCTGTCCCCTTGGTGCTTTTTTGTGCGATGTCCACGGTGTCGACTATCCCAACAATTGCAGAATCAACGGGGTGGTCTTCCAATCCTGCGGCCATCCGGGCGGAACTGCCTCCAACTACAAGGACGGTTTCGCCCACACCGGCCCGTACAGTATCTACTGAGACATGATAGCCAGCGGGTGAACCGGTTTCAGGGTCAATAATGCGAACGACGAGAAGCTTCTTCCCATCCAGTTTTTCGTCTTTACAAGTTGCGACGACGGTGCCGACGATTTTCCCTACGAGCATCTGTTGAGATCACCCAAAACGGAGTGTGTCCTCAAGCTGGTTATTCCAGCCGGATTGGTAATCGTTCCTCTACTTCCTTGTGAGGTCTTGGAATTACATGAACGCTTACAAGTTCACCGACCCGCCGTGCAGCGGCAGCGCCGGCATCGGTAGCCGCTTTCACAGCAGCTACATCCCCTCGGACCGTAGCGGTTACCATACCACTACCTATTTTCTCGTAGCCAACCAGCTTAACTTTGGCGGCCTTAACCATTGCATCAGCAGCTTCGATGAGGGCTACCAGGCCCTTCGTCTCCACCATTCCTAAGGCTTCTATTACATCGGTCATTTCCCGGTTGCCTCCCAGGATGACAGGATCGCTTAGCGCTCCTGAGTTATTTTCCTGACAGCTTCCTCCACAACCTCTTCGAGCTCTTCAGAAGATAGCGTGACAGGGTGTCCACTTTCGGCAGTAATAGGGCAATCTGCCTGCCGAAAGGCAGGTGAAGTTATACCATATTTTTCACGCACTTCAAAAAGTTTGTCGACGGATTCTTGAGTCAATAGACTTTGCCGTCCGAGCACCGTTGACAGTAATGAGATCTTGGCGAAATGTTCCAGAATTTCCATACGAAAGAAGGCATCCTCTAGACCTGGTCCCAGTGTAATGGCTCCATGATTAGCGAGTAGGATCGCATCGTGCTTGGGGACGAGATCGATTAGGCTTTCAGCTAATTCTTCGGTGGAGGGAGTTCCATAAGGTGCGATGGGAACGCAACCGAGTGTTACTACCACCTCGGGGAGTAAGGCCTTTCCTAGAGAGATGCCGGCGACTGCATGCGCAGTACCATAAACGGGGTGTCCGTGGCATATAGCCTCTACATCTGATCTTTTCTGGTAGACCACAAGATGCATTCGGATCTCGCTGGAGACTTTAAGTCGACCTTCAAGCTGGTTGCCTTCTAGATCAGTGATGACCAAGTCGTCGGGTTTTAAATAGCCCTTGCAGAGCCCTGTAGGAGTGGCCACTAAACTTTCTCCGAGACGGATAGAAAGGTTGCCCTCATTTGCGGCTACGAGGTCTTTCGCGTACATACGTCGACCTATTTCGCAGATTAGTTCTCTAGCCTGCCACTCAAGCATCTTTCGAGCCATTCTTTTGAAGAACGTGCACCGCAGAAGCTTCCGGGATGGCACCGTGATTTCTATGTAGACTCATCATTTTGTACGCTGAACATTTTCCATCATAGCGGGGAATCAGCGTTATGGATATCATCATCTTTCGTGAAGTTCGCCTGATAGGCAAGTGACCGGTTAAGTCCTGTCCGAATTACTGATAAACACATAGTAGTGATCAGAATTGTTTTGCTCAATTTTGAAAGTCATTTGCTAACTTCCGATATAATGCAGTAATGATTGCCCTCCTCACTGGAATTATTCAGGAAAAATCTGCCGGCCGTCTTGTTCTCGATGTTGGAGGAATAGGCTATGAGGTCTGGATATCATTTTCGAGTTATTGCGAGCTTGATGAAGAGGGAAGTCGGGTCACTCTCGAAATCTATACTCACGTCAAAGAAGATCAACTGAAGCTATATGGATTCACGACCAAGCAAGAGAAAGAGCTTTTTGTGTTGCTGATTCAGATTTCCGGTATCGGTCCCAAGCTTGGGATTACGATTCTTTCCGGTCTGCTTGCAGATGATTTGGCTGTAGCAGTTAGAGACTCTGATTTGGCGAGGCTTACTGGAATCCCGGGTGTCGGGAAGAAGACTGGTGAGAGGATTCTATTAGAACTAAGTGGCAAGCTCGACAAGGTTTTGCCCGAAGCAGCTGGGTCGGGTAGAACAACTTCGGGCAATCCCCTGAAAGGGGATGTTGTTTCGGCTCTCGTAAACTTGGGATATACCAGGAACGTAGCTGAAAGGGCTATGAAACAGTTAGATAGTGAGGGGAGTAGTTTTCAAGATCTTCTGAGGAGTGCCTTGAAAGAGTTGTCAGGCTAATCTAAATACTAATGAATCGAATGAGTGAAGATGACGAAAATGACCGTTTTCTAGACCCAAGTGTTGTTGAAGATGGGCAGTTTGAAAACAATCTGCGGCCTCAGCTTCTCCAGGAGTTCATCGGTCAGCCGCGTGTTAAGGAAAACATCAGCATTTCCATAGATGCTGCCAAGCGAAGGCAAGAAGCTTTGGATCACGTTCTGTTGTTTGGTCCTCCAGGATTGGGAAAGACGACGCTGGCTCAGATTTTGGCTCACGAGTTGGGGGTTGGTTTTAAGAGCACTGCTGGCCCGACTATTGAAAAACGTGGTGAACTGGCAGCAATCCTAACCGATTTAGAGCAGAATGACGTCCTCTTTATTGACGAGATTCATCGGCTTAATCCTGCGATTGAGGAG
>CAYXBG010000146.1:0-3309 GCA_964463145.1 uncultured Acidobacteriota bacterium
CCTCCTTCAAATTTTTGGCAGCAGTCCATTCCACAGCCTCTTGCCCTATTTCCGCCTGGAATCCTCCAAAATGGATCGTTGCTGATGTCGTGCCTACCTCTGCAACTAACCCCTGGACCATCTGCCCCTCGGTGAACACCTGGCTCCAGCTGGGATCAGAGTAATCCTCCAAACTCTTCCCTTCATCCAGTATGTTGCGGGCTACCCCTTCCCAGGGCCATTGCTTTTTGTCATACATTTTGAGCCCACGTTCAACTGCCTGTCGTGCTGCCACTTGAAAGCCGTAATCTAGGGTCGTTTGAACTCTCAACCCTCCCTCCCAAATTGTTTCAGTTGCGTAATCTCTCTCCAGGGCCTGGCGCACCCATTCAACAAAATACGGAGCTACCTCTCGAAGACGGTCTCCTTTAGGCAACAGAGTTTCCTGCAACCCGAGGCTCATTTCATCAGTAGTGATATAGCCTTCTTCCCTCATACGTCTCAAAGTATATGCTCTTCTAGCTAGCGCTCTCTCGGGGTGTCTAATGGGAGAATAACGGCCCGGAACGTTGAGTATTCCAGCCAAAAGGGCACATTCTCCTATAGATAATTCTTCTAAAGATTTTTTGAAGTAGAAATCAGAAGCCGCCGCCATCCCATAAATTCCATGGCCCATATAGATCTGATTAACGTATAGGGTGAATATTTGTTCTTTTGAATAAGTCTTCTCGGTCTCGAGAGCAAATAACCAATCCTTGATTTTTCTCTCAACTCTCTTTTCAGGACCAGTAAATCGCAGCTTGCAAAGCTGCATGGTTAGTGTCGAGGCCCCTTTCCACCTGGAGTAATGGAACTGGTGCCTCCATACATTGCGAATCATCTCAATCAAAAAACGTCGAAAATCGATGCCCACATGTTGAAAAAAATTGTCGTCCTCTGCAGACAGAATAGCCTGCTTGAGACGCTCTGGTATCTCGTCATAGGTCACTAGGACCCGCTTCTCGACAGCAAATTCTCCTATTACTTGCTGGTCCTTCGCGTATACATAGGAGATGACATTGGGCCGGATGTCCTGGAGTTCCTCCACCTGCGGCAATTCGATCGAGTAGCCAATTATTACTCCAGCTAAACCACACATCAGAATTGTGGCGGCCGCCAGAGCACCGTAACTCACCCAAAACAAGGGCCCCTTGACAATGAGGAGATGATGTATCTTGCGAAAGGCCTTGCTAAACATGGGAAAGAGTCGGATCACACGCATATTTTTCGAAACTCAAAACTGAAATAGACATCAATTCTACCCCAAAGAGTCTCTCTTGCGGACAGAGATCACTTGGTTGCCCTTTATTGACCAATTCGAATTGTCCATCCTTAGGGCAGTACTTAACCTGTGGCACGGAAAGTTCAACGACAAAAGAAAATAGATTCATGATACTGCTCAGTCGCAGTACGGGGCTATACCCTAGACCTCAATGCCTCAGGAATCCGGCTCATCATGTATCGTGGTCAGCTTGACAACCTCATAATTGAGCAGGCCTCGGGGAGTCCGAATCTGGATCTCATCCCCCTCAACGCTACCCATAAGACCTTTACCAATGGGAGAGGTCGTTGAAATCAAGCCAGCCTTAAAATCGGCCTCCTCACTGGTGACTAGACGGTAGTTGACTTCCTCGTCAGTGTCCACATTGAGAACAACTAGCTTAGAACCATACGACGCTCTGTCCTCTGGGATCTTAGTAAGATCGACCAACGAGAGCTTGGCGAGTCTATGCCTCAAATGACCTACCTGAGCCTGTACATAAGATTGGCGCTCTTTGGCTGAGTGGTATTCTGCATTCTCTCGCAGGTCACCCAATTCTATGGCCCTTTTGAGCGCTTCAGGCAACTCTTCATTAAGCTCTCGATCGAGAATCTTAATTTTTTCCTCAAGTTTTTTCCGTATTTCCTTCAAAACCTGACCACCTTACAGGAAAGGGACAAGAACCTTTCACTACAGTTCCGGATGAAAAGACCACCTCACATTGCATAGCTCAGAACAACAACCCGCAATACTAATAAATTTCACTGACCCCTGTCATCCAACCTGTGAAAATAGATACCCAATATCCTGATATATTGTTCACTGTCAGCCCATAATCAAGATTATTTTCCCCTAGAAATACCAATCAAGAGAAAGCTAATCAAAAGAATCAATATCACAACCATTCAATAAAAAGCTGATGACGGTCTCATCGGCTGTTGATGTACCGGCAAAGGTCGCGATAAGATTGCCTCCTTGGATCTGCCGTGACTGTTTAACCAGTAGCCGAAAAAACTGAAACCCGGCTGTCTGAAAACTGACGGAACGAACCTCCCGACAGAGGCTAGAAAGGTACTTTGGATTGCCGCATTCGAACAACTTGTCAGCTCAGATAGAAGTCAAAGTCAACGGGGAGACCCATCACCTCCCAAAAGACTGGACGGTCAGTGATATCGTCGAAGATCTACTCGACTCTCCTGGCCCACTAGCCGTCGAGGTGAACCGGGAAATTCTGCGCCAAGATGTTTGGACCAGCCGGAAATTAGCACCAGGGGATGAAATCGAAATTGTACATTTTGTGGGCGGTGGACAAAAAATCCGAGAAAACAGCTCAGACATATTAACTTTCGGTGATTACCAACTCCGATCTAGGCTGATTGTTGGTACAGGAAAGTATCTCAATAATGAACTAATGCAACAGGCCTTGGAGGCCAGTGGCGCCGACATGGTTACAGTTGCTGTGCGTCGAGTAGATCTCAGTGCTAAAGGAGACTCTATACTGAAATACATCGACCGAGAAAAATTCCAGTTACTACCCAACACAGCAGGCTGCTACACTGCAGCAGACGCAGTTCGCTATGCCCGATTGGGTCGCGAAGCAGGTCTATCGTCACTCATAAAAGTAGAGGTCATCGGCGATAAAACGACTCTCTTCCCAGACAATGAAGCTCTCTTGGAAGCAACTCAGGTACTCGTCAAGGACGGATTTACAGTTCTCCCCTATTGCAATGATGACCCCATAGTATGTAAAAAACTAGAGGACTTGGGAGCAGCCGCAGTTATGCCTTTGGGCGCCCCAATTGGTTCTGGGCTCGGCATTCAGAATCCGAACAACATACACATTATCCGTGAGACGATTTCGGTTCCTCTTATTATCGATGCCGGAGTTGGGACGGCGTCCGATGCAGCCCTGGCAATGGAGCTGGGAGCTGACGGTGTGCTTATGAACACGGGTATAGCAGGAGCAGCGGACCCGATCTGTATGGCCCGAGCTATGAAATATGGAGTTGAGGCCGGTTACCTTGCCTACC
>CAYXBG010000147.1:0-3273 GCA_964463145.1 uncultured Acidobacteriota bacterium
CTGTTTGCCAAGTGCGAACGTGAGCAGTAGAAGCGCTACTAATTGGGTTGTGAAGGCCTTGGTCGATGCTACAGCTACTTCAGGGCCTGCCTTGGTCAGGAAAACCAATTCGGATTCACGCACCAGAGAACTGGTAGGCACATTACATATGCCCAATCGGGCCGTGTAGTCAGCACCTTTTGAGGATCGCAGGCATTCTAAAGTATCTGCCGTTTCACCTGACTGAGAAATACACACTAGTAGAGTTTGAGGGGCTACTACTTTGTCTCTATACCGAAACTCACTGGATATCTCAACATTACAGGGAATTCCAGCCAAGCCCTCTAGCCAATGTTTACCAACTAGGCCAGCATGGAAGCTCGTCCCACAGGCAACAATTTGAACTGCCTTTATTTGGCTAAAGATAGTAGGGGCCAAAGGTCCAAAACTTTCCTCCTGTACTCCTGCAGCAGTAAGATTCTCTTTTAAGAGATGTCCGATTTTCTGGGGCTGCTCAAAAATCTCTTTCAGCATGAAATGGCTATATTCGCCCTTGTCTACCGATTCAGAAAAGTTGCCACCTGGTACTAGAGGCCTTGTAACCTCATTGTTGTTTTTATCCCACAATTGCACAGAACTGGTATTTATCTCGGCTACATCACCCTCCTCTAAGTAAATATATGCTTTTGCACTATCAGAGATGGCTAATTGATCGGAAGCAAGAAGGGTTTCATCTATACCAATACCAATGACGAGGGGGCTACCTTTTCTCGCAGCTACAATACGACGAGGCTCTTTCAAATAAATAGCAGCAAAAGCATAGGACCCCTTTATAAGTGTAACTACCTTCTTAATCGATTCCGTTAAGCCGACAGTACCTAAGTTTGCTTCTATGAGATGGGCTATGACCTCCGTGTCAGTATCTGATGAAAACTTAACCCCGTTAGCTTCGAGCTCTTTTCGGAGAGCCTCATGATTCTCAATAATCCCATTGTGTACTAGAAAAATTTCCTCATTTGACTGGTGAGGGTGTGCATTTTCTTCGCTAGGGGGACCATGGGTCGCCCATCGCGTATGCGCAATGCCCGTACTTCCGCTGTACAATCTCTCCCTAAGAGCCCGTTTGAGTTCTGCAACTTTCCCTACTTTTTTAATTACCCTAATCTGTTGGTGGTCCGCACTGAAAATCGCAATCCCCGAAGAATCGTAACCGCGATACTCTTGTCTTAAGAGCCCTGTGACAAGCTTTCTTTCAACGGGTTCATTCGAAACTATGCCGACTATGCCACACATTATTTTTTCCGGACCTCGATGTAAAAAATAATCATATCCTTTGAAAAGCCTACTTAGTTCAGATGCACCAGGTAAAGTTCATGTTCAAATCAATTGATTTCGTGAATCACTACTTGGAATCATAAGAAGAGGCAATAAAAGAAAATTGAGTAGAATACAACTCGTCTTAACTTCGACCAGAATAACAGAAACTCTTAATTCCTTGGGAACTCTTAGGCTTTTGTATTGTTAGAATTATTACAGATAGAATGGAAGAGGCGTGATCTTCTGACCACGTTATTTTATATGTTGGTAGGCCCCCTATCATTAGCCGGGGAAGCCATCTCTGCCGACTGGCCCATGTTTGGTGGAACCCCTCAGAGATCTCTGCAGGCTGAGGGGGAAGTACCTGACCAGTGGTCTATCAATACGGGACTTAACATCCGATGGATAGCCGAACTAGGAACTCAGACCTATAGCTCACCAATAATTTCTAGAGGCAAAGTTTTCGTGGGAACTAACAACGATAAACCTCGCAACCCTTATCAGCAGGGTGATATGGGGGTTTTAATGGCATTCGACGAAGCTACTGGCAACTTTCTTTGGCAAGCTGCTACATCCAAGCTAGAAACTGGAATGGCTCAAGACTGGCCCGGAGTAGGAGTCTGTTCGAGTCCTTTAATAATTGGTGATCGAATGTATTTTGTTAACAATCGGAATCAACTGGTCGCCCTCGACACTGAAGGATTTCGTGATGGAGAAAATGATGGGCCTATTACTGGAGAGCAATATCAAAATATCACCGATGCAGACTATATCTGGGTCCTTGATTTAATTGAGGGATTTGGAGTCTACCCGCATAATGCCTCGAACTCCTCTCCGTCATTTTTAGGGGAATTGATTTTTGTCGGGACATCCAATGGCCGAAGTGAAGATCACAGTATCGTACCTTCGCCTGAGGCCCCTTCTCTAGTAGCTGTCCATCGAAAAAATGGGGAATTGCGGTGGTCAGACAATTCCCCTAAAAACAATATTTTAAATGGCCAATGGACATCGCCCACAGTTGCCTCCATCGGAGGAGTCAGTCAAGTCATTATGCCAAATGGAGATGGCTGGATCAGGTCCTTCCAGGCTCAAACTGGAGAGAAATTATGGGAGTTCGATACTAACCCTAGTGATTCAGTCTACCCTGAAACCCGTAATGAAATTTTAGGAACGCCAGGAGTTTTCGGGGAATTCGTCTACATAGCCAACGGGCAAGACCCTGAGAATGGTGAAGGGGAAGGGACCCTCTTTGCTATTAACGGCCACGGCCGAGGAGACATTACTGGAAAAGGAGTAGTATGGCAGTATGAAGGAATTCGCCGATCTATCTCCAGCCCGGTTATACACAAAGGTCTTATCTATTACCCTGACTTTAGTGGCTTTTTCCATTGCCTAGATGCTAGGTCGGGAGAACTCCTTTGGGTGCATGACACATTTGCTTCTATTTGGGGTTCACCTGTTGTTGTTGGAGATCGGATTTACTTAGGGGATGAAGATGGCGATGTAGTCATCTTACGAACTGGAAGTAGGGAAAAGGTCGTGGGGGAGAATAATCTTGGCGCACCTATCTACAGTACGCCTAGCCCAGCTAATAACAGCCTTTATATTGCGACCATGGGGCAACTCTTTTCAATACATGGTAAAACGGAATAGTCATTATCTTTTAGAACCTGTTCTAGGGAGGACATGTTGATCTATCAAGCGGCCCGTGTCTCTGTACATCAAAATTTTTCTGGAGATCGAAACTGATGAGGAGTGGTTTTCTTGACCTGAAAGATTATTTGAATCACCTCAGAGATGTGGGGGAATTAATAACAGTCGAGGCGCAGGTCGATCCAAAGCTCGAAGTAGCAGAAATCCACAGACGGGTCATTAGCGCTGGAGGACCGGCGCTGCTCTTTCAGAATGTCAAGGGGTCTAGATTCCCACTGACAACCAATCTTTTCGGTAGCAAACGAAGAGCTCACGATGCCTTTG
>CAYXBG010000148.1:0-3196 GCA_964463145.1 uncultured Acidobacteriota bacterium
TGTTTTCAATGGACAAGATATGGATGGAGTTGATGAATCTGTTCCTTATGGATCCCAGTTCACCGCACATTATCCAGAAACAAAAGCCGTAGCCGAGAAGGAAGTACTTTCCCAAAATGGACCATTACTAGCTACTGTCGCCCTTCGTCCGCATCTGATATGGGGACCAGATGACCCTCACATTATCCCGGGCCTAATTCGCCGCGCTCGTCAGGGACACCTCAGACGTATTGGAAATGAGGATAAGTTAGTGGACTTCACTCACATTCAAAATGCAGCCCATGCACACCTTCTAGCAGCCAATAATCTAAACGCTAATAGCCCGATCGCAGGCAAAGTATATTTCATTACCGACGACCAACCTGAACCTCTCTGGGATTTTGTTAATAAGCTGCTAAAGGCTGGCGAGCTACCACCGATCCGCAAGCGTGTTAATAGAAAAATCGCCTATCTAGCAGCTTCTATACTAGAAACATTGCATCGATTTTTAAATCGAAGTGGCGAACCCCGGATAACAAGGTTTCTAGTCGAAGAACTGGCCACCTCACATTGGTTCGATATCAGCGCCGCAAAACAGGATTTGGGTTATTCGCCGATCATTTCTCGTCAAGAGGGACTTGCTCAGGTCAGAAAGTGGTTAAAAGAAAAAGGTTAGTAATACTATCTCTGGGTCAGACCCCGGACAACCAGCAGCATATTACTTCCCTGCTATAATCCAATTTCCAAGTAGCTACCGAAAATCAAGCTCCATGAGTACCGCATTTATTTTGAAAATCTTAAGCATTGAGACTTGCCTGATAGATCATATAGATGCGTGAATAAACCCATTAACTCTTTAGAATCAATGCCACAACATCATGACCAATAGAAGAAAGTTCATCCAAACATCGATGGGTGCAATGGCAGCCACTGCCATTGCCAATGCTAGTTCCACCCCTGAACGGACAACTGAACAAACCTATATGGGGGGATTTTCTGCTCCAAAACTCAATCACATAAAAACAGCATTCATAGGGTGCGGGGCCCGCTCAAAAGTACATATTAGCCAGCTTGCAACTCTCAAAGGTGTGGAAGTAGTAGGCGTATGCGACCTCTTTGAAGACCTGGTAGAGGAAGCAAAGAAAAGAGTCCAGCAAGCGGGGGGACCAAGCCGCCACAAAGGCATCAAAGGCTATTTCGGCGATGAGCACAACTACAAAAAGATGCTAGTTGAAACCAATCCTGACTTAGTCTACGTACTAACCCCTTGGGAATGTCACGCCCGCATGGCCATCGATACCATGAAAGCCGGAGCCCATGTGTGTGTGGAAGTTCCCCTGACACTCTCTCTGGAGGAATCGTGGCAAGTAGTTGACACCGCGGAACTGACTCAAAAACACTGCATGATGCTTGAAAATGTCAACTACGGTCGCGACGAACTTCTCTTTCTCAATATGTGCCGTCAAGGTATTTTTGGAGACTTACTACATGGAGAAGCAGCCTATATCCATGATTTACGCAAACAAATGCATCACGTAACCAAGGGCAGAGGCACTGGCTCCTGGAGAACATTCCATTGGGCACAAAGAAATGGAAACCTCTACCCTACCCACGGACTTGGTCCAGTAGCCCAATACATGAATCTGAGCCGCACAGAAGACAACTTCCGCCACCTAACATCATTCTCTTCCCCCTCTTTGAATCGAAGGCTTTATGCTAAAAAACATCTATCCGACGACCACAAGCTAAATCATATTGAATTCAAAAGCGGTGACCTTAACACCTCGATCATCAAAACCATGCTTGGAAGAACCATCCTTGTGCAGTGGGACGTATCCAGTCCTCGCCCTTATACTAGACATAATCTCATTCAAGGAACTAAAGGGACAGCAGCGGGATTCCCTACACGCGTTGCACTTGACTACGCGAAAAATGAAGGCTTAGACCAAATTGTATTTAACGCATTTGCAGGAATAGATAAACACGGCAAACCCATGCCCCAAACCGATTACCACAAGTGGAGTACTAGAGAAAAACTACAAGCACTCTACGAGAGCTACGAACACCCCCTCTACAAGCGACTCAAACCAATAGCCAAAAAATTGGGCGGTCACGGAGGTATGGATGCCATGATGAACTATCGCGTCGTCGAATGCCTTCACAAAGGTGAGGCACTTGATCAGAATGTTTATGAAGGTGCCCTGTGGTCTGCTGTGGCTCCGCTCTCAGAAAAATCTGTAGAGCAAGACAGCGTTCCACAAGACTTCCCAGATTTCACGAGAGGGGGATGGAAAACAACCACCCCACTCAACATTATTCAATAATCACCTAACATTCATTCTCAGTCATTACTCATATTCCTTACCCATAAAGGCAAAAAACAAGAACAACTAAAAACACTAAAAAACAGGTGTGTAAACCCAGAGAAAGGCTACGTTCCCAGGGTAAAGTAGAAATTAATACTCTATCGACCCAATCCCAGTCGTAACCCCAGCACTACCCATCAAAAGAAGCGCTCTCATCCCACGCTCTAACTCCCCCTCTTCCTCCGCCACAGCCATGGCCAAAGGCAAAGAAGCGGAGACCGTGTTTCCAAACCGCGCATGGCACTCGAATACCTGCTTGAGTCCAAATCCCAACAGTCTCGCCACCTTAGTCGTAGAGGGAACACTGACAGAATGCAGGAACACCTTGTCATGCAATAGATTGGCTATCGCAGGAGTGTCTTTCACATGGGCCACTAATTTGTTCATAGTGAATGTCAGCAATTCTCCTGGGAGAGTAGTGAAGGACATTGGTTTCTTTTTCTCCTCTCCAGAGGGAGTAAATTCATCAGCGTTAGGTAGAGCAATCTTACATAATCCATGTTTTTCACCCCAAGAACGAAAAGAGAAACGTGCCGCCTCAGGAGATCCTTCAGATGAAACGATTGTGGCTGTAGCCGCCTCCCCAATAGTAAAAGCCGAAAAACTATGCTCTAGCTCATCCAGGCTTCGTAATTCCACATTCGCATATTCACGGACGTTACATTCACTGTTTAGGATCATGATTTTCTTGTATACATTCTGATTCAGGAAGCTCTGAGCAATCGATAAGCTCCGGATCCAGCTAGCGCAGGCATCTAAAACATCAAAACAGGTAGCCCCAGTCAACTTAAGTTCAGACTGGAAAAGATTTGCCGTAGCTGGCTCTATCCAGCCCCTACCAACTCCTGCAT
>CAYXBG010000149.1:0-3185 GCA_964463145.1 uncultured Acidobacteriota bacterium
AGTGTGGCACCCACGCTTTTGCATACCGATCAGGGCAGCCCTAATGTGGTCCCGGGTGAGTTGTGGCTAACCTTGGATTGGAGAAATGTGCCTGGAGAAACTTCTGAGTCAATTGAGAAAACATTACAGAAATTAGCCGACAGGAGTCTGATTAAAGGGGCTAGTGCAGATGTTGGAATGCCCCTTTTTGATATGACTAGTTATACGGGGTTTGAGATGACATATAATAGCCACCATCCAGCCTTTATCTTGGAAGAAGAACACCCCGCATTAGTGGCAGCTAAGCATGCAATGGATACGATGATTAATACTTCGACTACGGGAGTTTGGGAATTTGCTACTGACGCGGGCCATTTCACGGAAGGTGGTATGGATGTCATCGGGTTTGCACCTGGTGAGGAAGATCTGGCCCATACCGTCAACGAATCGATACGGATTGATGATCTCAAGGATGGAATGCGAGGTAACTTAGCTTTGGCCAAAAACTGGGCGCCAGCCTTTGTGAAAGTCTCATGATTGGAGTCGTAGATCTATTGGATCTGATTTGAGCTGCCAACTTATAGGCTTGACCCAGTTGACTGCTAATTCTTAAGATAATTGTCCTATGGGCAGAACAGTTTTAGTTTGCATTTTAGCGTGGTTTATTCCTGGTGCAGGGCATATTTTCCTAAAGAAATGGAAAAGAGGAGGGATTTTCCTTGTGACTATCCTCACCCTGTGTTGCTTGGGTATTTCCATGGACGGCAGGCTTTTCGGCTGGGGTCCCGGTTTCTTCGGCTTGCTCAAGTTTGTGGATGGTATTGCTTTGGGCTTGCCATATATAGTGATTCAGACAATCGGTCTGGGTGACGGAAGTATTACGGCCCCAGGCTACGAATATGGGAACGCTTATCTTTACATTGCAGGACTATTAAACATGCTCCTGGTGGTCGATGTCTTTGATATATCTCTAGGACGTAAATCGTGAACCATTTTGTTGCGCTTTCTATACTTGGTATCGCGATTGCTACTGTGTTTTCTCTGATAACAAAAGAGGGCCCACAGGAGCAGATTAGATACTTCGGAAAACTTTTTGCTTATATGGTCATGGGTTCTCTTGCAGGTGCTTGGGTTATGTCAGCGATCCCCTGGTGAGAGGCCATAGATGATCTACAACTCGCCATGAGTTACTGGTTGCCCTCGATTTTTGTCGCCCTAACCATAGTAGGAGCATCTCATCAAAGTGATGTTCCTACTGTCACTGAAGTGATGCCAGATTATATATGGCACTTTGTAGTGTATTTTGTATTGGGTCTCACGCTAGTATTCGGACAAACACAAAATTTCAGACATCCACTTTCTAAGAAGGCGCTTCTTGGGCTCTGGTTGGGTGCTCTACTTTTCGCAATTTCAGATGAAGTACATCAATATTTTGTCGTCAGTCGTAGTGCGGAGAGTAGTGATCTTCTCGCTGATTCGATGGGGGCCTTAACCGCTATCGTGAGTGGTCGGTTTTTTGGAATAAAGAGGTGCAGACGCTTTAAATAACCTTTTTCATGACATCACAACAGAAACTTATTCCTGTTCTGGAGGAATTCCAAAGGGAGTTACAGGCGCGTCCCTTCATTCCCCATAAATTTCTTTTCAGTTCACACCTGCAGACTTGCCTGGCGGCTACCTGGAAACGTTCGTTTTCTTGGGGCTGCGATTGCAGTAAACAGATCTTCTTCAAAACTTCCCAGAATATTGCCATACATGCCGAGGTTGCTGTTAAGGGAAGAGGGAACCCTACCCTGGTAGCAATTCATGGTGTTGGGGGAGCCAGTGATGCTCCGTATATGCAAGGTCTTCTTCATAAATCTTGGCGTTTGGGATGGAATACTGTCCTTCTTAACCTCTATGACCGTAACTTGAAGTCCTTACCCCCTGCAATTTTTCATTCAGGATCTAGTGATCAGTTAGGGGAAGTGTTGAGGTCAATATCCAGGTTCCATTGGTGTGGGCCCCTATACGTATTTGCCGTCTCCATGGGTGCCAACATGCTTTTGAGATTTTTAGGAGAATCTCATTCAATTCTACAAAATGTCAAAGCCACGGCTGTCGTCTCTCCACTTGTTGATCTGATAGCGAGTTGGAAAATCCTGGATCGTCCCACCAATCGCTTCTATCGATGGCACTTCGTACGAGGTCTTAAAAGAGTGGTGCGAGAACATAGTGCGTATTTAGAATCTTTCATTGATGTGGACAAATTCCCCCACATACGCACAATCAGAGAATTCGACGAGCTTTTCACTGCTCCTTTAGGAGGTTTCAAGAACGCCTTTGACTACTACAAAAATGCTGGTGCCCACTCCTTACTGGGGCAGATTAGGACCCCGACGCTATTGATTCATTCATTACGAGATCCCATTCTTCCTTCGTCTCCATTAGAGTGTAGGGCGCTGGCTGAAAATGAATTTCTATTACCGAAGCTCACTCACAGAGGTGGACATGTTGGATTTATTGAACAGGAACGGAAAGACATTGATCGTTACTGGGCAGAGAATAGAGTAATGGATTTTTTCAATTTCCTGAATCGTTACACAAAGTCACCTTAGATATTCTGATTGAGATACTTTAGATCCAGGTTTTGGCATACTCGGATGAGATATGGGTCGCCAAAAATTGGAAACTGCTTATTTCGAAATGGATATTCCTTCCAGTCGCCCCTATGACGTAGTGGGTTTCGGACTCAATTGTGTCGATTGGGTTTGCAGAATTTCTGATTTTCCTGTTCAAAATTCAAAGACCCGTATTCGTCAGACGAAACGTTTGGGTGGAGGACAAGTGGCCACCGCTATGGCCCTGTGTGCCCGATTTGGACTTAGGTCCAGATATATTGGACGGGTTGGCGATGATGACAATGGTCGTTTCTCACTGAAGGACCTGAGGCGTGAGCCAATGGATGTTAGCCTGGTAGAGATTGTAAAAGATGCTGCTAACCAGTATGCCTTCATCATTGTCGATGGCTCCGGATTGCGCACCATCCTCTGGGAAAGAGATGAAAAACTGACGTATAGTCCTGGGGAAATACGAAAGGATTGGATCGGTTCTGGTAGCGTGCTTCATTTGGATGGACAAGATGAGTTGGCGGCTATTCAGTGTGCAGGATGGGCCAGGGAATTAGGAATGAAGGTGTGTATAGATATCGACAGGGTTCAGGGCAA
>CAYXBG010000150.1:0-3165 GCA_964463145.1 uncultured Acidobacteriota bacterium
ATATTCACATGGGGTTTTGTGCGTTCAAATTTTGCCTTCGCCATAACCTTACTCCTCCAACCATTGCCCTGAGGCCAAAACACAGCCCACGACCAGGATTGAACTGGTGACCTCTTCCTTACCAAGGAAGCGCTCTACCCCTGAGCTACGTGGGCACGATGGTGATTTCTGTTCTTGAGAGCTCCCGAATTTGTAGAGTCAACCTGCCAAGCCTGGAGCGGGAGACGGGATTCGAACCCGCGACCAATAGCTTGGAAGGCTATGACTCTACCACTGAGTTACTCCCGCACCCAAAAATAAACTTCTATTATCTCCATTTAAGAGGCCTGTTGCAAGAACCTTCTGGGGATCTGGAGGGGGCAGGATTCGAACCTGCGTAGACCTGAGGTCGACGGGTTTACAGCCCGTTGCTTTTGGCCACTCAGCCACCCCTCCACTAGCGCGAGACGGCTGCACCCAACATCTTCGACAGCCCATCATCAACCAAAATTTCTTCAAACCAACTCACCACCCCTCAGACATTCCCACAGCCGGAGACCAATGGCCAAATGGAGCTGGCGAAGGGAATCGAACCCCCAACCTACTGATTACAAATCAGTTGCTCTACCGTTGAGCTACGCCAGCCGAAGAACGGTTAAAATAACACACCATAAAAAAACGGTGCAAGACGCGCCCCGATATGTCTTACGCAAAGTCTCAAATGAAACCAATGGATAAGATCCGTAATGACCCGAATATCTCCATCCGGACAGTTCTGAACCTACATCCTAGAATCAACAAATAACTCAAAATCTGTGTTGATTCACAGAAATTCTAGTGACCCACCCCGAAATAAACAAACCCCTTATCGAGAAGTTTTTGACGACTGTATTGATTACGACCATCAAAAATAACAGGTATGCGCATTTGTTTTTTCATTCGCTCGAAATCTGGATGCCGGAAAAGATTCCACTCAGTCAAAAGAAGCAATGCATCCATACCCTCCAAAGCATCATAAGGGTCCGAAGCATAACGGACGGCTTCTGGCAAAACCTCACAGGCTCGATCCGCAGCCACCGGATCATAAGCCGTGATATTTGCACCCAACTTTAGGAGATAAGGGATGATCTTGGAAGAAGGTGCATCTCGCATATCATCTGTCCTCGGCTTGAAAGACAATCCCCATACCGCAATGTTACGTCCAGCCAGAACCATCTTTTCACTAGAATCGAGCGGACTTGCAAGAAGCGTCTCATTCCTACTCAATTCTTTAGGAATTGGTTCAGATCTGGCCAGAGTCGACTCTAAAAGATCGACCAGATCTGAGTGAAAAAAACGAACCACCTTATCGCAAAAGCGGCGGGCCTGCTGGTTGTTGACTTTAGCCGTCGCCTCCACCATATCCATTCGATACCCTGCTTGTTCGGAGATCCAGGCCAACGCACTGACATCTTTAGGGAAACATGACCCCCCGTACCCTACTCCAGGGTAAAGGAAAGCGGAGCCTATACGTCCATCCATTCCAATAGCATTTCGTACCGAATTGATGTCGGCACGAAGATGTTCACAAGCATTAGCAATCTCATTCATAAATGAGATCCTACAAGCCAACATTGCGTTCGCAGCATATTTCACCATCTCAGCACTGCGGCTATCCATAAGCAGGACCGGTGCTCCTCTCAGCACAAATGGCGCATAAAGTGCCGCTATCTCTTGAGCTGCCCCCCGAACGTCTGCACCGATGACCACACGATCTGGCTTCATAAAGTCCTCAAGAGCTTGTCCTTCACGGAGGAATTCTGGGTTCGAAACGATATCGAACGGTATCTGTGTCCGGGTTCTCATCCTTAAGCCCATGGCCTCACCCGTCCCAATCGGAACAGTACTCTTGAGAACTACAATCCGATACTCCGTCAAGGTGTCGGCAATCTCATCACAAACTGACTGAACAGCCGAGAGATCCGAAGATCCGTCTTCGGATGCGGGTGTACCCACAGCAACAAATACGATTCTCGAGCTATTGACAGTTTCTCTAAGATCAGTGGAAAACTTAAGTCGCCCGGCCTTGTAGTTAGATATTACGAGTTCACTCAATCCGGGTTCGAAAATAGGAATCTCGCCCCTCTGAAGAGACTTTACTTTCTCAACATCCGAGTCCATGCAAATAACCTGGTGCCCCGTTTCAGCAAGACAGGTCCCTGTGACCAGGCCGACATATCCAGTTCCTATGATCGCAACCGACATTGGACTATTCCTCGTTCATTTCAACCATAGAAGACTTCATCACAAGTCACTAGAACACCACTCAATGGGGTTAGCCTCAAATCAGTCATTACCCCCTGACGAAACGTTCTTCTGGGGAGAATAAATCTCTCCCTTTCGTGCTGAAAACGTAATCATCTCTGCAAGAAACCCAAAAAAAACAAACTGAACTCCCAAAATCAACAAAACAATCCCGAGAAAAAATAATGGGCGACCTCCAATAGACTGCCCCAGAACCCAAACAACTGTTAAATAGACTTCAATTGCACATCCGGCTAAAAAAGCTATAAGCCCGAGCATCCCAAACACGTGCAAGGGCTTGCTGCCGAACCTGGAAAGCATCATGACGGTAAAAAGATCGAAAAATCCTCCGATAAATCGACTTACACCATATTTGCTACGACCATGCCTACGGGCTCTGTGTTCAACTACAACCTCACCCACTCTAAAGCCCTGGAAGCTCGCCAGGACGGGGATATATCGGTGCATCTCACCGTACACACTAATTTCTTCGATCACTTCTCTACGATAGGCCTTAAATCCACTGTTGATGTCATGCAAGTTGACCCCGGTCAGCCAAGAAGTCACTCGATTAAAGATCCTAGAAGGCCAGCGCTTAGTTACAGGGTCTTTGCGATCACGCTTCCAACCAGAGACCAAATCATATCCTTCGTCGAGTCGTCCGAGCAATTTACCAAGCTGTCCAGGTTTATCCTGTAAGTCTGCATCCATAGTGACAATCACCTCACCTGTGGACTCTCGAAATCCCGCCGATAAAGCAGCGGACTTTCCAAAATTTCTGCGGAACTGGATTACACTGACCCTAGCATCTTCCTTTGCGATAGACTTTAGTATTTCGGAGGAACCATCGCTGCTACCGTCATCAACAAATACGATCTCGAATTCAGCGTTATGTCCTTCAAG
>CAYXBG010000151.1:0-3153 GCA_964463145.1 uncultured Acidobacteriota bacterium
GCACCGTTGTTGCCTCTACTCCATGCCTTTCAGGAAAGAGATGGGTACCTTTCTGAAGGGACCATTCGAACTGTTTCAAGAGCTTTGAACATACCTTTGGCGGAATTGTTTGGGACAATTGATTTCTACCATCATTTTTCCCGTGAGAAAGGAGGACATCAGGCCCCACGTGTATGCACTGGTCCAGTATGTCGGCTTGGGTCTAGTGATGATCTTCTGAAGCAACTAAAGGGAGAAGGTGCTACCGATATGCCCTGTGCAGGTCGTTGTGATCAGGTTATCCCGGTACTAAGTGGTGACTGTGTTTTGGTAGGTACTAGAGCAGGGGATCTACGAGAGCTCCCTTCTCCCAAGCCCCGTCCGAACCCCGGAGGCTACGAGGAGTGTGTGTTTTCATCTATCCGGGAGCCGGGTCGAGAAACCATTGAAGGTTATCGTCGGAGTGGCGGCTACCTGGCATTAGAAGCAGCGCTCGCTATGAGTCCTTCGGAGCTTGTCAATTTGATTACTGATAGTAAGTTGGCAGGTAGAGGAGGAGCTGGTTTTCCCACTGGTTTGAAATGGAAGGCTGTTTCGGATGCTCATGGAGAGCCTAAAACAGTGGTCTGTAATGCAGATGAAGGTGAGCCAGGTTGCTTTAAAGATAGAGCACTGATGGATCACGACCCTCATGCGGTGCTTGAGGGCATGCTGCTGGCAGCTTATGCTGCTGGTGCTAATCAGGGTTTTATCTACTTACGCTATGAATACCCGCAAACAGCTGGGATTTTGATGAAAGCTATGGAAGAGGCCCGTGAAGCTGGTTTCCTTGGAGGGAATATACTCGACCGGAAATTCGATTTTGATCTCCATCTACGTCGAGGAGCTGGATCTTATGTCTGCGGGGAAGAAGGATCCCTCTTGAACAGCCTAGAAGGTAAGCACCCTTTCCCTCGCAACCGACCACCCTATCCAGTTACTCACGGTTACAATGATTTACCAACGGTAGTGAATAATGTTGAGACTCTTGCTTCTGTCCCTTCGATCCTGCGTCATGGGGCTGCTTGGTACCGTGATCTCGGAGTATCGGGTCAGCCGGGAACCAAGGTAATCAGTCTTTCTGGAGACATTAGATATCCTGGTAATTATGAGATCCCTATGGGGCTGCCGTTACAGGTATTGCTATATGATTGGGCAGGAGGTCCTTCGAGTGGTAGATCTGTTCAGGCTGTTACTATGGCCGGCTTGTCGGGTGGATTTCTTGCGGGTCCTGATCTAGAGGTAAATCTTGATGAACCCAGCATTCGAAAAAAGGGATCTTTTCTAGGGGCTGGTGGTATCATGGTTTTCGATGACAGTCGTGACATGATTTCTGTAGCACATAGTGCGATGGAGTTCTTTGCAGAAGAGTCGTGTGGGAAATGTTTTCCGTGTCGGATTGGCACGCAACGTCTTACTGAGCGACTTACCGAAATGGACGATGCCGCGGTTCTCTCCCAATGGACTGACGAGGTCCGAGATATAGGCCAAACAATGATGGCCACTAGTGCTTGTGGGTTGGGGATGGCAGCACCACTGGTTACGGAAAGTCTGATTAGGTATTTCCCTCAGTTGGTTGCCGATCACGTGGCTGGAAAGTCCTAGAGAATGAATCAAAAGAATCTAAATGGTATCTCAGAGCCAGTTGATTCTCCTCCAGATCTGGAGATGGAGCTCGATGGCATCTCCGTAGCCTTTGTCTCCGGTGAAACTATATATGAGGTGGCTCTACGCCAGAAAAAAGAGATTCCAACCCTATGCTATGACCCTAGACTAGAGGCTTTCGGAGCCTGCAGGCTTTGCGTGGTAAAGGTAGAGGGCATCCGTAATCCAGTAGCCTCCTGTACTACTCGTGCTGAAGTAGGAATGAAAGTACAGACCCAGACTGAGGAGATCGAGAAATACCGAAAAGTTTTATTGGAGATGGTGGCTTCGGAGAATAGGCAGGTGAAAGTTGATCCTTTAAGGGGTTCCGCCTCACAGGAACTTGACCTGTTGGTAGGGCGGTACGGTGCGGACACAGATCGTTTTATAGGAAAACGATCTGGGGTATCTCGTACGGACGACGAAAACCCGTTTATTCTTCGTGACTATAATCAGTGTATATCCTGCTTTCGATGTGTTCGAGTTTGTGCCGAACAGGAAGCCGACTACGCAATTAGTGTTATGGGTCGTGGCTTCAACACGCAGATCACGACAGAGTTTAATGGACAGTTAAAAGAGTCGTCATGCACATTTTGTGGGCAGTGTATCCAGACTTGCCCTACGGGTGCTTTGGCTGATCTTAAGGCAATGAGTGGAGCCGAACTTCCTGGACCTGTTAAGAAAACACGGACTATTTGCCCTTATTGTGGCGTCGGTTGTTCGATTGACATTCTGACCAAAGAAGACAGTATGGTTGGTGTGCAGCCCGCCATGGACGGACCTGCCAACAAAGGAGCTCTTTGCGTTAAGGGGCAGTTTGCATATGATTTTGTTCAGCATTCAGACCGATTGGATCGACCTCTTGTTAGAGGGCTGGATGGTGAGTTGCGTGATGCTGATTGGGATGAGGCCATTGAGGTTGCAGCTGCTGGGTTTCGGCGTGCAGCAAAAGAACATGGCCGCCATAGTATTTATGGAATTGCCTCTGGGCGTGCTCCTACGGAAGCAGCCTACACCATGCAGAAGTTCATCCGAGCTGGTTTCGGAACCAATCAAATAGATAACTGTAGTCGTGCCTGACACGCTCCCACGGTCGCCGGTCTGGCGGCCACGATTGGTCGTGGGGCTATGTCCAATCCTCTTGAGGACATGGATAAGCCGGATGTGTTCTTCTGCATCGGTACTAATATGACCGAGTGCCATCCTGTGGCAGCGACGCGTCTCAAGCAGGCTGTCCATAAAGGCTCAAAGCTCATCGTAGCTGATCCCAGAAGGATTCCCTTGGCGGATCTTGCAGACGTTTATCTGCCTCTCCGCGTTGGTTCTGATGTAGCACTCCTTTTGGGTATGGCTCATGTCATAGCCCGAGATGGTCTCGATAACCCTCAATTTATTCGGGAGCGTACGACTGGCGCTGAAGCTTTTCTGGAGCATGTGGGTCAGTTTTCTCCTGAATGGGCAGAAGGGATTACTGGAGTTCCAGCGCGTGAT
>CAYXBG010000152.1:0-3142 GCA_964463145.1 uncultured Acidobacteriota bacterium
AAGTGTATAGGATTATGTGAATACTATTTTAGTAATGCTGAAGATTTTTTAAAACCAGAAGAATTAGATTTTGATGCAAGTAAAAGCTTTATAAGATTTGAACCTCTAGGAGTTATTTTAGGTATTATGCCGTGGAATTTCCCTTTTTGGCAGGTGATTCGCTTTGCCATACCTACAATCGTTGCGGGAAATAGTGTTGTTTTAAAGCATGCATCCAATGTTCCTGGGTGTGCGTTGGCATTGCAAGAGCTGTTCGAGAAAAGTGGTTTTCCTCAGGGTGTATTCCAGACTCTCTTGATTGGAAGTAAGGAGGTAGCGCCTGTAATATCCGATGTCCGCATTGCCGCTGTCAGTCTGACAGGAAGTGAGGCAGCAGGGAAGGCCGTGGCCCGAGAGGCCGGATCTCACATCAAGAAATGTGTCCTAGAATTGGGGGGGATCGACCCCTTTATCGTACTTGAGGATGCTGATTTAGAAGTTGCTGCGGCCACTGCTCTAACTGCGAGGTATCAAAACTGTGGGCAGAGCTGTATAGCGGCTAAAAGATTGATCGTTGTCGAAGGTGTTTACGAGGCTTTTGTCGAGCGGTTTTTGAGAGCTGTCGAAGGATTGGTTATGGGAGATCCTATGGAGGAGACCACGAGTCTGGGTCCATTAGCAAAGAGAGAATTCCGTGATGAGATTTTAGGTCAAATTAAAACTTCTGTTGATCAGGGGGCAGAGCTCTTGTTGGGGGGGCGGGCTAGATCTGGTGCTGGGTATTTCCTAGAGCCCACGGTCTTAGTTGGTATGAGTCCAGGAATGTCTTGTGTAAGTGAGGAGGTGTTTGGTCCAGTAGCTCCTATCCTTTGCGTTAAAAATGAACATCAGGCCATCGAGGTGGCAAATGCGACAGACTATGGACTGGGGGCCAGTCTTTGGACCGCTGATTTGGTACGGGCAAGGGAACTCGCGAATGAACTTGAGAGTGGACAGGTATTTGTGAATTCGATGGTGGCTTCCGATCCACGATTACCTTTTGGGGGTGTGAAGAAATCAGGCTACGGACGTGAATTAGCGGAATTCGGAATCCGGGAATTCGTTAATCTCAAGACGATTAGCCTTAGATGACTAGGAGGTAATATCGGGGAAATCTCTTGAAATTGGGACACTGTTATCTGTTAGAGTTGGAAATGATAAGGGTTTTATATGGAAAATCCGAAGAGTGATTTTTTATTTCTGACGGGACTTTTGGGCATATTGTTGTTGGTGGTTTTTCTAATGCCTCCATCTGTGAATGCCCAGATTGAAGGTCCTTTTAAAAATTTGCAAATCATGCCGAAAAATTCGACCAAAGCGGATGTGATGGGCGTAATGCAGGATATGACATTTGCGGTGGGAACGAGATGCTCATACTGTCATGTGGGCGAAGGTAATGATTTATCGACCTTTGACTTTGCCTCAGATGCGAGACCTGGTAAAGAGATAACTCGCGTTATGATGCGTATGACGGACGACATGAACAATAACTATCTTGCTGAGATTGACTCGGAAGGTGAAGTTACTTGTTTGATGTGTCACCAGGGCCAACTGCAGCCTGAAGAGTAGTGTGTTTGAGATAGGTCAACCCAGCCCTAGCCGAGCTGTATCATCCGCTCCAGTGACTGACGGGCTTGAGCGGCCGTCGATGGATCAACTTGGACCTGGTATTCCATGTTTCTCAGAGATGAGAGGATTTTAGGCAAGGTAATTCTCTTCATATGTGGGCATAGATTACAGGGACGAACAAAATCAACATCTGGGCACTCGACCGCTACATTGTCGCTCATAGAGCACTCGGTTACCATTACGACCCGACCTACTCCAATTGATTTGACATGCTTGATCATGCCGGCAGTAGATCCAACATAGTCCGCCTCAGACAATACATCTGGAGGGCATTCTGGATGGGCTAGGATCGAGATGTCTGGTGACGTCTCCCGATACGCTCGCAGTTCCTGTCCAGTAAAGCGTTCATGGACTTCACAGTGGCCATGCCAGGAGATGATTTTGACATCAGTCTGAGACGCTACGTAACCAGCGAGGTATTCATCGGGTAAAAAAATAACCTCAGGAGATTTAAGGGACTCGACGACCTTGAGAGCATTAGAGGAGGTGCAGCATATATCACATTCAGCTTTAACAGCTGCTGAAGTGTTTACATATGTCACGATTGGTCGCCCCGGGTAACGTTCCTTTAGGAGACGCACATCAGCAGCGGTGATGGATGAAGCTAGAGAACAACCAGCATCAAGATCAGGAATTAGGACGGTTTTTTCTGGGTTGAGAATCTTAGCTGTCTCGGCCATGAAATGAACTCCACACAAGACGATTATGGCGGCACTAGTACTGACAGCCTGACGGGCTAGGGCAAGAGAATCACCAGTGAAATCTGCAACTCCATGAAAAATCTCAGGTGTTTGATAGTTGTGAGCCATAACGACCGCATCACACTCTAATTTAAGAGCATTTATTGCAGCTATGTAGGGAGCGTGTATCGGCCATTCTTCTTCGGGGATCACATCTCGAATCTTTTGATAGATGGGACGCGTTAGCTCCGCAATCTCAGTGGTGAACGAAGGCACCTCTTGGGCAGTCGAATTGAAGGGCATTAGAGCCTCCCTGTTATCCTCACAACGAGTACAGAGTAACCCAAGAAAGAAAACATTTTTCTGTCCGGGTGACCCTTTTCATCCTAAGAATGAGGATATCTGATGTCAAATATATTGACGAGACAGAATTGTTAATAATATACCGTATGCCACCTAGTATATAAGGTCTTTCAAAATACGGGTTCTCTGAAAAGGTCTAGTTTTTAGATCTCCTGACTTCGATAAACATGTTAGGGTTCCGTGTAGGACAGGTATTATGCAATTAGCCCTACTTGATTGGCTCATCATTGCTCTCTATTTCCTAATTGCTCTTGGGATAGGCCTTTACTTTTCGAAAAGAGCAGGAAGTGATGTCGATTCATTCTTTGTTTCCAGTAGAAGTATGCCCTGGTGGTTACTTGGTACATCCATGGTAGCCACAACCTTTTCGGCGGACACGCCCAATTTGGTCACCGATATTGTCAGAAGTCAGGGTGTGAAAGGAAATTGGGTTTGGTGGGCTTTTCTTCTCA
>CAYXBG010000153.1:0-2613 GCA_964463145.1 uncultured Acidobacteriota bacterium
AGGATTTTTCCCGGAGATCATGCAGGGCGACCCTAATAACGCCATTACCTACGTACCACCAATCAGTTTGCTTGCGGTGGAAATGCCAGGCCTTAATCACCCCTTGATACATTACACAGTGGCTCCACTGTCCAAACTCAGAATAAAACTGATCATCAATCCGAACTATTTCACGGAAAAAGCCACGTTCGTCATGATGAGTTTTGAGAACCTTAAATTCGACTCCCTCTATACCTGACTTATCACTCAAATCTATTACCCCCCGATACGACGAATACGGCCATCTCTGGTCAATACATACTCCATAGGGAGAGTCTTTTCGACTGCTGATCGAAAACCTCGGACAACCCATCCTTTTTCGCTGAGACAGTCTAGAAGATGCGCCTTAATCCGGGGACGCTCCTGAGAATCTAGATAACACTCTAGAATAGTCTCCCTCGTTTGGTCTCCGGCATGTTCCACAAGATAATCAATAGATGCTATACAAATATCATCATCTCTCTCCCGAAGATGACTTGTAATTATCTTTTCCAAGCTCGGACTGTGTATATCCTCGATTACTCTAATCATTTGAGCCTGTGGTTCAGGGCTAGCTGGCGAATTTTCTAACAGATGGGACAGCGTTTTCTCCATACTCTCAATAAATTCTTCTTCCGTTAAAATGGCCCTAAGGGCTTTAACGGGCCAATATACCTGGCGTTCGGTTAGTAAAAATCGTGACAAAGGTTGGACTGATTTAACATCGTGGCCAACAAGCCACTGGAATACTTGCTCCTTCTCAGACTCATCCTGAGTTGCTGGAGCAACAGTTATCTTGAACCTGTCGAGTAAGGCTTCTATTGACTCCAATGTCCCCATGGCAGCCAGTTTTTGACAGGCTGCAACTCTAATAGCAGCATCACCATGCGGCTCTTTGACTCGCTTGCGCGCTTTTGCAATTTGCTTTTCTGGAGAATTTTTAAAAATAGAAAGGAAACTCATCACACTTTTCCTAAAGGTAAGAGTAACTGTAGTCTATACCAGCCTCAGACCTTAGAAAACCAGATACTCACCTTTGTTGTACTGGGGTAATCATCCCTGTTACGCTCCCTTGATAAGAAGTGCTACCGATTCGATATGAGGAGTCTGAGGGAACATATCCACCGGCTGTACCTTCTCAACACGGTAAATTTCTTTCAGAATCCCAATATCTCTAGCCTGAGTGGAAGGATTACAACTGACGTAAACTAACCTTTGACAACCACTGGAAATTATCCCTCTGACCATACGGCTGCTTAATCCGGCTCGAGGAGGATCTACCACAATCACATCTGGGCAACCATATTTTCCCAAGATTTCTTCTGATAACGAACTTGCAGCATCTGCTGTATGAAACCCGACATTTTCAATGCCATTTATTCGAGAATTTTCCCTTGCAAGTTGTACCGATTGCGGGCTGTTTTCGAAACAAATTACTTTTCTAAAATAACGTGCTAGAAACAACCCCACACTACCTACCCCTGCATAGAGGTCAAAAAGAAGCCCCTCTCGCTGAGGACCGACCATATCCCTAATCACTTCAAAGAGTCTTTCAGCTTGGACAGTATTGGTCTGGAAAAAGGTAGAGGGAGTAATCCTAAATTCTAATCCGTGAAGGCACTCTACAATAGCTCCTGTCCCGTGGAGAAGAATCTCTTCCCCACTAGTAGTATCCGCTACCGTTTCATTGACAGTATTGATGATTGTCTTCACTTTCCGAAATTCTTCCAGTAGGACTTGCTTAAAAACCATCATTCGATCTTCATCGAAACGACTAGTCACCAGGGCAACCAAAACTTCCCCGTTGTAAGCAGAGCTGCGGATCACCAGATGCCGCAAAAATCCTGTATGTTTACGACAATCGTAGGCTGTCCACTCTTGCTCCTCGGCCAACTCCCTAACCCGATTTACGATCTGGCTACTGGTAGGGCTTGGCAAATGACACTCTTTCAAATCAACTAGTTTGTCAAATCGCCCTGGAACATGTAGTCCGAGAACAAAACTTCTATCGAAAGTCCGGCCGCTGGAGATCTCCTCTTTCGTCAGCCAGCGCCTGGTCCCAAAAGAAAACTCCATCTTATTTCTGTAGTAGTATGGGTCCGGAGCAGCTAGAGTCTCTTCTACTGCTACCTCAAGTCCTGCAATACGAGAAAACAACTCTATAACATGTTGTCTCTTATCCTGGATCTGTTTGGAGTAATTCAGCTCCTGCCAACGACACCCTCCACAGACTCCAAAGTAAGGGCATAGAGCTTCAACACGATGTGATGAAGGCTCGATAATTTCGTGGAGGACAGCCTCGACATAACGACGCCTTTTTTTCTGAACAAGAGCTCTTACACGATCACCCGGAACCGCCCCCTTAACGAAAAGAACCAGTCCGTCCAGGCGAGCCACAGCCCTCCCCTCGAAACCAGACCTCTCGATTTCTACCTCAACTATCTGTCCTGGCTTTAGGGAACTGTCTTCTCTCATCGCGTGATCATACTGTCTTGACCGAACACACTGCCATTGTTTTCAAGGTAGTAGGCCCGGCACCGAAAAAGTGGTTATGGGTTTCAAGATCGGCTGCTGGCTCGGAACAGAATGATCTCG
>CAYXBG010000153.1:2623-3126 GCA_964463145.1 uncultured Acidobacteriota bacterium
TACCGGAGCAGCTTCTCCAACTCAGATTTGAGTAGGGCTTTAGTATACTTTGGGCCAATATCTAGGTTGTGATGTTGCATCCAGAAGGAAGGGTCGGGGGCAGCTCCGGATGAACGCCAATCGATTCCAGTTCCGTAGAGGACAAAAATATCCCAAGCCAGCCTATCCTCAGGATATTTCAATTTCTGTGTATAGTGATTGACCCCGAAGGTCCATAAATCCCAGAAATGCTGTGCTCTAGAATCGGGCAGGTAAACGGTCGCATCTTGCGCAGCAAATCTACTATCCCGCCCCAATAAAGGAGACCAGAGAACAAGTACTTTGACCCTTGCATTCGGTAATCTTTGCAGTATCTGAGCCACTTCTGAAGCTCCCTGAAGACAGTGACCGCAAGTCGGCGAAAAAACCAAGACGAGGCGTGTCCGATCACTTGCCGCATTGAAGGCATTGAGAAATTCCCTGCCCCCATACGAGACAGAATGCAATACCGGTTGCCCTTTAAG
>CAYXBG010000154.1:0-2998 GCA_964463145.1 uncultured Acidobacteriota bacterium
GTATTTCCTTTACTCTAGAACACAAGGATGAGGATGCTCGTTGTGGGCGAATAGAAACTCCTCACGCTACCATTCTGACTCCAGTCTTCATGCCGGTAGGTACAGCAGCTACTGTAAAGTCGTTGCCTCATGAATGGCTTGAATACCATTTGGATGCCAAGATAATTTTGGCCAATACTTACCATCTATATCTTCGTCCTGGAATTGAGGTGATTGAAGAACAGAATGGACTTCACCGTTTTATGGCTTGGGACCGAGCAATTTTGACAGATAGTGGTGGATATCAGGTTTTCAGCCAGCGTGAACTCCGACACATCGATGAGGATGGTGTGACTTTTAGATCTCACCTAGATGGCAGTAGACATTTTTTAAGTCCTGAGAGAGTCATGCAAATTCAGTCGCAACTTGGATCGGATATCACGATGGTTCTCGATGAATGCACTCCATTTCCAGTCTCTCACTGCGAGGCTAAACAATCGATGGAACGATCCATGCGATGGGCAGAGCGATGCAGGAAGGAGGTGGCTGATCGAGATCAGGCAGTTTTTGGAATCGTTCAAGGCGGAATGTTTTCAGATCTTAGAGAGCAAAGTCTGGAGATGTTGCTTGATATGCAATTAGCAGGCATCGCTTTGGGAGGTTTTAGTGTTGGGGAGCCTCGTCAGATGATGTATGACCTGGTTAATGAGATAAAGGGTGCCCTCCCGATTGAAAAACCTCGTTACCTCATGGGCGTAGGTACACCTCTTGACATTTTGCATTGTGTTGAGATGGGTGTGGACATGTTTGATTGTGTCTTGCCAACTCGGAATGCCCGTAATGGGACTCTTTTTACATGGGCAGGGAAGGTGCAGATCAAAAATGCCGTCCATAAAAATGATAGCAGGCCTCTCGATTCTAAGTGTGCCTGTCCTGTATGTCAGCGTTATAGTCGATCTTATTTACGGCATCTTTTTGTATCCGGTGAAATCCTTGCAGCTACTTTGCTAACACTTCATAACCTTTACTTTTATAAGGAACTAATGGGAGAGATCAGACGGAGCATCCTCGAAAAAAGGTTCTTCGAATTCAAGAAAGGTTTCATGGAGCACTATTCCTCCTGATTCTGAATGTCTGCTATACTCGCCCTTTTTTAGGAGAGGTACTCTAAACCATGCAAGGGTTTTTCATTGCCCAGCAAGGGCCGGGGTCGGCTGCAAGTTCACTGGTAGGATTGCTCCCGATTGCTCTTATTATCTTCATTTTCTACTTCGTCATGTATCGTCCTGTTCGTCAAAAACAGAAGCGTCTCGAATTAATGATTAGTAAATTATCCAAAGGTGACCGTGTCATTACCGGCGGGGGGATTTACGGAACCGTCATGCACGCCAAAGAGCAAACTCTGATGTTGAAGGTGGCTGACAACGTGAAGCTAGAAGTTTCCAAAAGTGCCGTCGTAGGACTCCAGCCCACGGCCACTGATCCTAGTGATAATTGAATGCTCCCGCCGACCCAGTAAGTAGGTCCAAGAATGAACCGAAAGACGCAGTATAGACTTCTCACGATACTTTTTCTGGTACTGGCAAGTACTGTAGTTTTCTGGAGGAATGGGATCAATTTGGGGTTGGATTTGAAAGGAGGAATCCACCTGATAGTACAGGTGGAAACGGACGAAGCTTTGCGAGCTGAAGCCGAACAAGTACGGGAGAGACTGGCCAGTGCCTTGACGGATTCGGAAATCAGATTTGATGAGGTCCGCTTAAATGACGACTTGAGGATTGATGTGTTGAGCTTGAACTCAGTGCAAGTGCCAATGGCCGAAGATGTGGTGGAGCGGAATGCTCTCAACTGGGCATACTCACGGAGAGCCGATGGGCTTCAGGTCCGAATGCTCTCTGCCGAGCGTCGAGCGCTACTTGAGTTGACGGTTAGACAGGCACGAGAAGTAATACAGAAAAGAATTGATCAATATGGTGTTGCCGAGCCGAGTATTTCTGTTTATGGGACTGGAGAAATCCAAGATCAGATTATCATTGAACTTCCCGGTGTGGAAGATTTCGATCGTGTGGAACGATTGATTGGAGAAACGGCTAATTTGGAATACAAGCTCGTTCATCCCACCTTGGATCAGACTTTCTCATCTCCTGAAAATGCTCTGGAGGCTTTGGGAGGTAACGTTCCTGCGGACTATGAAATCTTGAAATTCGAGCCGACCAACTCTACCTTAAGAGAGCCTTCTGACTCGGAACTGTACATGGTAGCTAAAAAGGCTGCAGCCATAACTGGTCGGCACATCAAGAACGCCCGCCGTTCGGAAGATAATTTTACTGGTCGAAGTGAGGTGTCCTTTTTCTTGAATGCTGAAGGGGTGACTCTGTTTGGCGATGTTACCGGTAATAATGTCGGGAATTTGCTAGCTATTGTTCTGGACGATGTCATTGTTTCAGCACCTCAGATTGAAGGAGCGATACGTCAAGAGTCGGCGCGTATAACCGGCGATTTTACTAGGGAAGAGGCGGAAGATTTAGCTCTGGTCCTAAGATCAGGGGCGCTTCCAGCAAGCATTCGTTTTCTGGAAAACCGTCAGATCGGTCCTTCTTTGGGGGCGGATTCAATAAGCAACGGCTTAAACGCATCTACTTTAGGGCTTATTTTGGTAGTGCTGGGAATGCTTGTGGTATACAAGTTGTCTGGGCTGAATGCCATTCTTTGCCTCACGCTAAATCTTGTTTTTCTTGCCGGGGCCTTATCTTATCTGGATGCTACGCTCACCCTCCCCGGGATTGCAGGAGTCGTACTAACAATCGGAATGGCTGTAGATGCAAACATCCTAATCTTTGAGCGAATTAAGGAGGAAATGCGTAATGGAAAAACGGTTCGCAGCGCGATTGAATCGGCATTCAATCGGGTGTTTTCCACTATTCTAGATACCAATATCACTACACTGGTGGCCTCTGTATTCCTATACCAATTTGGTACAGGCCCTGTGCAGGGGTTTGCCATAACTCTAGCAACCGGG
>CAYXBG010000155.1:0-2842 GCA_964463145.1 uncultured Acidobacteriota bacterium
TTCAGATCTAGGTGTACGTTCCACCTATAAGGAATACTTCCTTCAATATGCTTCCTACGTCATAACCGACCGAGCTATTCCAAGTGCCGAAGACGGTTTAAAACCTGTGCAGAGACGAATTCTTCACTCCTTATGGGAAAATGAAGATGGCCGCTACAACAAGGTTGCCAATATTGTTGGCCATACCATGAAATACCATCCTCATGGCGATGCATCCATCTACTCTGCACTTGTAGGAATGGGACAAAAAGATCTTCTAATAGATACTCAGGGAAACTGGGGCAATCCCATCACCGGAGACTCTGCAGCAGCAGCCCGATATATTGAAGCTCGTTTGAGTAAGTTTGCCAAGGAAGTCGTATTTGCTCCACACCTCACTCAAGCCCAGCTTTCCTATGATGGACGAAACAAGGAACCGATTCTACTACCGATTCGTTTTCCGCTTCTTCTCGCCACCGGAGCTGAAGGCATTGCTGTAGGAATGACTACCCGGGTTTTACCTCATAATTTCGTCGAGCTTCTAGAAGGTCAGATATCTGCACTTCAGGGTAAGGAAACACAAATATATCCCGACTTCCCAACGGGTGGAATTGCCGATATCAGTGGGTATTCTGACGGAGGTTCAGGGTCACGCATCAAAGTACGAGCACTCATTGAAACAGGCCCTGGAAAAACATTGATAATCCGAGAGGTGCCTTTCGGAGTGACTACCGAATCACTCATAGATTCCATTTTAGCTGCCAACGAAAAGGGGAAGATTAAGCTAGTGAAGGTAGAAGATAACTCGGCAGCTGAAGTCGAGGTAGTCGTTACTTTTCAACGGGGAGTGGATCTAGAGCAGGCGATTGATGCCCTCTTCGCTTTTACTTCTTGTGAGATAAGTATTACCTCAAATCCTATAGTCATACGAAATGGCCATCCAGTTGTTGTCACCATATCTGAATTGCAACGCCAGAGTGCTAAACTTACCAGATCACTTCTTAAAAAAGACTTAGAATACAAACGAGACAAACTCGAATTACAATGGCATCGAAAAAGCCTAGTCCGCCTATTCATTGAACACCGCATCTATTTAAGAATCGAAAACTGTAAAACCTGGGCTGCCATCCTCCACGAAATAGACCATGGCCTCGAACCGCATAAAAGCCAGCTGCGCCGAAAAGTAACGGAGGAAGACCTAACCTACCTTACTGAGGTCAAAATCCGTCGGATCAGTGCTTGGGATGCTAAACGGGCAGCACAGGAACTTTCCGTAATAGATACCGAACTTAAAGCGATTCGTCGGAATTTACGACGACTTACAGCCTACACGATTGACTACTTTGAACATCTAATAGCTTCATATGGGAGCGGCAGAGAAAGAAAAACTAAGCTTAAGTCTTTTACTACAGTTCGAGCTGCTGCAGTAGCAGCCAAAACGGAGAAACTCTACGTCGATCGTAAAAATGGGTTCATAGGCACTACCCCCAAACTTGGAGAAGAGATTTCGCCTTGCTCAACAATTGATGACGCCCTCGTAGTCCTACGAGACGGAGGAATGACCGTCAGCAAAATATCAACAAGGAAGTATACCGGTGAAAATATCATTTATTTAAAGGTATTTGAGGATACAGACAGAGATATCACTTTCAATACCATCTGGATGGACCTCGCTACGGGAAGGTCTTTCGTTAAGCGTTTCAAGGTAGGCGGTACTACCCGCGACCGCCGGTACGAAATTGGGAAAAGTGTCAAGGGTTGTAAAATTTTGTTTTTTCAACCCGGGGATGGCCTTTTTGGACATGCCAAAATTCGCAAAAAGCCTAGAATTAAAACCACGGAACACTACATCTCGTTCGACGATTACCCGGTAAAGGGACGTGCTTCGAAGGGTGTAACACTATCCAAACACAGGCTTTCCAGTGTTCGTGGGATATCTGAGCGTCTTTACCGGAACCGTTGTCAAAAGGAAAATCAGCCTGAGGCCAAGTCCTCCCAGCAAAAATCATCTTCTAAAGCCACTTCCCTATTTCCAGAATAAGGCTAAATGTATTGTATCTTTAGCCTTATTCATTATGCCCCCGGTTAAGAGAACCCGACTCGAATCCTGAAAGATCAAGAGTTACATAGCGATAGCCGACTAAAAGCAAGCCTTGACGGATCTCACTCAGGACATCTTCATCCAAGGCTCTGGTTAGTTCACCTTGGTCAATTTCAATCCGTGCCAACTCCTCATGATGCCGTACACGGAAAGTATTAAATCCTAGTTTCCTGAGACACTCTTCGGCCTGCTCTACCTGTTTCAATTTCCCTGCAGTTATTTCTATGCCGTAAGGAAAACGAGAAGACAAGCATGGCATAGCTGGTAATTCGGCAGATTTCAGACCCCAATGACGCGACCTCTCTCTAATATCCTCTTTACCGAAACCCAGAAGAGACAAAGGGCTAACAACGTCGAGCTCTCTAACGGCACGAAGGCCCGGCCGGAAATCACCCAAATCATCTTTGTTAGTGCCATCCATTACTATATCTATTCCCCATTCATGCCGAAGTCCATCTAGCCTTTGATAGAGCTCTTGCTTACAGAAATAGCATCGCTGCGTTGGATTGCTCGTATAATTGAGATCTTCCATCTCCCGTGTAGAGACCGTTTTCCAGTTCAACTGGTGACGCTTTGCAAAAGTACGAGCTAAGTCTTCCTGCCTGGAAGAAACAGATGGGGATAGGGCAGTCACGCAGTGTGCCTGTGCTCCGAGCTCCTGGTGGCATACAAAAGAGAGGTAGGAACTATCCACCCCTCCACTAAAGGCCACGATCACGTTCTCAAAACCGTGGACAAATTCCCTGAGACTAGTTTCAAGCG
>CAYXBG010000156.1:0-2783 GCA_964463145.1 uncultured Acidobacteriota bacterium
GGGAGGCGGCCAAGAAGGCGGAGGAGGAAGCTGAGAAGGTGGCCAAGATGGAGGAAGGCTTGTCGCTCAAGGGACACCCGAACATGTTTCTAAGTGTCACGATTCTTACACTGGACAGGCCCTTCGGCATGTCTTGGAACCTTTATAGCCGGACATAAATTGGAAAATATCGTGCCTAAATACAAACAATTTAAACCTGACCACATAAACGACTACCCACTCAAAGAACGAACTAGCAAAATAGACACCTCCCATCTTGGAGCACCTTTCCGCGGAGGCTCATTTTCCGACTTCATCTCCTCATTGCCGCAAGTTCTGGCTGCTGGAGATATACGAAATCTGGCTCAACGGATACACCAGGCTCGTCTTTTAAAAAAACCTATCATCTGGGGGTTAGGGGGGCATGTTTTCAAGGTCGGACTAACTCCTATCTTATTGGAACTAATGCGTAATGGTTTCATAACGGCGATTGCCACTAATGGGAGTGGTATCATCCACGATTTCGAAATTGCCTTCGCCGGGACAACTTCTGAAGATGTTGAGTCCCAATTGACAAAAGGGGCTTTCGGAATGGCCAAGGAGACTAGTGAGGCTATAAATCAAGGGATTGAACTAGGCGCTCGTAACAACATAGGGATCGGAGAGGCTCTTGGACACTTTCTAGAGAACTACCCCCTCGAGAACCCCGAATTATCACTCTGTGGGCAGGCTTACAATCATGACATACCCTTCACAGCTCACATCGCTTACGGAACAGACATTATTCACAGTCATCCCTCATCAAACGGGACAGCTACAGGGCATTGTGCTCAGATCGATTTTGGGGTTTTCACTGAACAAGTCAGGCATATGCACCAAGGTGGTGTTTACCTAAATGTAGGCTCGGCGGTTTTACTGCCCGAAGTTTTCCTCAAATCGATAGCTTTAGTACGCAATTCTGGATACGCCCTCTCGGACTTCACCACTGCCAATCTAGACTTTATCCAACACTATCGTCCAACTCAGAATGTCATCCGAAGGCCAATCTCTGGAGAAGGCACGGGTATTGCTATTACAGGACACCATGAGATTGTCGTGCCACTCCTAGCTGCAATACTTTTGGATCCAAGTCTTTCTCCGCATTCCCCAAACGAAAAAAAATCAACCTGAATATGGTGTCTCAGAATGAATCTGGCCGTTGTTATCCCTGCTCTTAACGAGGCCGTTACCATAGAGCGTGTAATACAAGACGTCTATAAAAACACCCGTACCCACACCACCCGAATTGTGGTAGCTGACAATGGGTCAGTGGATAAAACTTCGGAAATTTCCAGAAAGTCTGGGGCTGAAGTTGTGAAGATCCCAATTCGCGGGTATGGACTCGCCTGTCAAGGAGCTATTCGACTGTTGGACGGTTGGCCCGACATCATCTTATTTTTAGATGGGGACGGATCCAGCCCTGCCTCTGAGATCTCATCCATTCTGGGCCCACTCCTTGGAGGAGAAAATGATCTAGCCATAGGCCAAAGGGCTGGCTACCCCAATATGACATCCGCACAGCGTTGGGGAACATGGTTAGCGACACGCTTGATCTACATGCGATGGGGAGTAAATTTCCAAGATATAGGGCCTTTTCGTGCTATTCGATATGGAGCCTATCGGAAGCTAGCAATGCATGATCGGACCTGGGGCTGGACTGTAGAAATGCAAATTAGCGCCGTCCTGAAAGGGCTGCAAGTTATTGAGGTTCCTGTCGGGTGGCTCCCTAGAAAAGGAGGAACTTCAAAGATAAGCGGCACAATTTTGGGAATTACCCGCGCTGGACTAAAAATTTTATGGACTATCGGCAGACACGCTCTACGACCAGCTCCCACTGTCTCTCAAATTAACAGTTTCGAAGTCTGGGATCACAAACGTGAGACTAGTTCGTGAAAAGTATTTTGGATTTGTAATTTAGTATCAGAAAATCTTCCAGAATTATCGATCACAAAATCACCATAGCGGACTTTCTCGAAGGGATCCATCTGACTATCCAATCTACTCTGGGCTTCCTCCTCGGAAAGATGGTCACGGGTCATCAGCCTGCGCAATTGAATCTCAGGATTACAATAAACAACCACAATCAGATCGTACCTCTGATAGGATCCCGTCTCCACCATCAAAGCGGCATCGACCATTGCGATTCTTGTTAGGCGGGAGCCTAATTCATTTTCTAGAGCCGCCAGAATACGTTCTTGTTCCTCGAAAATAAGAGGATGCACGATGGCTTCCAATCTGAGTCGTTTTTCCCTATTTGTAAAAACGACCTGCCCAATTTTCCTTCGATCTATCGAATTATCTGTCCTTAGAATCTTCTGGCCGAACAATTCGACGACCGGTCCATAGGCCGAACCGCCAGGTTTCATGATGTCGCGTGAAACTTGGTCGGCGTCAACACCAAAAACACCAAGGCGGTCAAATTCCTTAAGAACATTCGTCTTGCCACAGGCTATACCGCCTGTGAGCCCAACTTTCAACATTAAGCTGGATGATAACAGAGTATAGGCAATCGGCGCGCTTCCTAACCCCGACCAGAATATCTCACAGATCACTATTCAGCTGATAGCGGGCGGACTCAGCCAATCGTAACCGATTTCTGGGTCGTCGTGTGCCAATCGACCCTCATCATTTGGGTTATAGACATGAGAAGTTAGGTAGTAAAGACTTGCGGGACCCTGTAAAACTTTGCATCCGTGGGCTACCCCCGGAGGAATTGAGACTGCTATTTCCTTCTGATTGTCGCCCATGAGAAAATCAGTCGTGAC
>CAYXBG010000157.1:0-2741 GCA_964463145.1 uncultured Acidobacteriota bacterium
TCATGCCCTCTCGTGCCAGATCCTGGGCGGTGAGAAGGCCGAGTCCACGTGCAGAACCTGTTACCAGTGCAACTTTACCTTTGAGGTCTATTGACATGTTGGTTCCTCAGTTAACATTTTCGTGAGATTTCTCTGTGTCAAAATACTCCCGGACCCAGTGAATCTTTCCGTCCTGTATTTCGATAACAAATACTCCGTTGTTAGAATAATTTTTTCCTGTTTTAGGCCATAAGTGGCTTTGCCACTCGACAATAACCGCAGAGCGTTCCACGTCCTCGTAAATATGATCTGCATCGAATCGGACTTGATTGAAGGAGGGAAACACATCTTCCTTGAAATAATTAATGATGGTTTCGCTGCCTTGCTTTTCTGCGCCGAAATCAGATCCTGGGGCCGTGTGCTTGGCGTTTTCGTGTAGGAGGTCTCTTAGGCCATCGGCGTCCATGCTGTTGTAGCAGGCCACCATTCGATCAATAAGCGGGATGTTAGACATCTTTGACTTTCCTTTCTGGATAACTTAGTTGGATCAAAGCATGCCGTTTTTCGGCTCAACCTGATCTTTCTCAAAAGCGGGGGTGGCCCCTGGATACTCAAAAGAGGTCCATAGGACAGCTTTACCCTGGCGAGATAGTAACGAAAGGATTTCCAAATGTCACGTTATAGGGCTATACCAAAAGAAATTATGGAGAATTGTTTTGTTCTCTGCCGCTTATCACGGCTTATGGGTGTACACTTGAAATATGAAACCATATTTTCTGATCTCAGTTGCGTTGTTGATTATTCATTGCTCTACCGGTCCTCTTCCTGAAAAACATCCAGAAAATCACGAGAAAACTGGTTGGTTGAAAATCGAAGGTGCTTGGGAGCAAATTTCTTACGTTAAAGCCTCCAACAAGGTCCGCTATATGACCGACGGATATATGATTTTTGCTGGTGGACATTGGTTGCATGTCTCATTTTTCAATCGTGACCATAGGCCACAGGATTTCTCAGAAGCACATTACGGAACCTATCAGGTTACAGGTCCAAGCACCCTCGAACTTAATGTGGATCTGGAATTACATATGGATCCTAAATCTGAGTTCCAAGAGAACCCTATCTTCTATGGAGAGCCGGCTGCTATCAAGGATGCTACCTACAAAGAAGAAGGCGATGCCTTGACTATAGACCTTCCGTCAGGTGCCCAAGTAGTACTAAAGCGTGCCAGTTAGAGGATGATCTAGCGAGGATTGTCTTTGGGTAAAAAAATACATTATCTCGACTTCGCTTGTTACGGGCCTCCGCTGCCATCCACAGTGAGGCCTGTACAAGATCTTTGTCAGCGAATGATGGTTCATGAGGGTACTAGTGGAACAAAATTGACGGTAGAGTGGATGGAAGCAGTTAATGAGGCCCGCAGTGCATGTGCCAGTCTTATATCAACGGAGCCTTCTCAAATTGCTCTGGTCAATAACACTACCCATGGGTTAGGCATTATTGCCTCGTCATTGGTTGATCTAGTTCCTGGAGACAACGTTCTGGTAAGCGACCAGGAATTTCCAGGGGGTGTGGCCGTATGGCGATCGTTGCGCCGGGACCGTGGTATCGAGGTTCGTTCTGTTCCAACCAGCGGTGGTCGAGTAGAAGTATCTGATTTCAAAAAGCAGGCAGACTCCAGGACTGCTATCCTGTTGGTAAGTGCTGTACAGGAAGTAAGCGGTTTCCGTGTTGATCTGAAAGCTTTCCGAGAACTCGCCTCCTCACTAGACGCATTGTTGTTGGTTGACGGTATTCAGGAAGTCGGAGCAATCCCGGTTGATGTCAACTTTTCTGGGGTCGACGCCTATTGTGCTGGTGGCCATAAGTGGTTACGTAGCCCTTTTGGTGTCGGATTTCTTTACTTGCATCCCCGCTTACTGGATAGGCTGTCGCCTCCATATTTGGGTTATCTTGGGTTTGAAGATCCTCCAAATGGATGGGAGGCTCATCTTCGTTCTCACCACCGTACTCCCTTTGACAACATCCCAATATCTCCCGAAGCCAAACGGTTGGAAACTGGTGGTATTCCTAATTTTACCGGCTCTCTGGCACTCAAACATGCCGTTGAGGCACTAATTGCGGTTGGTAAGGATTCAGTATGGGAAAGGATAGCCTCTCTGACAGCCAGATTTCAGGAGGGATTATACGTACTGGGTATTGATGCAGTAGGTCGGTCCAAGAAAAACCAGGATCAAGGGAGCGAGTCTGGGATAGTTTGTTTTTCGCTTCCCTCCGGGGTAAAGAATGAAGAACGACTTATGGCATTTTTGGAGTCTCAGGAGGTCTTTATTTCTTTACGACGCCTCTCCGGCATCGGTGGTATCCGAGTTTCACCGCATTTCGACAATTCGGAAGCGGATGTTGACCGGCTTCTGGATATCCTGGAAAGTTTTGTTTGATACGTTAGCGTGCAGGTTAAGTATCACTCGCTAGTGATTGCAGAATTTCGATTCCTCGGACCAATTTTTCGTTGGGTATGGCGTAAGAAATACGAAAATTACTGCTGCGCCTAGAGAAAGTATCGCCAGGTGAAAGGAAAAGTTTTTTCTCCAAGGCCTTTTCAATAAAATACCGGATCAAAAAGAGTTATTATTGATTCAGCACTCACGTCAACAATCAAAACTTCGCTTTGAGTGACTGCAGACTAAAATAAATAAAAGAGAGATCCATATCCGACAAACTAACACGATGATGCAAACTACTTATTAACACGATGATGCACT
>CAYXBG010000158.1:0-2676 GCA_964463145.1 uncultured Acidobacteriota bacterium
ATCCTGCCCAATGATTTTTGCCAGATATTTCTTGCCGCTAGCCAATTCCACTGAGATTTTATCGGCTCTGGCTACAACATGGTGATTTGTCAAAACATAGCCGTCGCTATCGACAATGACCCCTGATCCTAAACTAGAAACTTTCCGTTCTCGCGGCTGTTGTTTATTAGGATTCTGTTGATCAAAAAAACGATTAAACAGATCTGGGCCAAACAATCCCCGGAAAGCCTCAGGTGATTGATTGGACACCTTGACTAATTCCTGCGTGTTGATATTTACGACCGCCGGTGCCAGTGTTTTGACGACCTGGGAGAATCCTTCCAAGATTGAGCCCGTACCGGTTTTTTCTAAAGGCTTCCCATCACCACTTCGGATTAATTTTGGTCTTTGTCCATCCAAAGGAGAAGCGTCTGTCCCTGGTGAAACAATACTTCCAATCAAAATACCGAATACAAGGGCGATCAATATTGCTCCGAAAGCCAGTACAGAACTGGACCTTAATAGTTGCTTCGTTTTAGCCATAATTATCCTCCTTATTGGAAGTATCCCACTGGCGATTTTGATGCATAGTTTATTTTCTGAAAATAATATGAGCCCAGGGGCTTCTCAAAACGAACATTTCTATAAATTAGATGGAAAACTGATTAATCCGTTCGAAAGTTGTTCACATTTTACATCAACAACGAAAAGCCCTCAGCAACATATTATGAGCTAGTCGATAACAAAGTTAACAATCCGGCCGGGAACGTAGACCTCTCTGATAATATTTTTGCCCGTGGTATGCCTCTTCACCCCATCCTGTTGCAGTGCGCTTTCTAGTACTTCTTCCTTGCTGGCGTTGACACTAACCTCCATCGCTCCTCTCGTCTTTCCGTTAACCTGCAGTGAGAGTGTGATGGTTTTTTCGCTTACCAAATTGAGGTCATATGAAGGCCAAGAAGCGTACGCGAGACTCTCAGAATGCCCCAGCCTTGCCCACAACTCCTCACCAAAATGGGGAGCGAAGGGGCTAACTAACAGAATGAATTTTTCGATACTACCTGAAGTGATATACGGTTCTCGATAAGCTGTATTGAGGAGTTCCATAAGTGCAGCAATAGCAGTATTGAATTGTAGCGATTCTATGTCTTCGGTGACTTTTTTGATGGTCCGATGGAGTTGATGGAGAAAGGTTTCCGAGTCGATTTCTGCCTGCACTGTCTTGGTGAGGTTGCCATCCTCGGCAATGACTAGCTTCCAAAAACGTTTCAAAAAGCGGTGAACCCCATAGATGCCGTTTGTCTGCCATGGTTTGGTAGCCTCAATCGGACCCATAAACATCTCATAGAGCCTGAGAGAATCGGCACCCCACTTCTGAATTATCTCATCGGGGTTGACAACATTACCCCTGCTTTTAGCCATTTTTTCACCATTTTCCCCGAGTATCATGCCTTGATTAACGAGTTTGGTGAAAGGTTCCTTGGTTGAAACGTATCCTAAGTCGTAAAGAACTTTGTGCCAGAATCGTGCGTACAGGAGGTGTAGTACCGCATGCTCTACTCCTCCGATGTAAAGGTCTACTGGCATCCAATAGGCTTCCTTTTCTGGATTCCAAGGCTCAATCATGTTGTCTGGGTCTATAAAGCGTAAGTAGTACCAACAGGATCCTGCCCATTGGGGCATGGTGTTTGTTTCCCGCTGGTAACGAACTCCATCGATCTCAAATGTTAGCCAATCGGTGGCTTTAGCCAAGGGAGATTCGCCGCTGCCAGAAGGCTGAAAGTCATCAATTTCAGGAAGTACGACGGGTAAGTCAGACTCAGCTATTCCTAGTAGTTCTCCTTCCTCATTATGAGCCAGCGGGAAGGGCTCTCCCCAGTAACGTTGTCTGGAAAAAAGCCAGTCCCTCAGCTTGTAAGAAGTAGCTTCTTCTCCAACACCCGTTTCGTGCAGCCATTGCATCATCCGGGCGATAGCTTTGGTCCTCTCTAGGCCGTCTAGGAAACCTGAATCGACCAGAACTCCATCTCCGGAATGAGCCTTTTTAGTTATGTCGGGCTCGTCTCCTCCCTGCAGAACTCTTTTGATAGGGAGCTCATACTTTAAGGCGAACGCGTGATCACGGTCATCATGGCCCGGAACTGCCATGATGGCACCTTGTTCGTAGTGCATTAAAACGTAGTCAGCTATAAAAATAGGTAATTTTTCACCATTGACGGGATTGATTGCATAGCCACCCGTGGCTACGCCTGTCTTGTCCTTAGCTAAAGCCGAACGTTCCATATCCGACTTTTTTAGTGTTTGCTCGATATATTCCGCAACCGCCTGTTTTTTGGTTTTAGTTGTTACTAAAGGGACAAGTGGGTGTTCTGGTGCAAAAACACAGAATGTGGCTCCGAAAAGAGTATCTGGTCGCGTGGTAAATACCCTGAATGACTGGTCAGAAGGATCTTCTAAGGTGAAATTGACGTAAGCCCCGGATTTTTTCCCAATCCAATTTCGCTCCACTTCCTTCAGGCTTTCCGGCCAGACGAGATCCTCCAAGTCCTCGAGCAATCGGTCAGCATCTTCTGTGATTCGAAGGACCCACTGTCGCATTGGTCTCTTTATGACCGGGTGACCACCTCGCTCTGATTGTCCGTCGATGACGTCCTCGTTTGCTAGCACGGTTCCCAGTGCCGGGCACCAATTGACCGG
>CAYXBG010000159.1:0-2662 GCA_964463145.1 uncultured Acidobacteriota bacterium
TCCAATGCTTGATGTGCCTCCGTTGCCTGCGATAGAGATAGAGTGCGATCGATTCGGATTGAAATTTGATCTTCGGCAATCCATTTGTGCAATTCTGCGCACCTTTCCAGAAGTTCCTCTCGGGTCAGTGCATAGTGAGCCAGTGTAGGCCTAGTGAGAAAAACGGAGCCGGCCTCGTTGAGGATTTGAGGATCGATTGGACCGACCGCTCCACTCGATTGCCCGAAAAGGCATAAAAATCCTCTAGGACGTAGACACCTTAAGCTGTCGTGGAAAGTGGTTTTGCCAACTGAGTCGAGTACGACATCCACGCCTTTCCCATTGGTGTGACTATTGATGTAGTCGGCGAAGTTTTCTTCAATGTAGTTTATGACATGCTGCGCTCCGGCCTGTTGAGCTATCTCCATTTTGGCAGGATTGGAAACCGTGGTAAATACGGTAGCCCCAAGAAGACGAGCGATCTGAATAGCTAATCTTCCTACGCCACCGGCCCCGGCATGAATGAGAACAGAGCTGTTGCCATCTAACTGATATGAAGATCTGCAAAGGTAGTGGGCGGTAAGACCTTGGACCATAGCAGCAGTAGCCACAAGTATGTCCATATTTTCGGGCACAGATACAACTTGCTGGGCGGGGATAACAATCCATTCAGCATAGGATCCTGGCACGCCGCAATAAGTGACACGATCGCCGACCGAAATGTCGGTCACGTTTGAGCCTATTTGTTCGATCACACCGCCACCCTCGATTCCAAGAGTGAATGGGCAGTTCATAGGATAAGCACCTGTACGATGATAGGTGTCAATATAATTGACGCCAGCCACTTGTGTGCGAACCAGGACATCCTCTGCCCCAGCAACAGGCCTAGGTATGTTGGCTACCATTTCGAGTACATCGGGTCCGCCGAATTTTGGACCTCTTACTGCACGCATATATAGTGAGGATTGTAACATCTGATCTTCTGGTCGAGAACAGCTAGATTAGCCTAGTTTACTGGTTTGGTATTCACTCGGGCATGAGTGCCACTTCACAGAGAATCGCCATCGATCAAGAGTCGACCAGCAATAAGATCTTCAATAGCTGTTCCCACGGACTTGAAAAGGGTTATCTCATGCGAATCCTTTCGTGCCGGTGATGTGCGTTGTACTAGATCGAACAGATCTCCTTCAACCTCATCCCAGGTGAATATCCCATCGTTTATGGGCTGGATTAAGTCTCCGGCCTCCGAGGAAGCGGCTTCGAAACTGTCAACGAATACTCGGGCTTTACATATGAGGTCATCATCGGCTTCTCTCATCTCAGGGGTATGACCTCCCACGAGGTCTATGTGGGTTCCAGGCTTTATCCATCGACCCTGAATAAGGGGGTCAGTAGATCTAGTAGCGCAACTGATTAGGTCTGCCTCCTGGCAGGCGAGTCGCAAATCGGTGACGACCTTGACTGCAAAACTCTCATCGGAGAGTTCTTGTGCCACCTGATGGGCTTTGGAAGTTGTTCGATTCCATATCAGTATGGTGCTGAGAGGGAGTACAGTCGCATGAGCCTTAATCAAGTGTGGAGCTAGAGCTCCTGCTCCCACCATGAGAAAAGTCCGACTAGTCTTTCTTGCCAGGAAAGTAGACGCCAGTGCTGATGCTGCTGATGTTCGACGTACAGTCAGTGCTGCAGCATCAGCAACTGCGATTGGCCGGCCATCTGTACCATCGAAAAGAACGTAGACGCCCTGGATAGTAGGTTTTGCGAGAGAACTGTTCTCAGGATATATCGAGAGCAATTTTATGCCTACACTCTGGGAGTCCCAGCTGGGCATGAGGAGGAGGGTATTGCTGCTGTTCCAAAGAGGGTGGTGGTTTCTCGGAGGTGTGGTGTTCGGTTCTTTGAATCCCTCACACAGGCTTTTGATAACGGAGGCGTATGGCAATTTCCGGTGCGTATCTGGCGCATCGAAGTATTTAAGGGTATTCATCTGTATCTTCCTAAGTATTGTTTTGTTTCTCCCAGGATATTCTGGACTTGTACACTGATATACGCGGCCAAAGTCCAAAAAATAAAGATATCGTAAAATCTTATAGTACTGGATTGAGCCAAAATATGTATGTGTCCTAATTGCCCCATTGCAGTCAAGAACGCTATATTGGAGAGGAACGGGAGGGGTACTATGAAAAACCTTGTGGCGGCATTTTTGATTTGGAATCTCACCTTAATTGCTTTGGGACAGGGGAGGGTGGCTATGTCTTCTCCTGTTATTCGGAGCAAAGAAGGGAGCGTGTTTCTCGTAGTAAATTTCTCTGATTTTCAGCCTGGCAGTAGTTACCAGATTGGGATAGGAAGTACTAGCGTTGACTTGACCAGCGCGAAGATAGAGTTGGTAGTCGATAGCAGATTGAGCAATGCTCAGCTAGCCAGTTTTGAACAGGGTAATACCCAGGGATGGTGGGGTGTTAGCTCGATTCAGGTCAGAGGATACCGACTGGGTACATCCGTTGGGCCGGGTCAAAAATTAACGCTGTCTGTGCAGATGCCAATTGGACTAGCCGATCAAGCAGGGAAGCTTTATCTTTTTGTAGCCAGAGATTACGGTGAGGAGCTCTGGTATCTTGAAGATGGCATCGAACTTAATAATCGCTACTGGTGAAAATTTTGGCAACTGGTTTCGTTGAGT
>CAYXBG010000160.1:0-2014 GCA_964463145.1 uncultured Acidobacteriota bacterium
CGCAGTGGAGTAAATACGACTAGGCTAAATAGAAAAGATGTTGAGATCATTAGCAGGAAGGCGAACTTTTTGAGAGCGAAATAGCTTTGCTGGGATTCCCCGAGCAGCGCTACTACCACTTCTTGGTATGCAAGTCCTGCACTTCTGAAAAGGAAGACAAAGGAGCTGATGACGGGTAGAACGGCCAGAGAGGCAATTGCAAGAGGGCTGTGGGCTACGAGGAAAGTTAGGACTGGTTGGATTCCCAGTGCTAGTAAGGATGTGAGTGCTAAGGGGTAGTAAAAATTAGCTATGAAAGGATAACTGACCACATCTCGATCTGGTTTTTCGATTTGTAGTAAATGCTTTACAGTCTGATTTGCCATTACCCTACTAGCGATTGCTTCGACCGTTACACCTGTTGAGAGAGATATGGCCGCTACCCATGCTCCAGGCAAGTCTCCCCAGAGGAATAGACCTAAGGCAACAGTTGCCATGGTTATCAGTCTAATGAGAGTTCCGACTGCTACAAGATGAGTTTTGTCATCTCGGATGAGAAGTCCTTGATAGAAACGTCGATATCCGATCATTCCAGGCCAAGGCAGAAGGAGCAAAATACACGGAATGGTTAATTCAGAAATAGGCATTGGTAGTTTGAGAAGGGTTATCGAAATAACCCTAAAGACGGGAGGAATCGCTAGGAAACCCATCAAGGCAGAGATAACGAGACTAAGGAAGAAAGCGAAGTTTCTTAACTTGAAATAGGAAAGTCTGTCAGTCACTAGAGCAGTAGAAGCCGTCATCATCATGATAACTGGCGCTTCAACAAGAAGAGCTACAGCGAGAGCCACTCCATATGCAGCTAGATTGTATTCTGGTTCGTTTAAACGTGCCACGACGGCCGCCATGAGGGTGCCTTCGATAGCCATCATGACCCATGTTGCAGCTAGCGGAGACCAAAAGCGGTAAATTGTAGTTTGCTTGAGTCCAGCAGTCACGTATCCGAGTTTCTTTTGCCGAGTTCTTGCAGGATTGCTTCTTCTGTGCCGGGTTTCAGGTTCGCCCCCATATCGAGCATGTTCTGAAGAGAGGCAGTGTCTAGAGTAGTTAGGGCTACCTTAAAGGTATCCAGATCTTGGGGGCCTGTAGCAGGAGTTGCTGAGGAAGGTATTGAGTCTGGGAGGGGAGCTGATGGAGTTGAGTGGGTGTGTGAGTTAGGCTCGAATCTATCCTTACGATCCGTTTTGGGTAGAAGGCCTTTAAGTATAATTAGCGAAACTAGTGCGAGGGCAATAAAAGTGATCAGACCTAACAGCATGTATCGAATCCTATGTTTATCAGCCGGCTCCCCCCATGGTACCAAGGAAGAGAGTTTTACCATCTAGTAGATCCCTTCCAATGACTGTGTCAGTTTCAAGTTACTTTGTCCAATAGCAAGTGGCGTTTGATCTTAGTACTACTTCACTAAGATTAATCTTTCCAGTGGATTGGAAACTCATAAACTGGCTTTTTTTAGATCGAATAAACTGAAGGAAGGTAGGGCGTGTTCCCGGCGCACATGGTTTTGGATATAGCTTTCGAAAAGCTTTTGGTAGCTTTCCTTGGAAAGGTGCTTTCGATAGGTTTTAAGTTCTCTTCGGGCTTCACTGCGTAGAGTTTTTAATTCAGACTTTTCCATCCCTCGTATAAGATCATTCGAGATTATTTCAGCAATCGCACTTAAGGAGCGATCTACTTGTTCGAAGTTGGGATGTTGTGGCTGGCGAACTTCAATAATCAGGTCTTCAATAAGCCTAGATGCGCGCTTGAACCCGTCACCGGATTTACCTGCCATTGACTGCTTGATCAGTCTCAGAAATTTTTCAACATCCTGCCTGGTAAATGTTCCCTTGGTTGCGTCAAGCTCCTGCTCATCCGAAGCTCCAATTTGGGAAGAAGTGTACTCTTGAAAGGATTCCATTACCCCGGGGTGGCAATAGGATAATGATTTAGGGTCTTTTTTGTTTTGCGAAGTCGCAGAGGTGAAACTTCGATC
>CAYXBG010000160.1:2024-2580 GCA_964463145.1 uncultured Acidobacteriota bacterium
ATGCCGCTATCTTTCCATAATTCAATCAAGCACCAGTCCAAGGGAGAAACCAATAGATGCCGTCCTCGGAGTTGGCTGAAATGCTCTTCAACCTCCGTAAAGTAGTTAAAGTAATTTATCAACTATTATCCTTTAATTACATTTTAAAAAACGATAATTATCATTAAAATTTCTAATCCTGATGAGTATGTTTAAGAAGGGTGAAGTATTGTTTCAATGACGGAAATGTCTTATGCCCGTGTGAACCATTGCAATGCCGTGTTGGTTGGCGGCGTCAATAACTTCAGGGTCACGGATCGATCCGCCCGGTTGTATCACGGCTCGTATTCCTACTTCAGCTGCTGCATCGATCCCATCTCGGAAGGGGAAAAAGGCATCACTTGCGAGAACACCTCCGGACAGGGATAGATTAGCCTTTTGTACCGCGAGTTGAACTGAGTCAACTCTACTCATTTGTCCGGCTCCGATACCAGTTGTCTGGGAGTTTAGAGCCATCACAATGGCATTGGATTTGACGTGCTTGCACACTTTCCAGGCAAAAAGAAGGTCGGCCATT
>CAYXBG010000161.1:0-2579 GCA_964463145.1 uncultured Acidobacteriota bacterium
ATTCGACGAAAGGTCGTTGGCCGAGCAGTTAGGTGCCTTGGATAAAAAGGTCATTTCACTTGGGGAGAGGCTGCGTAGGTATCGAGAATACTATACCGCCCAACAAATCCTTATTAGTTCCACTCCCTCGATAATGCCGGTGGAGGGTTATCCATCAGACCGTTACGGGATGCGTGCTGATCCTTTTACTGGCAAGAGATCTTTTCATACAGGTATGGATATCTCTTCGCCCGGAGGGGCCAAGGTGATAGCTACTGCCGACGGGGTTGTACGTTTTGCAGGTAGGCAGCCCAACTATGGCAAGCTTGTTAAAATCCAACATCGCTTCGGTGTAGGAACGCGTTATGGGCATTTAGAGACAGTTGTTGTCGAGAAGGGACAGCATCTAAAGAAAGGTGATGTGATTGGCTATGTCGGAGCCACGGGTAGGGCTACCGGCCCTCATGTACATTATGAGGTGCGTCTAAATGGACAACCTTTGAATCCTCTAAGGTTTCTCCGTGAGGAGGGTTAGGCCATAGGGAGCCACTCTACTTTTTAACAGGGCTAGTTCTCCTTCTTAGATTTAATGAATAGGTTTATCAGACAGACGTGAATGCCTGGAGTGTAGGGGGTATGACGTCGAGGCCGATCTCTGCGGTCGAAAGGTTGATCAAATGAAAGCAGATAGTATTTACGGTATTGTTCCTCCAATGGTGACCCCATTTAATTCTCTGGGGGAAGTGGACGAGTCCGGGTTCCGAAGCGATGTCCACCATTTAATAGAGGAGGCTGGGGTCCATGGCCTAGCCGTAACGGGCAGTACTGGAGAAGGTCATGCTTTAAGTGATGGCGAAGTTGCTCGGATTTCGGCTTGGGCTGTTGAGGAAAGCCAGGGTCGTGTCCCGATTATAACCGGGATAATAACCAACAGTACTGAAGCAGCTATTCGTAGAGGGAGGTTGGTTCGAGACCTTGGTGTGACTGCACTGCAGGTTACTCCGGTACATTACTTGTTCCGTCCTGAGGATGATGCCATGTTGCGGCATTTCGAAGCGGTTTCTGAAGGCATCGGACTCCCTATAATTATTTACAATGTAGTTCCATGGTCCTATTTATCTCCAGCCCTTTTGGCGCGAATTTTCGATGCTGTGGATGGCGTAGTGGGGGTAAAGCAAAGCGCAAGTGATCTAAAGACACTAGCGGATTTGCTGTTAATTCGTGCTAATAACCCTAATCTTGCAGGTAGACGTTTACTTACGGCAGTTGATCCTCTTTTATATCCATCTTTTCAATTAGGTGCAGACGGAGCTGTTGGAGCTCTTCTGACTGCAGCTCCCAAATGGTCTGTGGACCTATGGGATGCAGTCAAAGCAGGAGACCAGGAAGGTGCCCTTAAACTTCATACATTACTGCTTGGGCTTTGGAACGCGATTGATGGTCCTAATCTTCCGGCCAATGTTAAGACAGCAATGAGATTACAGGGCCGCAAGGGGGGGGAACCCCGTCCACCCATGCCCGCGACCGATCCAGGCCAGGAGAAACGCATCCTCGAAGCACTGCAACTGAGCGGTCAGGGCTAGTTTGTGTGGTGTGATCAAAGTCTGGTCTTCAAATACTAGTCAGGAATTAGTTCGAGTTACTCGCCCGTGAATAGTTATTTGATTTTTACAAACTAATGCCAGAGCAGCTGGGTAAATCTGGTGTTCTATTTGGAGTATCTTGGCTGACAAACTGGCATCATCATCATGGTCCTCAACCGTTATGGTACCTTGCAAAATGATTGGACCATGATCTAGTTTTTCGTCTACAAAGTGCACTGTGCAGCCAGCGACTTTGCACCCCCATTCGATGGTCTGCTTTTGAGCATCCAATCCTGGGAATGCTGGTAGAAGAGAGGGATGAATATTGAGGATCCCCATCGGAAACTGGTTGATGAAATAAGGACCGAGAATTCTCATGAAGCCAGCAAGACACACAAGGTCTGTTTTCTGTGCCTTGAGATACTGTACGACTTCCTTGTCAAATTCTTCTCGATCTCTCCCTGCGGAGGGTATATAGGCTGTCGGGTAGTTCCTGTCCTTAGCGTGGAGGATTCCTTCGGCGTCCTTGACGTTCGAAACTACTCCCACTATTTCAGCAGGGATTGTCCCGCTCTCGACGGCATCGGAAATTGCGATAAAGTTAGAGCCACGTCCACTGAGCAAGATGGCCAATTTTTTCATCGAATCTGAACTTTCTGGGTGCCCTTAGCTATTTCCCCAATCAGAAAGTAGCGATGCCCATTGTTTTGTAGGTATTCCTGAACACGGTCAAGCCTACGTGGAGAAATAACCAGGATCATGCCGATTCCCATATTGAAAGTTCGGTACATTTCCTTCTGATCAACTCGGCCCATTTTCCGAATAACCCGAAAAATAGGAGGTAATTCCCAGGACCCTTCCTCTACGATTGCATCTTGATCGGCAGAAAGGATCCGATTCAGATTTTCGGGGAGGCCTCCTCCGGTTATATGTGCCAGAGCGTGCAGGTCATCGGTCTGGATGAGCTCACGCAGTATGGGCAGGTAGTTTCGATGAGGCTCCAAGAGCTCTTCCCCC
>CAYXBG010000162.1:0-2577 GCA_964463145.1 uncultured Acidobacteriota bacterium
TGCTGCTCTCACAGGCGACTACTACTACTTGCATGTCGATGCAGTCGCTGCAGCTAAATCTATTTTCAAAGAGCGAGTCGCTCACGGCCTCCTTGTCCTGTCAGTTGCTACCGGACTGACCGCAAGCAACAGGCCGGGGCCCATTATGGCTAACCATGGAGTAGAAACCCTTCGCTTCGTGAGACCGGTTATGTTTGGCGATACCATAAAGGCTCAAGTGAATTGCAAAGAAAAACGTGACCGGAAACGGCTTGTCCAGGGTTATCCGGCTGGAATCGTCTACTGGGAATTCAAAGTTGAAAATCAGTATGAAAAACTAGTGGCCTCTTGGACTATGTTAGCGCTGACGGCCAAGAAATCTTCTGACTGATCCGAGGGTGGATCAAGAAAAGACAAGTCTACTCGACAGGATACGGTTTATCGAGTCGATACTCCGGACGACTACTCAGATAGGTCTCGACACGTTCGGACTTCTGAATAGCCTGCCCAATAAAGTCGATCGCATCACTCAAACGTTCATCGGTCTCGGCAACGCTCAAACGAAGAGATCCAGCACCAGCTTCACCGAAACACTCCCCTCCGAGACAAGCCACACCCCGGCGCTCATCTGCACCCTCCAGTAAATACATCGCTAAGCCGTGCGATGTAATTTGAAGTCTATTACACACCTTCGCGACTGAGGGAAAGGCGTAGAAGGCACCCCCAGGCATCAGGCAGGAAATCTCGTCCAGCTGATTCAATCCATTAACCAAAAGTATCAGTTTACGATGGAATGCCTCCATCCGCGCATCACGCTCAGAAAGATCCTCTTTAAGGGCAGCCACTCCAGCTAACTGAGTAAAGGGTGAGACACACGATAGAGTGCTATTGGTAAGTTTCCCCATAATCTCAATAATTTCAATAGCTGCAACGGCAAATCCAAGTCGCCAACCACCCATACTGAATGATTTACTAAACGTGTAAGCCCCCAGACACCTATCCATCATTCCGGGCTGGGCCAGAAGAGAATGATGTTTGCCTTCCCAAGCCATACGATCGTATGGCTCATCGCTAAAAACAAACACATCGTCTCGCCCTCTGACAATCAAGGCAATTTCTTCCAAATCCTCAAGGAGTGCTACGCCACCAGTTGGGTTATGAGGACTATTGAGAAATATCGCCTTAGGGCTAGCATCTTCCTCGAGAAATCTCCGCACATCGTCAAGATTCGGCCGGAAATGCCGCGATCGCTTCAAGTCTGAGAGCACCATACGTCCACCACGCCTACTGATATTCGGGGAATAAGTCGGGAAATAAGGGCTGAAGACCAAAACCCCATCTCCAGGGTTGAGAAAAGCCTCACAGAATAGCTGTTCGAAATTCTTTGCACCTGGCCCAGCTGCTATATTCTCAAATGTTGTTTCCAGGCCATACTCCCGATTAACGTATTCAGAAGCAGCTTCTCGAAAGGCAGGTAATCCTATCGATGGTCCATAGCTGGTATGCCCATCTCTAATCGCCTGGATACCGGCCTCTCTAGCAGCCTTTGTGGAGGGAAATGGACTATCGCCAATCTCCAACTCGATAACATCCTTACCCAAGTTGGAAAGCTGCTTGGCAATAGCTAGTACGGAAAAAGCTGTTTCGACTTCAATCGACGCAGCAAACTTACTGAATGACGTATCCATATTAATCACAGAGTTAACAGTAAACCCCCTACTAGCCAAAACAAACCCTCATTTTGCCATCTCCACATTATTTAGCCAAGAAAACACAAGAAAAATATACTGTCTCTAATGATGAATTTCCAGGCTCTAGAACAATCACACAGACCTTGTTGAATAACCCAAATCGGCCACTCCTTAAATCTCGGAAATCCACCAATTATGGCAAGCATGCCGGTTGACAAGATGAACCTCAGGAGATTAGCCTAGTTGTATCTTGCAAGCTTGCAATATCCTGGATTCATGAATTATTTAAGCCCACTACGGTTACTGCTGCAAATCCCCTTTCTGCTGTCAGTTATCATCACCCAAGTAATAGCCCAAAAAGTAGACTTCCAACGGGATGTTCTTCCTATCCTCTCGGATAATTGCTTGACGTGCCATGGCCCCGACGAAGATAGCCGCATGGGGAATTTACGTCTTGACACCCAAGAAGGGCTATTTGGAGTACGTCCTTCAGGATCAGTAGTGGCCCCACACCACGTCGAAAAAAGTCAGCTCTACAATCGTGGTACCAGTAAGCAAAAAATGTTGCGGATGCCTCCCTTTTATGCGGGAGAGAAACTTACGGATGAACAAATAGAGGTCCTCGAAAAATGGATCAAACAAGGGGCTGAATGGAAGGCCCACTGGTCTTTTCAAAAACCAGGAAAACCAGAATTCCCTGCAATTACAACTACAGCATGGATCAATAACCCAATTGATCAATTCGTTCTTTCCCATCTTGAGACCGCCGGACTAGAACCAGCTCCAGAAGCCGAAAAATCGATTTTAGCACGGCGTGTTGCCTTAGACTTGACTGGCTTACCACCTCAACCCGAAACACTCCGTGCTTATTTAAACGATACGTCCAATAATGCCTACGCAAAGTTGG
>CAYXBG010000163.1:0-2517 GCA_964463145.1 uncultured Acidobacteriota bacterium
CCTCGAGCGCTCCGATGTCGATGCCATCATTAACTCCACTCCCGACCATTGGCATCAGGAGATTTCTATTGATGCAATGGAGGCAGGTAAGGCGGTCTATTGCGAGAAGCCAATGGTTCAAAAAATCGAGCAAGGCAAGGCTGTAATTAGGGCACAGAAGGAGACGGGACAGCCTTTCCAAGTAGGTAGCCAAGTTATCAGTCATGCGCTTACCGAAAAGGCTCGGGAGCTGTATAAGGAAGGTGCCATCGGAGAGTTGAATATGGTGGATATCTTAATAAGTAGAAACACCCCTTTCGGTGCCTGGAATTATTCGATACCTACCGATGCATCTCCTTCGACGATAGACTGGAAAACCTTTTTGGGAAGTGCTCCTAAGCGTCCTTTTGACGCTGATCGTTTTTTTCGGTGGCGTAAATATTGGGACTATGGCACAGGTGTTGCTGGTGATATGTATGTGCACCGTTTTACGGCACTTCACCATATTATTGGTTCCAAGGGGCCCGTTAGGGCTATGGCCACGGGGGGGATCTATTATTGGAAAGACCGAGAAGTTCCTGACCTGATTTTGGGGCTCTATGAATATCCGGAGACAGCGAACCATCCCGCCTTCACTCTCTCCCTGGGGGCAAACTTTAAGGACAGTGGACACGGATCAAGTTTTCAACTTATTGGAAGTGAAGGGACTTTGACGATAGGTTCTAGGCTCAAACTAACCAGACGAGGGACGCGTGAGCATACTTTCGAGGAAACCGTCAGGGGTTATAATTCCTTTGGTACCTTTTCAAAGTCTCAGCAGGAAGCCTTCATCCGGCAATATAAAAAAGTCCATCCGGGGGGTGCTGAGCTGAATAAACCGAGCACTGACGTAGTGAGAGAATTTAGGTCTCCGCGTGGTCACGACAGCAGGTTAGAGCACTTCAAAACACTTTTCAGAGTGATGCGTAATGGAGGTGTTGTTAATGAAGGTGCAAAGATCGGCCTGCGGGCTGCTGCACCTGCATTAATGGCAAACCTTTGTCATTTGAATAGACGGATTTACGAATGGGACCCCGAGAATATGGAGCTCAGAGGCTAGGGTTCTCGTAAGTGCCGGAGGGGGGACTCGAACCCCCACGAGGAGTAAACCTCGCCAGATTTTGAGTCTGGTGCGTCTGCCAATTCCGCCACTCCGGCAACGAATCTGCATTGTACTGAATCGTCTTCGCCTCTGCCAAATCAGAGAGGAGTAATTGAGCCTTGATGGTATGTCTGGGCATCTAAGTTTGAGTATATGTGATCAGTCCCCTAATTTTCTCTCGCTTTCGAAAAAGGAGGTCAGTAGAATGATCTTGCCTCCTTCGGGAACGGGAGTGGCTAAGTGAATTTTCATGGATGCGAATGACATGGCGGTTGTTGCTGGAGTTGATTTTGGCACCTTGAGTGTCCGTGTCTCCATTGTCGATAGTAACCGAGGGGCATTGTCCTCTAGTGTAGCGGAGTACCCCTTAAAGCGTCGCAAGGATGATCCTAACTATGCGACCCAGCGTCACGCTGACCATATGATTGCATTGGTGAAAGCCATGCATGAGGCAGTTGGAAAATCGGGTATTCCTGCAAGCGCAATCGTTGCTTTGGCAATTGATACGACTGGATCAACCGTCGTTCCAGTGGATGAGGCTCTTAATCCCATCGATGATTACTATGTATGGTGTGACCATAGGGCTAGAGAGGAAGCAGCCCAGATCACCGAAGTAGCAAGGCAGAAAAAACTTGAGGCTCTGAGCTGGTGTGGAGGAGTTTATTCCTCAGAGTGGGGCTTTGCTAAGGTACTTCACTGGCTTCGTAATAATCCTGATAAACGGGATCTAATGGCGACCGCGGTGGAGCATTGTGACATGGTGGTCGCGGTTCTGTGTGGTATCAGTAATCCAGCTGAACTTCCCAGGAGCATTTGCGCCATGGGGCATAAGTGGATGTGGAACAAGCAGTTAGGAGGTCTCCCATCTGATGAATTTTTGGGGGAGGTGGACCCTCTACTTTCAGGGATTAGGGGTCGTTTCGGGGGGCGTTATGCAACTTCAAAGTCATTGGCTGGTGGGTTGTCTGAAAAGTGGGCTCGACGGCTAGGGCTTAACCCGGGTATTCCCATTCCTGTAGGTGCTTTTGACGCTCACTGGGATGCTGTTGGCGCAGGTATACGCCAGGGAGACGTTGTGAACGTAGTGGGTACATCAACCTGTATTATGGCCATAGCCGACGAGGTCGATTTAATCCCAGGAGTTTCTGGCGTGGTCCAAGGATCTATCCATCCCGATGCATACGGTATCGAAGCGGGCCTATCAGCCTGTGGAGATCTTTTCGATGCTATCGCTAGTCGGGCCGGAGCGCAACTGAATGAACTGAACGATCTGATTGAAGATTATCGCCCAGGCCAAACAGGCCTTCTTCGACTGACTTGGGATAATGGCGACCGAACAGTTCTAGTGAACACAGAGCTGGGAGGGGAGACTTTGGGATGGGATATCTCGCATGCAC
>CAYXBG010000164.1:0-2517 GCA_964463145.1 uncultured Acidobacteriota bacterium
TCGGGTCACAGCAACTAGGATGTGTACAGTGTCATCCGATTGGAGGGAGTGCGGCCTTGGCCGGGCCGGATACTGAAACGATTGATTTGCAGTATGTTGGAGACCGATTGAGACGGGAGTTTTTTCAAAGGATACTGAGAGATCCTTCTCGTGTGATTCCTGGAACGATGATGCCGTCTTTCATGGATGACACAGGGAGATCGACTTTACAATCAATTCTTGGAGGCGATGGGGACAAGCAGGGTCAGGCTATTTGGGAATATATCCAATCTCTGGACTAACTACGGTTGCCTTATCTTGATTTGCAAGGTTTGGGAACTTAGCTTTGGTTTTTTGTATTAGTAACATTGGGGACTAGATTTGATCTACGTGGGTACCTCGGGTTTTTCTTACCAGAGCTGGAAAGGGCTATTGTACCCAGAGGAGTTGCCTAGGGCGGACTATCTTCAGCATTACTCTAAGATCTTCAGTACTGCTGAGATAAACAATACTTTCTACCGTACACCCTCTACGGAGATGATGACTAGATGGGCGTCTCAGGTCCCTTCTGAGTTTAGATTCACCTTGAAACTTGGCCGATGGATAACTCATTACAAAAAATTGGTTAACTGTGATAGGGCAATGGAGCATTTCTTGAGAAGTACGGAACCCTTAGGGGGGAATTTGGCTTGCTTGCTCGTGCAACTCGCTCCTAATTTTCGAAAGAACTTGGAGGTATTGGATAATTTTTTAGCGAAGTTCTCTGCAGAGGTTCCACTCGCTCTAGAATTTCGTCATGGGTCCTGGTTTGAATCAGAAACATATCGGTTACTTGAGCGATACGGAGCGTCTCTGGTGGTGGTCGATGCTGATGATCAGGAGGCGGTCCGGGAAATCTCTTCTTCTTTTGTATATCTTAGGTTGCGACGGATCAGCTACGATGATCAGGAGCTAGACGAATGGGCTCGCTGGATAGCCTCTTTGAAAAGTAACGTATTCGCATATGTAAGGCATCACCAAAGTTCTCCTCAGGTGGCTCGGAACTTAGAAGCCGCCCTGGAGTCTATTCAGCTGTAGAGGATTTATAAATCCTCTCATTGGTCGAGCAGCGTGCTTATTGTGGTTAGGATCCAGGTAGAGTGTCAGGGAAATATCCTGCCTTGTGGCGCACTTTCAGTTTGTCCTTTTTCCCATCTCCATTGATGTCAACTGTTACCTGGACACGTAGTTTTCGGAACTTTTCTTTTTTACTCTTGTTGGTGGAGACATAACTGAGCGTGTATTGACTCCGTGCGAGGGCTCCGATGTTTTGGAATACACCTGGAAAAGATTGAAGGAAACGTGGGTAATAGGCTTCTCCTCCAGTCGATTTAGCCATTTCTCGTAAGACAGCCTTTGCTTGAGTAAAGTCCATACGCAAAGGGCCGTCCATGTAATGTTCAGCTCGGGCCAGTAGATTGCCACCCAGGTGTACTGGATAGATCACAACGTTAGTTCTTTTTAAACGCCTCAGTAGTTTGCCAAGATTAGCTTTGCTGATAGTGTCCATTCCGGTAGACACAACAATCATGGTTACTTTTCCTTCTACCTCTTCGAGTCGATCCAATGTATCTATTACGGTATCGTACAAAGTGGCTTCCCGATAAGCTGGATAGTTGAGTCGTTTAAGGCCGTTGTATACTTCTGCTGGGTTTTGGGTGAAATCAACTAATATCTCTGGGCGAAGATCATAAGCGACGACTGCCATCCAGTCTCCACTACGCATACCTCTGGCAAAGATGTAGGAAGCCTGTAAGGCTTCCCAGACGACTTCCCATTGCCAATATGGAGCACGACGGTATTCCACTACAAGAACTGCAGTAAGTGGGCCTTCGACAGGGGAGAAATTAGTTATAGTTTGCTCAACTTTATCTTCGTATATTTGAAAGTGTTTTTTACTCAGGCCTTGAATAAGATTTCCTTTTTTGTCACGAACTGTGATGTCTACCTGGACCTGAGCTACTTCGACTCTAAGGGTTGCTTGTCCTTCAGGTGTATCTTTCTCCTCTTCGAGGGGCTGGCCACCTCTTCCTTGAGCTAGTCCAACTGTAGAGATGAGAATGAGGATCAGGGCCAAGAGTAGTGTATGGAAGACGAACTTGTTCATTGCAGTAGGTCCATTAACAGCTAAATGGTAGACCAGCATTCGATGTTACCATAGAAGGATAGCATCCTAATTGGGGCCGTGATAGGAATAGCCGGGAAGGAGTCGGAGTCCTATATTGTGAATAGAGTTCACTGGTTTGAGTTTTTAACTGAAATAGAAAATTAAAATTAGGTGTTTGATTTATTTGCTGAAGTTTCTCAAATTTGTTGACACTCTTCGATTGCTTGTGCTGCAATCTCCCCCTATTGTCTGTAGAGGCGCTTGAAACTAATCTCAGAGAATTTGTCCGCGGTTTTGAGAATGTGATCGTGGCCTTTAGTGGAGGTGTGGATAGTTCATACCTCTCTTTTGTATGCCACCAGGAGCTCGGAGCACAGGCACACTGCGTGACT
>CAYXBG010000165.1:0-2500 GCA_964463145.1 uncultured Acidobacteriota bacterium
GAAGACGTCCTGAATCGAATGGATCTGCAGAGTGTTGAGGGACAGGTTCGGTACCTGGCCGCCAGGAACCAACGTCGCCAGATAGAACAGCTCCTGATGCGTCTATATCTGAGAGGAATATCCCTCGCCAACTTATATGACAACGTACTTCTTCCGGTATTAAAAAGTGTCCGAGACGCCTTGAGCTCAGGTGATTTAAGCCGTGGACAGGCCGAAATCATTCGTGTAAACATCGAAACGGCGACAGATTACTTTTTCCCTGAAACGGTTAGCAAGGCTACTAATGGAAAACTAGCTCTCTGTGCCAGTCCTGCTCGCTCAAAGAGATTTGTTGTAAATGCGACAGCTCGCATACTGGAGGTAGAGGGCTGGGAGGTTCTCAACTTGGGCGATGCTATTCCTTTTCGAACAATGGCCGAAATAGTTGAACAGGAACCTATCAACCTGGTCTGCGTATTCTGGGGAGAGGCTAGTACGGAATTCACTGCAGCGGATATTGAGCCACTTAAACTAGCCGTTCAATCATACCGTCTTCCATTTGTAAGAATCGGCTCTCCGCTACTACTGAGAGAGGAGATCGGCGGTGCCGATCGGTTCACATTTCCCGCCCTTAACTCTCTTCGCAATTTTCTCAACGCGGCAGCTCGCTCTTGAAATGAGCAGTCACAACTGTGGATATGCCTCCCCGGGTGTTGAATTCCCCTTTCACCGTACACCTCATTGGCTGAGAAGACTCAACAAAGTCATCAAGGATTTGATTGGTCACATGCTCATGAAATACACCCACATCCCGATAGCTAAAAAGATAGAGTTTTAGAGATTTGAGCTCTACAATCCAATCGCCGGGGACGTATTCTATCCAGATGGTTGCGAAGTCCGGTTGCCCTGTTTTAGGGCATACACATGTGAATTCAGGACAGCGGATACGAACTTCGTACTCTCTACCTGGGTATAGATTTTTTACTGTCTCCAGTTCTGGCCGAGAGATCCTGCTCCGATTCTTATCAGAATTCATTGTTTGCAAACGTCCGAGTTAGTGATGCCCAGGCAATCTAAGCAAGGTGTGCAACTTCTAGTTCCTGAGGCAAGGCGAATTCAACATTTTCTTTCTGTACAATCAACTCCTCCACCTCTGCCCCATCACGACTAAGCCAGTTTACCAAGTCAGCAACAAGAGAATCAGGAGCCGAGGCACCGGAGGTCACTCCCACCGTTCTAACACCATCAAACCATTCCGAACACACATCTGAATGATCATCAATTAAATAGGACGGTATGTTTCTTTTCAGTGCCTCCTCAACGAGCCTATTAGAATTACTGCTGTTCTTGGACCCCACTACCAGGATCAAGTCACTAACCACAGCAAGATCTCGGACAGCGAGTTGCCTGTTCTGAGTTGCATAGCAAATATCCGCAGAAGGAGGCCCTTCAATGAGAGGGAACTTCTCCTTTAGTGCCTGGATAATTTCCTCCGTATCGAAAAGACTAAGAGTAGTTTGAGTTATATACGCTACTTCTTCATCTGGACTCAGAACAAGTCTCTCGACATCCTCAATACAGGTGACAAGAAAGATACTAGTTTCACTCACACCCATAGTGCCTATCACCTCATCGTGACCAGTATGTCCAATTAGAAGGACCTTATATCCCTTTTGGACATATCGAGCCGCCTCCAAATGAACCTTAGTCACCAACGGACAGGTTGCATCTATGACATGTAGTTTTCGGTTCTTGGCCTCTAACCGGACAGCAGGTGATACTCCGTGAGCACTAAAGACAACGGTCTTCCCTTCTGGCACATCCTCTAGGCTATCCACGAAGACCGCTCCTTCAGATCTAAGTTCGTCTACAACATGTCGATTATGAACAATTTCCTTCCGAACATAGACCGGTTTAGGGAAAACTTCGAGAGCTATTTTAACAATATCAATAGCTCTTACCACCCCGGCACAAAACCCTCTGGGGGAAGCCAGCACAACCTTCTCAATCATGTCAATATTCTAGCATATAGGGACATCCCAAGAGATACTTGGGCGGCATGTGATCAGTCAAATCAAACCAAGTTCAGACCTTAATTTCTCACCTCTAACCTGGACCGAGCCCCCTCCCTTACTTGAGAGCAACCACAGGAACTCTGCCCCAGCGTCTACTCTTCTCCGAGCTCATTATCGAGCATCAGGAGAGTAGCCGTATCTTTACCAACCATCTTTAGCCTGGCCAAGATATCACCTGCGGTCTTCTCTTCTTCTACCTGCTCAGTGATAAACCACTGGAGCTCAACCTCTGTGGCATGGTCTTTCTGTTTGAGGGCTTTTTTGTAGGCATCGTGAATTTGCTTGGTTACGTTCTCCTCGTGATTGAGAACTGTCTCAAACATGTCCAGTGGTGACCCAAATTTAGAGTCTGGCTTGTCCACTTCTAGCAAGACAACGTCCCCACCTCGAGCTAAAACAAAGTCAAACAATCTCATTGCATGGCCTCGCTCTTCCTCACTTTGGCG